>JAOZSB010000058.1 GCA_029939895.1 Desulfobacterales bacterium
AAATTACAGCACGTTGGGTGCTATTCTAAAAAGTTAAACGGGACACTACTGAATAATTACAATATAAAAGGAGAAAACAGCGTGAAAAAAATATATTTTACGTTATTTAGTCTAATTTCAACAATGGCATTATTGCCTTCTTGTGCAACGGTTGACAAAACCGAAATTAAATCAGTTGCCGAGAAGCCTCAAATTAGCCAAACTGTCCAACACGATAAGGCAAATATTAGCAAAAAAAAAGGCCTTAAGAGAAAAGTTGCTATTGCTCGATTTACCAATGAAACCAAATATGGTCAAAGTTTCTTTATTGACAAAAATAATGACCGAATTGGAAAACAAGCTGTTGATATTCTATCTTCAAAACTTGTGGAAACTGAAAAATTCATCCTTCTCGAAAGGGCTGATCTTGACAAGATTTCCAAAGAATTAAATATGGAAAATTATGAGCCGCTAAAAAACATGGCTGATTACCTAATTATCGGTTCTGTATCAGAGTTTGGGCGTAGAGATCAAGGGAACGTTGGTTTATTCAGCCGCACAAAACGTCAAATTGCTTTTGCGAAAGTGCACCTTAGATTAATTGAAGTGCGTACTGGGCAAATACTATACTCCGAGGAAGGTGAAGGGGAAGCTTTTTCAGAATCTGGTTCAATTTTTGGTGTCGGAGAACGAGCTGGGTATGATTCAGCAATAAACGACAAAGCATTAGACGCAGCAATTACAAATTTGGCTTCTAATATCATTGAGAACCTTCTTGATCGGCCTTGGAGAAGTTATATCTTAGGATTTGAAGATGGCAAATTTATTATAGCCGGAGGTAAATCGCAAAATATTAACAGCGGAGATATCTTTAAAGTAATTAAAGAAGGAAAAAAAGTAAAAAACCCTCAGACCAATATGATCATCACCCTACCTGGCGTGCAAATTGGTAAAATAAAAGCTGTTATGCCTGTGGGTGACACTCCAGAATCAGAAGTTACATTGTGCGATATTTATGAGGGCGACTTTTCAAAATACATTACTTTAAAAAAATTCGAGAATTTGTTTATTCAACAAAACTAAATAAGGAAAGAGATCGTTATGCTATTTAGAAATATCATTTACTTAGGGTTAGCTCTTCTAATGCTATGCGGAGGCTGTGGACTCCATGAAGGTGTTGTGCTGAAAGAATCAAAAAGCACCCTTTGGTTCACTGGGAACACCCAAGATGCGTTAGTTTATATCGATGACCTTGCCCCCATAAGTTTAAACAATAGCAGTGGTTCTAATCCAGTTCATTATAAAATATCTCCGGGGAGACACTCAATAGTTGTGAAAAAATCAGGCAAAGAGGTTGTCAACAGAAATGTATTGTTGGGAAGCGGAATTACCAAGGAGATACAAATACCATGAAAAGAAAAATACTTTTGCCTATTGCGTTTATCGTTAGCATTTGTTTTGCTGGATGCGCCCTCCCCCATAAAATGTACTATTTTGGCGATTATTCTCAAACTTTATATTCCTTGGTAAAAAACCAAACTGAAGAAGCTCTTTTTAATCACAAGCAGGAACTGGAAAAGATCCTATCCAAATCAGAAGTACTAAGCCTACCTGTTCCACCAGGAATTTATGCTGAGTTAGGCTACATTAATTTAAAAGCGAATAACTCAAAGAAAGCCATTGAGCTTTTTCAAGCAGAATCTCAACTCTACCCAGAATCTAAGCATTTGATGGAAAGGCTAATACAAAGTGCAAAGTCAAGAAACAATTCAGATTCAGAAGGTGAAACCTCCGATCAAAATAAAAGGTGATTTAATTGAAAAATTTAATATATTTACTTTTTTGCATTTTAATAGTTCCACTCATGACCGCTTGTGCGCCAAAGATGAGTACGAAATTGGCGGAATTTCCATTGATGTATGAAGAAAACCCAGTATCAATTCTAATACTGCCACCTATCAATGAATCAACTGCCGCAGATGCAAAAGAATATTATTCAACTACTATTCAAGAACCGCTGGCGTTTTCTGGCTATTACACATTTCCATACACAATCATAGCAGAAATTCTCAAAATGGAGGGGGTTTATGATGCTGAACTTTTAGCCAATATCCCACTATCAAAGTTTAACGAATACTTTGGAGCCGATGCTGTTTTATTTACAACCATCAAACAGTGGGACTTAAGCTATATGGTATTAGCATCAATACTAACTGTCTCTATCGATTGCAAATTAAAGTCCACTACATCTGACCAAGCATTATGGGAATACACGGGAACAGTCGAGGTTGACTTGTCAGGCAATTATTCAGGGGGAGGGATAGCTGGTTTAGCTATAAAAATTGTTGCCACTGCCATAATTACCGCAATGGCAGATTATGTCCCATATGCTCAGCAAGCCAATTATAGGGCATTATCTACTATGCCTTATGGTAATTACCATGATCAGCACAATAAAGACCAGGAGGTACAATTTGTTGATCAAACGCCAGAAGCTATCAACACAGAACATCGAATACCACCTGAGTAAACCAAATGATATTTATAATTCTATGATTTTATTTTTTGGAATATAAGGATTTGGCAAGCAAATCTCGTAGATTTCACCACCCTCCATGATGCAAAGGCGAATTTATAGTGATTGACACCAGCCGGAGCAGGTGTTATATTTTAGATTCAAACGGCTTAACAAAAAGTCCATATTAAATAATTGCACACGGAGGTTTTAAGATGTTTGGAATAGGAATGCCCGAACTTATAGTAATATTTTTAATAATACTGATTGTTTTTGGTGCAAGAAGGCTCCCTGAAATCGGATCTGGTATGGGAAAGGCCATCAAAAATTTCAAGAGCGGAGTAACAGAAGCAAAGAATGAACCGCCAGCAGAACCCAAAAAAGTCCAGGAAGCTGATACCGCATCTGAGGGCGTAAATGATGCACCAAAGGCTTCATAACTATCCGTAAATTCACTTCTGCATAATAATTTACATAAACCCCGGTCGTGCTTTAAATTTAGAGCACTGCCGGGGTTTTGTTGTTCTTCAAAATGCAGAAAAAAGTGTCTGTATTATTCAGTCACACTCTTTTGCAAAAAATAAATCCTACAAAAAATCCGAGCCAATCCGCTGTAGAAGCGCGCCAAAGCGTTCTCCAGGGTTAGAGTTGGTTTTGTAATGTTCTAGGCATTTCTTGACGATTTCTACAGTTTCATCTTCCGAAAAAACTCCCGGCAACTCCTTTCCCAGAGTGGGTCTGCGGCCTAGCTTGCCGCCCAGCAGAATTCGGAGTCCTTTTTTATCGGTGGCTATGGTTCCTGTGGGGCAGGCCCTTATGCAGGCTCCGCACATGACGCACTGGGAAAAGTCTATGGATGGGCGGTCATCGTCATCAGTGAGAGTGATGCCGTGTTCCCTGCAACTGGTTACGCATTCTCCGCAATGGCTGCATTCATCATCTGTTAGCATTGGAACGTCAGCAGCTATTATCCCGATGTCCTTTATCTGGGGTCTTGAGCAGGCATTGGGACAGTCAGCCATTGTTACGTTGAACTCGTGATGGAACTTTAAAGGCCCGTTTATCCTGGATTTCAGGTAATCAAAAAGTTTGGCATCCTTTAAAACCGTTTCAATCCGGCCCATCAGTGTTTCCAGCCCCATAATACGATTGGGGCAGCCCCCGGAGCCAAAGCATGCCTCCAGGCTGTAGCCTTTAACCTCAGACTCCATGTTCATCATGAACCGCTTCTGGGTGGCCTTTACATCGGTTATGGTTACTATTGTCTTGCCAGCCTGGCTGGCTTCTTTTTCTACACGTTTTCTTATCTTCTTGCGAACGAAAAACGGTGCTTTTCCGACTGCTTCTTCAGCTTCATTTGTCCATTCCATTTTTTCTTCACTTTATTTTAAATGTTTAAATCACAGTGAATCAATTACCAAATAATATGGAATGAATTACGTCATGTCAAGTGCGACCAAAGAAAATGCAGCAAAAAACAGGATTCATGCAGAACTGATTTTATGTTGAGTATTGATTTGTCATTATGCTTGAGAAGGAAAAAGCCCCGGTTTTCGGAAGAAGCCTGGTTATGGGAAAAAAACAGGGGCTTTGGGCGAGAAAAACCCGGAGAGGCACTCCCCGGCCCTGAATAACTCATAACAGTACCTGACAGACCTGTCAATGAGGCTGATTTTAAAAAAAATAAATTTATCCTTGAAATCTACAAAACAGCGTACTATAGATGTTTCGGTTGTACTAGGTGGGGCGTTAGCGGTGCCCTGTACCCGAAATCCGCTTATGCGGGACTGAATTACCCTTTTGAGGGCTTTGCATTATCGTGCGGGTCTTTGATGAACGGCCGCCGCGTAACAGACTGTCATGAACCTCGTCAGGTCCGGAAGGAAGCAGCGATAAGTGAACCAGTCTGTGTCGCGGATCGACCCCGTTCACTTCAAAGCTCGTTGATATGCTGGTTCGATTCAGGGTGTACAACCACTCATCATTTTCACGCACTCCTTTGTTCCCCCTGGATGAAACAACAGTATCAGAACAAAAATTAAAAAACAGGTAAGCAAATGCAAAAAGAAGAAGGAATAATAAGGAAAACCGAAAAAGATGTAGCCTGGATCACCACCGTTAAAACCGCAGCCTGCAAGTCCTGCGGATCCCGTGGTAGCTGTAACGCAATGGGTGGCGGCAAGGAGATGGATGTTGAAGCAATCAACACACTGGGAGCAGAAACCGGCGACAGGGTCGTAATAGGCTTTAAGACCGGCTCCCTTTTGAAGCTATCTTTTATGCTCTACATTTTTCCGATTCTATGCTTGATAGCCGGAGGGGTAATTGGCGAAAACTACGCCCCGCAATACGGTTTCAACCCCCAGGTCATGTCACCGCTACTCGGCTTTTTATTGTTCGGCATCTCCTTTTTTGTTATCCGTTTCATCAGCAACAAATTGGCAAACAATGATGCCTACAGGCCCAAAATAGTAAAGATAAAAGCAAGGTCCAAAGACTTTATCCAGCCAGAAATGAAAAGTCAAAATGACGTTGGATAAAAAAAAGAAGTAAAAAACCTGCTTACAAATTATCAGTCCGATCGCAGAAATTCCGTAAGGTCTATCACCTTATCATCGGGGTTTATCGTTTGTTTAAGGTTCTTCCTGGCGGTTACTGTTTTCGATTCCATGAAGCGACTTATAAGGGCAGTAAGATCCGGGTCATCATCAATAACTTTCTGGATGTTATCTTCCATATCAAGCCAGCTTTCCTCAAGCTCATCTGTATCAATAGCAAATCCGCAAATATCTCCAAGGACTCTGGACATGCCTGACAGCAAACCATAATGAATAAACCCTTGAACATAATAGGGTGAATGCGCCCAAAGGCTGAGACAGGGAACCCCCTTTTTCTCACCTTCGGTCTGTATCATGGCGTGTATTGCAGATGGACCCTGATAGAAGACAGGGGTAATTTTTTTTCTTTTTAAAACCTCTATAAGCTCATCACTGGATGCTATGCCGGAAATAACTCTGTCTGTGTGGAGTACGTTGTCGAACATGCTCCCAAGGGTTATTACCATAGATGCCTTGAGGCTTTCGGCAAGGCTGAACAAGCTGTCTGTAAACATTTGCCACTTGTAGTTCGGCTCATGGGAAACCAGAATTATAAGGTCTGACTCACCTTCTGGAGTTTTTGCAAAATAAAAGGTACCTCCAGGCGGAGAAAAGGACTTCAGCTTGCCTCCCAGGATGTTAACCACGGGCCTTACATCATCATATCTGAAAAATTCATCACAGTCTATCGTTGCAAATGGCTCTGCACTAAAAACGTTCACAAGGTGCTCAACAGTCGATTTTGAAATATCAAGAGCATTACCCCAGCCATTGAATCCAGCAATCAGCACTGGATTCTCAAGCTCAGGCAATTTATTAATTTTTATGCCAATCATAATTCCATTTTATAATCAGCCATTGCTTGCTGACTATCCTATTTTAAATATTTTTTGTTCTAATATCAGGTAGATATAAGCTACTTTTTTTCAGGGTTAAGCAGTTAAATTTTTATTTTTGTGCCCAACCAAATATCAGCTTGCCACTGGTTCAACCCAAAGTCAAGCAGCGAATGCCACGATCTGTTTTGCCCAACGCATTGCATTTGCTTGACTTTAGCCATCCAAATGGCATAGAATTTAATTTAAATGAAATTGACAGCGTAAAGGGCAAGGCAAAGCAGCAGGCAAATCTATGCCTGCTCGATAGTGTGCCAGATTATTTATTTTGATAAAAAAACAATTTTGGAGCAGCTAAATGACATTTGTAACTGTCGGGCTTACCGGTGGAATTGCATCTGGCAAGTCAACGGTCTCAAACTATTTCAGAGAGTTAGGGGCATATATAGTTGATGCAGACGCAATAGCAAAGCGTGTTGTGGAAAAGGGTGAGCCTGCATGGGAGGCAATCCTCCGTGAATTTGGGAATGACATTCTTCTTGAAGACAAAAGCATAAACAGGGATACCCTTGGGGAAGTAATATTTAATGATTCTTCAAAAAAAGCTGTATTGAACAGCATTGTCCACCCCCATGTATTCAAGGCGATGGAACAGGAGAAAAATACTGCCGGAAGAACCCATAAAGTAGTAATACTTGACGTTCCCCTGTTGTTCGAAACCAAAATGGATAAGGATCTGGATGCAGTAATCGTGGTATATACTCCAAAGGAAATTCAACTCGAACGGCTGATAAAAAGGGACAATCTTGCACCTGACCAGGCAAGGGCCAGGATTGCCTCTCAGCTTTCAATTGAAGATAAAAAACAGATGGCCTCCATTGTAGTAGATAACTCCGGAGGTGTTGATGATACCAGGCAACAGGTGCAGGCGTTTTACAAAACCCTTGCTAAATAGGACTTTACAGATGAAATTTGCCTGAGAATAATACTAAATAAAATGAAACAAATCATCAATAAAATGGTAAATTCTCGCAAATTGATGAACTATTAAATAATAGTAACATATAAAAATTACGAGCTTTTTCTTTGACACTTTTTCTGCTTTAAGATATATAAAATTAATTACTAAAATCTGTCTCTGTGGCTACATTCTGGCTTTGCGATACAAAACTGTCACAATTAGCTGATTGGAATAATATGAACGAAATATTTGATGAAAATGTAGTCAATGAATTCTTATCTGAAAGCCTTGACCACCTTGAATCTATTGAGCCTGACTTTCTGGCCCTTGAGGAACAGGGAGCTGATGCTTCTCCTGAAACCATCAATGGAATATTCAGGGCAATTCACAGCATAAAAGGTTCTTCTGGATTCCTTGGTTTCAAATCACTTTCAACCATAGCGCATGCTATGGAAAACATACTCATGAAGTACAGAAACAAAGAGATGGTTCCTGACCATGATGCCATAGATGCTCTTTTTGAAGGGATCGACATTGTCAGAACCATGCTTAATGATATAACTGCAAGCAACTCATTACCCATTGACTTTGAGCTTGATAAACTCAACAAAATACTCAATGAAGATGCGGAACCTGCCACTCCTTCTGAAGAAAATCCCCTACCTCAAAAAGAGGCAGCAGAACCAGACATGCCGCCACAAAAAAGTACTTCTTCCGAGAAAATGACTATTTCTGAAAAAGTCAGCCTCACCCTGGAAGAAGAGACATTAAATGAAGTTGTCCTTGAAGGCCAAAAAAGCCTGGAAGCTATTGAAATGGACCTCGTCTCCCTTAAGCATGAAGGAACTGAGGTGTCCCACGACAGTATTGCAAATATATTCAGAGCCATACACACAAGAAAAGGAGTTACCAGCTTTTTTGGATTCGATGAACTCGCCCTGCTGAGCTTTTCCCTTGAGGATATTATTGCTGATATCAAGGACGGCAAAAAGGAGGCTGTTCCAGAAAGTGTCGATGCTCTGCTGAGCGGAATTGATGAGATTCGAGCCATGCTGAAAAAAATAAAATCAAACCAGCATGAAAACCTCACACATGCCAACTCTGCTGATACACCCGACGAAAAACAATTGCCAGTCCCCCATGCGTCTCAAGCAGCAACACAGGAAAACGCAAATAAGAAATCACCCCCGCCCCCTGTTCCAGCGCAACCACAGGCATCTGCAACTAAAAGCTTACAGCCTTCCAGTGGTGCAGCCGCTGCCAAACCTGCCATGCCCGAAACAATTCGCGTCAACGTAAACCTTATCGACAGGCTAATGAACCTTGCTGGAGAACTTGTCCTGGGCAGAAATCAGCTAAGGCAAGAGCTGGCAGAAATTGTATTCAAAAACCCCAAGCTTGGGACAGTCATGCAGAACGTGGATAGCGTAACAAGCGAGATCCAGGAAGAGATCATGCAGATGAGGATGCAGGCTGTGGGTACACTTTTCAACAAGTTTCCACGGGTGGTAAGGGACCTTTCAAGGCAGCTCAATAAAAAAGTTAAACTGCTGATTGAAGGAAATGAAGTTGAAATTGATAAAACTATCCTGGAGGGATTGTCTGATCCCCTCACCCACCTGGTACGCAACAGCATGGATCACGGCCTTGAACTTCCAGCAGATAGACTCAAGATTAACAAGCCTGAGTCAGGGCAAGTGCAGATTAGAGCCTTCCACGAAGGCGGTCAGGTCAATATCATGGTACTTGACGATGGCAATGGAATTGACCCAGAAAAACTGGTGGCGAAAGCCATCTCAATTGGTGCCATTACCCCGGAAAAAGCCGCAAACCTCAATGATTCTGAAAAAATAAATCTGATCCTCCTCCCTGGATTTTCCACCGCAGATAAGATTACTGGTGTTTCAGGCAGAGGTGTCGGTATGGACGTGGTTAAAACCAACATAGAAAAAATGGGTGGCAATCTGGAGATAGAGAGCATGATGGGTGAAGGCACCTATATCAGAATCAGGCTGCCCCTTACCCTGGCGATTATACCCTCTTTGATAGTTGGAGCATCCCTAAGAAAATATGCTATACCCCAGGTAAATGTGCAGGAACTCGTGAGGGTGAAAGCAATGGATGTGGAAAGCAGAATAGAAAAAATTGGCGACTCTCTTGTGCTGAGGCTCAGAGAACGGCTCCTTCCTTTGGTTAGCCTGTCTGCAATTCTCGATTTACAGGATAGCTCCAGAAAGGTATTTTCCATCCTCTCCAACAACGACACTGACGATGAACCAGTAGCTAAAAAAATACAAGACATTAACGTAGTGGTTTTAAAAATGGGCGGTAATAGTTTCGGGCTGATTGTAGACGAGCTTTTTGATAATGAAGAAATCGTAGTAAAGCCGTTGTCTGCACATATAAGTGATACCAAGTGCTTTTCCGGAGCAACAATCATGGGTGATGGCAAGGTTGCCATGATTCTTGATGCTTCTGGAATAGCTGATTTTGCGAAGCTCAAGTTTACTGAAATACAGACAGAAGAAAAACGGAGGCTTGAGGAAGAGGCCCAGATGGAGAGTGATGCAATGAACAGAAGGCAGTCCCTTCTCATTTTCAACAATGCATACACCGAATTCTTTGCCCTGCCCCTGAAATACATTTCCAGGCTGGAAAAAATCGAGCCAACTGATATTCACAGGGTTGGTTCCAGACACTATATCAATTACAGGGACCAGGAACTGCCCCTGATTTACCTTGAAAACGTGCTGCCGGTTAGCTCTTTTCCCAAAAACCCTCTGGAACTGTATGTAATAATCCCAAAAAATTCTGATACACTCGGTGGAATTATGGTTTCCAGAATTCTTGACACTGTGGAAACGGAAGTCAATGTTCACAAGACCGATGCAACACCCAAAGGGCTACACGGCTCATCATTTGTTGGTGACCAGCTTACTCTGTTCCTCAATCCCTATGAAGTTCTTGATCTTTTTGAGAAGCAGTCATTACAATCAAAATTGCCCATGCCGGATATTGCTGCAATGTCTCAACATGGTGAGGTGTCGCCTGAAAAGATTATAAGAATGGGTGACGATGAACATTAGCAAAAATGCTTCGTTAAAAATCTAAGTTTACCAGGAGTTTTTTTCAAAGATGGCTTTAATCCAATTTGTAACATTCAGGATAGAAAATAATCTCATAGGCATTAACATTCTCCATGTAAGGGAGATAAACCGTGTCCTTGACATGACACCCGTCCAGCACTCCCCGGCCTATGTCAGGGGCCTTGTGAACCTCCGGGGACAAACGGTTACAGTGTTCGATCTTGGTGTAAGGCTAAATCTGCCTTCAAGGGAAATTACCATTGACAGCCATAATATTATACTCAAGCATGATACTGTCGGTCTTCTTGTGGACAGCATAGGTGATGTTGTGGATACTCATGATGAAGGAATTGAGCCTCCACCTGCTAACATGGGAGGGATTGACGAAGAGCTTATTGAGGGTGTTGTAAAACTTGAAGATGAGCTTCTGGTGATACTTTCCGCTGAAAAAATTCTTGCATATAAAGCAAATAATCAGTGAACTAATTCTTCTCCATAAAAATGCAGGCCTGTCGAATGGATTTGGAACATATATGGATGAAAATGTAAATGTAGTAATTGCAGACGAAAATATCAGTAGCTTGAACTTCCTAACCACTGTAGTAGAAGATTTAAAAAATATGCTGCTCGTGGGTGCTTGTAAGGATGAGAAAGCTTTAATTGATATATTAAAAAAGAAAGAGCCAGATATTGTTTTTCTTTCAAGGAGTCTGTTTGAAAACAACAGGGAAACAGGTATCACAGAAATTGCAAATCAGTTTCCTGAAATTCAGATTGTCATATTAAGCAAGAAGACCGAACCAGGCTCAAAGAAGTCATACTTGAAACTTGGTGCATCACACTTTATACAAAAGCCTGACCTTGGCCAGGTAGCTTCAATACAGCAATTCAGCAGCAGTATCAGGGCAGTAGCAAAATCAATTATTCGCAGGCGTACACTTAAAACAACTGGCCGAAAAGCGATAGCTTCGCCAAAACCAGTTTCAGGCAAAAATATTCCGCTGGGAAAAAAACCAAATGCAGTAATACCCAGAGGGATAAAAGCAGTAGCCATTGCGATCTCTTCCGGGGGGCCGGATGCTTTAATGGAAGTAATCCCATATCTTCCGGCAGTCATGGAAGTTCCAGTGCTGCTTGTGCAGCATTTGCCAGATTTTGCGACTCCAAATTTAGTTAAAAGGATTGCCAAGAAGTCAAAAATAGTAATACATGCGGCTGTTGATGGCGAGCTTGTGCTTCCTGGAAAGGTGTACCTTGCCCCAGGTGGCGAGCATATGGCTATTAAAAAAGATGATCAAGGAAAACTGGTAATAGTTATCAATCAGGACCCACCGGTTAATAACGTGAGGCCTTCGGCAGATGTAATGTATGCATCACTGGCTCAATATATTGGCGGCCCTGTTCTGGCAGTCGTGATGACCGGAATGGGCAACGATGGTTTGATGGGAGTTTCAAAACTTAAAGAAAAGGCATGTTACTGCATTACCCAATCGGCAGAAACTTGCGCTGTGTACGGGATGCCAAAGATGGTTGATGATGCAGGGATGTCAGATGAAGTAGTTCCCCTTAGAAGTATTGCAAAAAGGATTGTAGAGATTTTGAAAGTAAGTAAGTCTGGAGGCAGTAAAAAATGATGATCCGCGCTACAAATAAAGAATTTGTGTTGTTCAGGGATTTTATCCATGATGAGTGCGGGATATATCTTGCTGATACAAAAAAATACCTTGTGGAGACAAGGCTTTCTGCAATAGTTTCCGAGGCTGGGTGCTATTCTTTTAATGATTTTTATAAATTATTGGAAAATCCATCTGTAGCCAGACCACTCAAGGCAAAGGTAATAGATGCAATGACAACGAATGAAACCCTGTGGTTTAGAGATACAAAACCATTCCGGGTGCTTTCAGACTCGCTGTTTACCACCCTTTCCGGTGAAATAAAAGCTGGGAGCAGATCAAAAATTGACATCTGGTCAGCGGTTTGTTCTACGGGCCAGGAACCCTATTCAATAGCTATCTCTGCCCTTGAATCCAACCTGTCTAAAAGTAATGTCAAAATTCTTGCATCTGACATATCTCCAAGCGCACTGAGCATTGCAAAACTTGGGGAATATGATTCACTGGCTGTCAGCCGGGGGCTGTCAACGGATTTTCAGGCAAAATTTTTTGCAAAGCAGGGCGAAAAATGGTCAGTGAACGACAATGTCAAATCAATGATTGATTTCAAGGAATTCAACCTCAAGGACCCGCCCATTGGAATTATTGGGCCTTTTGATATTATTTTTTTAAGAAACGTGATTATATATTTTTCTACTGACTTTAAGAAAACGTTATTTGAAAGGATAAAAAAGCTCCTTAAACCAAATGGATGCCTTTTTTTAGGAACTGGAGAGACTATCACCAGCTTTTCCAGCGATTTTGAAGCAATTACCGAACATGGAGCAACCTATTACAGGCTAAAATAAATACAGCCAGATAATGCAAACAAGGTAATTACAGCGAACAAAAGGATAATAACTTTGAATGACGGCTTGCTAATAATAATTGGGGATGACAGCGGAGTTGACAGAAAGTTGATTTCCAAAGTCGTAGACAGCATTTCTGGTGCAAAGGTAATAGGCACTTCATCAAATGGTGCGCTGCTTATTTCAAAAGTGAAGAGACTTCAGCCAGACCTTGTGCTTTGTGACCTTGAAATGCCAGTGGATAAAAGCCTTGAAACCTTAAAAGCTATGAAAGCGAGTTCGGGTGTTGAAGTAGTAATAATGAGCAGTACTTACGATGGGGACTCTGCCCCGGTCTCGAAGATGCTTAATGCGGGTGCAATCGAATATATTCCCAAGCTGATGTCTTCCGATGAAAAGGATATTCGGGAATTCCGGCTCCAGATGCTTACAATAGTAGGACTTGTTCGCTCCAGAAGAAACCTGCACATGGCAGAGAAGCCCCGCCCGGCCTCAAAAAAACCTGGAGTGACATTTGAAATGATTTCAGAGCTACCCCTTAAAGTACCTCAAGTGTCACCTCGATCAGTACATCCTGTAAACCGTAGAACCAGCGTAAGGCCAGCAAGGATTGATGTAATCACAATCGGCGTTTCAACGGGTGGCCCAAATGCCCTTGGAGAGGTTATTCCACAACTTCCTGCGGACCTGGATGTCCCGATACTAATGGTTCAGCACATGCCCCCATTGTTGACAGCTTCATTGGCATCAAGCCTTGATGCAAAGTCAGAACTTACGGTCAAGGAGGCTGAGGATGGCGAAATCCCAAAGCCAAATGTAGTCTACATAGCGCCCGGCGGCAACCATATGGTCGTTATACCTGATGTGGCCGGGGGTTCAGAAACCGGCATAATAAAACTGAATCTTGACCCGCCAGAAAACAGCGTCAGGCCTGCTGCAGACGTACTCTTCAGGTCCCTGCCCCAGATTTACGGCTCAAGAGTCCTTGCCATAATAATGACAGGCATGGGTAACGATGGAAAAAAAGGTGTGATTGCATTGAGGGAAAAGGGTTGCTACTGCATAACTCAATCTGCTGAAACATGCGTTGTCTATGGGATGCCACGGGCAGTCGATGAAAATAATTTATCAGATGAAAGCGTTCCTCTGGATATGATCGCTAAAAAAATAAAACAAATTATGCGGGGTATTTGATCCTGGAACTATTCATTGACGGGTTAATTTAATTTCAGGTGGTTTAATTCCTTTGATTTTTTTTCATTCTTTGTTATGATGAATTATTAAGCTATGAAAATTTGATAAACAAACGGGTAAAAACACAAAAGAACACTGGAATTTAAAACATCTCAGCTCTTTTTTTTAATTAAAAATAGAAATTTTCTTGGAGCTTTTTTGTTTATTTGATAAATGACAATCAGCATTAACTAATGAAAAAACTTCTTTAAAAAATATAAAGGGACTGGGAGGATAATAGAAATATGGAAAAAAGAAGAAACACGAGGGTCAATTTCAAGACCAATGTCGTTCTCAAATCTGACGATTTCACAATTAAAGCAGAAGCCAACTCCGACGACCTCAGCCTCAAGGGGCTGCATGTTCAGACCGCTGAAGATGTCCCCATGGACACCCTGTGCGATGTAGAACTCCACCTGACAGGCACCACCGAGGATGTCACCCTGAATATGAAGGGCAAAGTTGTAAGAAAAGACGACTCTGGAATTGGAGTCAAATTCGAATCAATTGACATTGACAGCTTCACACATTTAAAAAATATCCTCATGTACAACACCGAAGACCCTGAAGCACTTGGGGACGAGCTTTATTAAAAAATCAAGCCAGGGATTGAAAAGTTTTTTTAATCCCCGGCTCTATTTTTTTTATGAAATGCTCTACTGCCTGAACTGTCTACGTCTTTTTCATTCCCTGTACAAAAAAATCCCCATGTCCGAAAGTCTTATCTAATCATCAATCATAGCAACAACCCGAGCAGGGCCTGCTGATGCTTTTTTAATTTTCACGGGAAAACAAGCAACTTTGAAGCCCTGCGATGGCAGCTTATCAAGGTTTGTCAGCCTTTCCAGATGACAGTATTCCATGTCCATGCCCACATAATGCGCTTCCCAGAAAAGCTCCCTGTTGCCTGTTCTTTTTGCCTCTGCCGCCAGAAACGGCAATGGACGATCCCAGCCCCAGGCATCAATGCCCATGACCTTTACGCCTTTATTTATCAAGCATTTGGTCGCATCGGCTGTCATGCCGGTGCCTTTTGTGAAATACTCTGGCGTACCTAACATTTTATCGCTGCCAGTCATTATAAGCACAATATCCCCTGGCTTTATCTCAGCCCCTGTCTTTCCAAGGGCCTCTTCCAGATCCTGTGCAGTTATCGCCTCTTTGTCACCCTTATGACGCATGTCAATAACAATTCCATCGGAAAAGCACCATTCAAGAGGAATTTCGTCAATGGTCTTTGCAGGCTTGCCCCCGCATTCCGGTGCATAGTGCCAGGGCGCATCCAAATGAGTTGTGCCGTGGCTCGACATTATAATCTCCTCGTTAGCCCACCCCAGACCGCTTTTGAGGTACTTGGGAGCCAGCTTAAGCAGCAGTCCCACCGCAACCACACCAAACCTGTGTCCCTGGTACTTAACCTTGTTCCTGGCCCACCACGGTGCCCAGCTCTTATCATTTTCAAGCGTAACGCTAAGGTCTATGTATTGCATTTTATTTTCCTTATAAATTTAAATGTTTAAGTGAATTTTTTATCTAACGTTTATCCATGTGGATAGCTTATGAAATAAACAAAACAACAGCGAGATGATTATCCATACTGCTTTTTTTAAGAATTTTCAAGAAGTGCATAGATCTCATTCAATTTATTACGCAACAGTTCTTTGGGGATAAGTTTTGTTTCGTAATCGGCAATTACGGTGGGGCTTAAGGAACGATTTAATGCATACTTTACTACCTCATCGTTTTTTTCACGGCACAGGAGAACACCTATGCTGGGGTTTTCATTGGGTAGTTTTACATCCTGGTCTAATGCTTCAAGATAAAATTCAAGCTGCCCTAAATGTTCGGGCTTAAACTTGTTATTTTTCAACTCAAATGCGACTAAACATTGCAGGTTCCGATGGAAAAAAAGCAAATCAATAAAAAAGTCATCTGTTCCCACCTGCAAACGGTATTTTTGTCCAATAAAAGTAAAACCAACGCCTAATTCTAAAATAAAATCTTTAAGTGAATCAATCAGTGCTTGTGGCAGGTCTTTTTCTTTGTGTGGCACAGGTAAGTCTAAGAACTCAAAAATATAACTATCCTTGCATATTCCTGTTGTTGTCTGTGGCAGTTGCTTTATTATTTCTGATACGTTGTGATCCGCCAGCATTGTGCGTTCATAGGAGCTTGTGTTAATAGCCCTTTCCAGCTCTCTTTTAGTGAGTCTATTTTGATTACAAAGCATAAGATAAAATTCACGCTCTTCTGGAGTTTTCAGTGTCATAATTCTACGATTATGTGTCCAGCTTAATTCTGCCACCAGTGGTGGCAGTTTTTCATTTTGTTGGAATAACTCATAAAAACTGCTTCATCGTCCAAATATTTCTGGCTAAAAAACCCTTGATATCTGGTTCTTTTATTGTAATAAAGGCCGCCAGTTCTTCAACAATACCTTTCCCCCATCCTCCTTGAACAACCTGCCCGGAAATATATTTGCCGACATTCCAATAGAGCTTAACAAGTGCTTGGTTGACTTGTTGAAACGCCTGTTGTTTTGCCTGTTGTATCTGGTTAAGAACCGTATCAAACTGAACCTGCCGTTGTGCTGGCAATAATTGAATCTCTTTTGCCATCAGACCAACTCCCCTCTCAACTGTGTCAACAATTTATCAGTCTTTGAAATTGACGCAAGCATTAAACCTAAGAATTATTCACTCCTATGTTGCTTTGCTTTTTTGGATTGATGTGGATTTTTAATATCAAAGTTCCGACCAGTCTATGTATTCCATATTTTCTCCGTTTGATTTTGTTAAACAGTATTTTTAATGCCTGACCTTAACACTACATATGTAGTTTGACAACTAATTCAAGGTCACAAAATATTTTTGTAGGTTTTACGAGTACTGGAATGTTGGTTATTGGGTACTTTCTTTGAGTATTTTGTAATGTTCAGGAAATACTTCTTCAATCATTTCCAATAAGTATTTAACGTTGTTTTGGCATTCTGGAACAAGTGATGGATCAAATCCTTTACCTGTAATATGCGACTGATCATTTGTAAATTTATAAAGAGCAATTTTCTTATTTTCATCAAATTTTACTAATAATTTATTTTTCCTAAGCCTCAAATTTATTATTTAAGTGCTTTTAAAATTTAGCTATTTGCCGTCAAATAGCTTTACGATTTCAAGGGGAGAGACAAATTGATCCAGGGAATTAACTTGCAGTATCTTCACAACTTACACATTTTAATCATGCACTGCAATTTGTCTTATTACCATATTACTATTATAGAAAACAGACAATGCATAATAAGCATAGAGTTTATTGACAATATAAGCAAATTTTATATTTTAACATGTTAATATTATAAATTTTTACTAAAAAATGCTCACGGCAATAAATCTATCCTAATAAAATAT
>JAOZSB010000357.1 GCA_029939895.1 Desulfobacterales bacterium
TTTGGTTATTTGATTTAAATCCGATGAAGACAGGTATTTTTTTTCAAATGACAGCGAAATAAGAATAGAAGACTTTAATGATGCAATATCGTTTTTACTTATCTTCTCTTCAATATCTTCTATGTCATCCTTGATCTGGTAGGCTATGCCAAGGTTTTTGCTGAAATCCGACAACACTTCGCAAAGCATCGGATCTGCATTTGCCATGATTGCTCCGAGGTTTAGAGCCACTTCAAAGGCTGGTGCTGTCTTATTCTGAAAAATTGAGATAAGCTCCCGGCTGGATGGAAAGTCATCTTTTTTCAGCATATGAAGTTCCTGTCCCTGCCCGGTTGAAAGGGTCTGGTGGCCCTCTGCCGCAACCCTGAGCATTCCTGCGGTTATTGCAGGGTCTGTCTTTGCCCTGGAAAGCAGGCCGTATCCAAGCCCTATCAGGAAATCTCCGGCATTAAGTGCTTCCGGGATGCCAAGGGTTTTATGAAGTGTCGGCAAGCCATACCGCTTGTCGTCCATGTCTTCAATATCATCATGGATTAAAGATGCCTTGTGGAAGCATTCTACTGCAACTGCAATTTTTTTCAGGTTGTCGGATTTGTCCGGGTCCAAGCCCGTCAATGCCTGGTAAACCGATGCTGTAATATATGGTCTGTACTTCTTTCCGCCACCTGTTAGTACATCAACTGCAATTTTTTCCACTCGGCTTAAAAGCTGATCTTCCGGTGAAAGTTCTCCTGGCTCGTGATCCTTTAAAATACTGACCAGATTTTCATTTTCAAACCATGATGCTATTAATTTTTTTATGTTGGGAAACGCATTCCTGAAGGGTTCGCCGTTTTCCGGCCTAAGCTCAATTACATCATAGAGCCATGAAATATCAACCTCTGTATCCTTGCAGCCACTGATGGAAAGGGGTATCCCGATTCCAGGTATGGCCTTTGAAATCATGTCTGGAAAAGCTCTTTGAAGGGTAGTAAAGCATGAAACGCCAATAACAGAATCAATGCTGCCCTGGCGGATGAGGGTTGTCACGACCGTTGTGCCCTCTGCAATAAGGACGATGTAGCCGAGGGATTCGGCTTTTTCCTAAATTTTGCCCAGGTTGCAGTTTCCGCAGTTCTGGCAGATCAGCCCGAACTCGTCCTGTTTTGCAATGCATTTATCATGGGAGCGCAGGCACATCGGCAGAAGCAGCACCCGCCTGTCATAGGGGATGTATGACAGATTTTTTTTCCATGCTTCGTTGTTTAGAAGTACTTTAATGAGTTTTTGATCAGATTCTGCAAGGTTATTTTGTTTTGAAAAGTTTTCCGCATGAAAGTCAAGTTCCTTCATCAACAGGGGCGGAACAGGGTTCTCCCTTGCGATATATTGTGCAATATCTACGTGGATTGCAGGTTCAACCTGAAATTGTATGTCACAATCTTGATCCATAATATTTATATTATTTATCCAAAATGGTTGAGAATTTATTTATTTGTAAAACTTTTTTCATAAAATAAATGATTTTTTTGATTTAGTCAAAACATAAAACTTCCAATGACTAATAATCCATAAAAGGTATATTCCACATCCGGGGTAAAGTCCTGGTTGTTTCCGCCAAACCCGCTGTCCGCCTGCATGAGCGACTCTACAAAGTCGAGAATGTTCTTGTTTATATTGTGTTTTTGGTTAACCAGATTTAAACAGAAAACCGCTGCTGCACTTGAAACAAGATCAGGAAGAAATGCATCCTTTGATGCATAAAACCCGCCTGTCTTTGCCTGCCTGTCAATGATCCACGCCACGGCTGCATCATCAACCCTTCCGGTGATGTCATAGAGCAGCATCACTGCTGCACCTGTAACGGTCAGCGTGCCGGATTCCATGCCTGCAACTTCTGCATAACTGCCGTCGGCTGACTTGAGACTGCCGATGCACTCCACAATGCCTGCGGTATCAATTGCTGATTTTGTCAGGTCAATACTGCATTCCCGGTATGTAGAATATGCAAGAAATGAGGCATAAATCGAACTGGATTGAACCTTTTTTTCATGGCTGTTTTCTATACAATATCCACGGCCTGCGACCCTGAAACCTTCAACAGGGCCTGCTATATCATTACTGCTTTGTGCTTTTGTTTTTAAAAAATTTTCCGTTCGCAAGTAACAGATCAGGTGAATGAGGTCAAATTTTTCCGGCTCTTTTACTGCTTCGAGATATTTGTAAACCTCTTCCGGCAGTGCTTCCTTTGATAAAATGGATAACAACTGAACTCCAAAAAAAGTGTAGTAAAGATCGCTCTGCCCTGCCCTTCCACGAAAACCGCCGTCTGGCATCAGGTTGTTTAATGCAAAATCTATGATCCCTTTTTTTGAAGGGGCTGTCAAAAACTCAATTGCGCAGGAAGCCATGTCTGCTATGTTCATCTTATCAGCCATATGCGCCAAATCCAAAAAAGGAGAATTTT
This sequence comes from Desulfobacterales bacterium, assembly GCA_029939895.1. GTDB lineage: Bacteria > Desulfobacterota > Desulfobacteria > Desulfobacterales > JAOZSB01 > JAOZSB01. The sequence continues at coordinate 2,447 of JAOZSB010000357.1, forward strand.
TTTGCAAACCGATACATAAGGCTCTTTTCCCTGATTTCTTTGCCTGGAATATGGTGGTCAGGGTGCTTTTTCATTGAAGCCAGTTCTGCCATAAAACTGCCACGCAGGCTTGAATCCAGTGCATTTTCATTTTTCATGTAGCTTTCCAGAAGCCCGGGGTTTTCAAGCAGTATACAGCCCCTGGTTTCACTGGCTGCAAGTTTTCGCAGGTTTGACAAAAACTCGTCATTTTTCATTATCTCAGACAGGGAGCCGTCCCTGTTCACGTTGCTTTTCGCAAACTGCACTGGCGGACAGAATTCAATATCCCCGGCACTGTTTATGTGGTGGCTGAGTCCCATTGCAGCAGGGCACACAGCGTTGCCATTGCCGTCCCAGTATGCATCTACAACAATGATGGCGTGTTTTATTCTGGCGTTGACGATAAATTCACGCAGCCTGAGAATTTCTGCTTTGCTCAGGGCAAGTTCCGGGTCCGGGTTTTCCCCGGTTGGCCGATAAATGTAGTACCACACATAGCTGACCTTATTTTTGATCAGCCTTTCAATGTACTCATCGGACACAAGCTCATCAATATTGGTTTTGCATATACTGGCGCAAACACCTGTTATCAGCTTATTATTTGTGCAGGATTCAAGCCCGCTCATGCTGGAATCAAAAACATTACTTCCGCACCGCCTGATGTCGGATTCCTTTTCAAGCCCCTCTATGCTTATAAGCGGGGTGACGTTGCCGAGTCGCCTGAACTCGGCTGCAACCTCATCGGTTATAAAGGTTCCGTTTGTGAAAATTTGAAAATAGCACTCTGGATATTTTTTTATAACATCCATGAGCCGTGGATATAAAAGCGGTTCACCGCCAAGAAGCCCGAAAAACCTGGTTCCCTTGCTTTTGCACTCATCAATGATGGAGCAAAGTGTTTCATATGAAATTTCTGTTTTGGGTGCTTTGGTTGAAACCCAGCATCCCCGGCAGGAGAGGTTGCATGAGTTTGTTAGCGAGATCACAAAAAATGCAGGGAAAAAGTCACCTGATTTTACTCTCCTGTTAAATTTGAAAATCGTTATCATGCCCCAGATTCCAAGGTTGTAAATAAACTTGAACAGAACCTTGCAGTCTGTCTGGGTTAAAAATCTCATGGCCAGCTTTACTATCAATGAACACCCCTTTTTTTTACTGCTTTTCAGGTTATGAAATATCCATTTTAAAAGGGCTGCCAGGATCACAGCCGCATTTTTTTCTTTCCTCAAGTGCTTTTTCTATATTACTTCTTTTCAAAAGTTTTGCCCGGTTTTTTGCATTCCTCGCCTTTAATGCATCATACATATTGCCGTCATTTATTTTATCCAGATCAAGGCGCAGGTTTTTGCTTTCATCATCTGCTGTTACAACATCGCCATTTATAGGGGATTCGTTAAGTTTTGGAAACATGATTGCAATTTCCGGGCATATCCTTGCGCATGCCGGGCAATTGTTTTTGCAGTTTTGCGGATTTTTGACAACAACCCTGTCATCTGCATCAACTTCATAAACCTTGAACAGGCAGAAGCTCATGCACTGTTTGCAATGTGTGCACCTGTCAAAATCAAGAACCGGGAACCAGGGAACCCAGTTGTCCGTGCTTTGAATATTGATCTGCGGAGGTTTTTGAGAATCAATTACTTCCCCCAAATTCAAATTGCTTACAACATCAGGGCTTGCAGTATGCAGGTTGATATATTCAGGCTTGTTGAGATCAATATTTATTTCTGCACTTTTCAGGAGCCATTCCACGGCCCTTTTTGGGCACGCCATGATGACGGTTTGTGCATCGGAGTTGATGGCATCGAGTATGTCGCTGTTTTTATTTATGATTGCCCCGCACAAATCGTCAACCAGAATAACATGACAATCGATTTTGGTAAGATCCGACTCAATGGTTTCAACCTTTTTTGTATCCAAAAGGTTATTATGGATGCATTTGCATAGTATAATTTTTTTGCGATTTTCCATTTTCATCAATCTTTTCTTTTACTTGCATGTGTCAGCATTTCTAGTCATTATAATGATGAATCAAAGGTCATTTTTTTGCAAATTTGAATTTGTTTTAAAAAAATATTACCAAGATTAAAACTTAGAGGTCAAGTGTAATTTTAGTTGCAATTATTATTAGTGTTTTTTACAAATTATGCCCTTATCATCCTTGCACGCCAAAAAAAACTATGCTACCAGTAGTGTCCCGTTTAACTTTTTAGAATAGCACCCAACGTGCTGTAATTTT
>JAOZSB010000358.1 GCA_029939895.1 Desulfobacterales bacterium
CGACCGGACAGATCATGTGCTATAAAAGAGGACATATTACATGCTTCTAACATTTATTGACAAATTTGTGGACATTTTTTTGGGGTTGTGATAATTTAAAATTTATGAAAATCAATTGACGGGTCTTTTCTTTTCATTACGATAAAAAAATTTATTAACATGCAGGGGTCTAACAAATGAAAAGGTTATTTTTGTTTTTACTGGCGTTTTTCCTAATTTTCTCGCTTGGCTGTTCCAAGAAGAAAACACCGCTTAAAACTTTGAAACGAACATTAAGCGGAGTCCTGACCTATTCCATCATTCTCAGCGACATGAAAGAAGAAGGAAATTTCTTCCACAACTATTATCACAAGTACAAGATTGTAATTGAGGGAGAGGATGAACCACGGGAAACAGGATGGGAAGAGGTTACAAATAAGTATTTTAAAGAACATCTGCCCTTCCTTGGGATGACGATTTTCAGTAAGCTTAATGGCAAAGAGAGTGGCTCCAAGGGGCCTCCAGGCTACGAGTATGTTGGTCATTCCAGGTATGGTCAATGGCGACACGACTCCTACGGCAGGTCTTTCTGGGTATATTATGGTCAATATAGAATGTTTTCCGACTTTCTTGGGCCAGGACCCATCTACAGAACACACTATAACTCATACAACACCTATAGAAACAGCGGTCGCCCATATTACGGCAATTCACACCAGTATGGCACAACCGGCAGCATGACAAAAGCCCGTAAGCCGGCCTTTTATGCAAGAAGACAGGCATCGGATTTCACGAAGAAAGCTTCATTCGCTGAAAAAGTAAACAAGCGCGTCGGCAGGACATCCAAAAACGTCCGCAGTCGCAGCTCAAGAGCGGGGAAATAGACCATGAATCTTGATATTTTAGTTACAGGTATAATTCTGATAGCAGCTTTCTTTATTCTTTTTTATATAGGGAAAATTTTTAACGACATAATCCATCGTGAGTTCAAGCTTAACTACGAGCTGACCGAAAGGGACAACGTATCCCTGGCCATTGCAATGGTGGGATACTACACAGGTATATCCCTGGCAATTGGCGGCTCCCTTCTAGGCCCAAGCCACGGCATTGTGGCAGATCTCATTGACCTGACACTCTATGGGCTTATGGGCATAGTTCTTGTGAACATTTCCTGGTTTTTATGCGACAAGCTCATCCTGTTCAAGTTCAAGATCAGTGACGAACTTATCCGTGACCAGAACAAGGGAACAGGTGCTGTTTCAGCAGCAATGAGTATTGCTTCCGGTTTCATACTCTACGGCTCAATTCAGGGCCAGGGCGGAAGCGTATGGACAGTACTTGCATTCTGGGGCATGGGACAGGGCGTTCTTGTTGTTGCCGGGCTGCTGTACGAACTCATCACACCATACAGCATTCACGATGAAATTGAAAAAGATAATGTAGCAGCAGGAGTCAGCTTTGCAGGTGCAATTATTGGAATCGGCATTATAATCGGACTTGCTGCTGATGCAGACTTTGAATCATGGTATGACAACACCTTTGATTTCCTTACATACGCTGCTGTAGGACTTGTAATGCTTCCGATAATACATTTTCTGACCGACAAAGTTCTGCTTCCCGGCGTAACCTTAAGGGACGAGATTGCAGGGCAGGAAGTACCAAATGTCGGGGCTGCATTTATTGAAGCATTTTCATACATAATCGCAGCATTTGTCTTCTACTGGTGCGTGTAGTATGATCAACAGACGGGTAAGTCTCGTCCTGAAAATCGCAATTTTTGCAACAGGGTGCGCTGGAATAGTGGCGGAGTTTGTTCTGTCTACTCTCGCAACGTACCTTGTGGGCAATGCGGTTTTTCAATGGACAATGGTAATGTCTCTCATGCTCTTTGCAATGGGGCTTGGGAGCAGGCTAAGCAAATCCTTCAGCAAAGATCTCCTTGACCTGTTTATTATAATTGAGTTCTGCCTGTCGATCCTGTGCGCATCATCGGCTGTCATAGCCTATGGACTCTTTGGCTACACTTCCTATACCGATTTAATCATATACATAACCGCCATGACCATTGGCGGCCTGATTGGCTTTGAAATTCCCGTTGTCACAAGGCTCAACGAAGCATACGAGGAACTCCGCTACAACATTGCAGAGGTCATGGAAAAAGATTACTACGGCTCACTCCTGGGCGGTCTGTTCTTTGCTTTCTTTGCCCTGCCCTACCTGGGGCTGACCTACACTCCTATTATACTGGGGACAATCAACTTTGCCGTTGCTTCAGTTCTCCTGTTCTTCTTTTTTAAACTGGTGAAACGAAAAAAACTTGTTACTGCTGCATTTGCTTGTACTGCAATTTACTTAACCGGCCTTGCAGTACTGGCAAATCCAATAATAATGTTTGGTGAGCAAAAGCAGTATATGGATAAAGTAATTTACGCAGAGCAGACACCATACCAGAAAATAGTAATGACACGGTTTAAGGATTACTACTGGCTATACATCAACGGCCAGGAACAGTTTGCCACCTTTGACGAGGAAAGATACCACGAACCGCTTGTCCACCCCGCCATGATGCTTTCAAATACAAAGGACAAGGTTCTGATACTCGGCGGTGGCGACGGCCTTGCACTGCGTGAAATCTTCAAGCACGATGGCGTGGAATCAGTCACAATGGTAGACCTTGATCCTGCCATGACACGACTTGCAGTAAAACACCCAATACTGCTCGACATCAACGAAGGTTCCATGCTCGATAAACGCCTGAAGGTAGTAAACCAGGACGCAGCAGCGTTTTTAAAGGAAGACAATACCCTTTACTCGGTAATAATTATTGATCTCCCTGACCCGGACACAATCGACCTGATGCACCTGTACTCCTTGAGCTTTTACAGACTCCTGGCACGACACCTGAAAGAAGACGGCGCAATGGTCACACAGGCAACCAGCCCGTACTTCTCACAAAAAGCATTCCTGTGCATCCTCAAAACCATCCGTGAAGCCGGATTTAACGCCATACCATACCATAACCAGATTCCCACAATGGGCGAATGGGGCTGGGTTCTGGCAACCAAACAAAACGGACTCACACAGGATAAAATAAAAAAACGACTCATGTCACTGAACTTCAACAACATACCCTCAAAATTCATAAACAACGATGCAGTGGTATCAATACTGCACTTTGGAAAAGGCTCAATTTCACCACAAATCCTTAAAGAACTCTCCGTCAACACAAAACTAAACCCCGTACTCCACAAATACTACCGCACCGGCGCATGGGCGATGTATTAGGGGAGGGATGAAAAGCATGGGGGAAAACCTTTTGTGAACAAAAGGTTTTCCCCCAAACCCCCTTTCCAAAAAACTTTATGACTGTGGGATGCGAGAATTTTATGAGCATGGAAGTTTAAGGAGTGCTTCAAGCCTCCGATTTTTTACTCGTTTAGTAGATTGGTCGCCCGCCCGAAGAACTTCTCGCCTGGGTTATTGCTTCTGCCCAGCCTACGAGTTCCACAAATACTACCACATCGGCGCATAGGCGATGTATAAAAAAAATCGGCGTGACGATTTTCTCTTTATAAGTTTGCAATGAATTATTCCTCTTAAAAAGTTCTTGATAATCGTATAGTTTTATGATAGTTAAATTCAATGAAGATATACTCTTATTAAGTGAAGATATTTCAACTATGGTTATAATTTTTTTAACTTTCCCCATAATTAATATCGAATTTTTAATTATTTCAGAAGACACCTATTCAGGACAGAAATAAACAACACCGCATTTTTGCGGACATATCTAATTATCCTTAGCTGGCACTATCTTAGCCCTATGAAATTTTTAATTGATACAAATATTGTTATAGCATTAGAGCCAAGTTTTACATCTGATTTTGAAATCAATACGGATCAATCCTTAAAGTTTTATATGTTAGCCCAAAAACTTGGTGAAAATATTTATATTAATCCTGAGATCATATATGATTTACAGAGAGATAAAAACAAAGAACGATTAGCACTAAGAAAGAAGTTAATAAATAAATATTTAAGAATAAAAGCTCCCCCATCTTTATCTAACTTAGACAAATCCCTTGTTGGTAATCCCTTAAAAGGTAGCAACGATTATGTTGATAATTGTCTTTTAGCATCGGTCATGGGGAACGCTGTTGATTTTTTAGTAACCGAAGACAAAAAACTACATCGTAAGGCCCACAGAATTGGTCTCGACTCAAGAGTTTTTTATCTTCAGGATGCAATTACCCTTTTGTTAGATCTTTTTGACGAACCGCCTCCTCCACCGCCATCTGCTAAAATAGTTCTTTCTCATGAGTTAAATGAAAATGATCCAATTTTTAATTCATTGCGACATGACTACCCCGGATTTGACAAATGGTTGAACGGTTGTAAAAAAAAACAACGTGAAGCATATGTAATTCCAAAAAATGGTACTGATGAACTCTCTGGGATTTGTATAATTAAAAAAGAAGATGGACTTCCAACAGGTGCTAAAGGACGAACTTTAAAGTTATGCACACTTAAGGTACGTGAATTGGAATTTGGAAAAAGGTTAGGAGAACTATTATTAAAAGCCGTTTTCGATTACGCTGATAAAAACAAATACGACTATATCTATTTTACTGCATTTCCAAAGCAGGATAAACTAATTCGTAACGTCAACCTAAAAATGACCCCCAACGACAATGCAAATTTGACCCAC
>JAOZSB010000359.1 GCA_029939895.1 Desulfobacterales bacterium
TTTACGTTATCGTTTTGACCCCAAGTGGGTCATTTTTAGGTTATCGAAACTACTGTTCCAACAACTACGGTGGTTCCGTCTTTAAGATTTCGTGAAGCGATGCTGATCATCAGCTCCATTGAGTTGTATTGTTCTTTTTTTATTTCCATTTGATCTCACCTGTTCATGTTAAGAGTTCTTCGGCTCTCAATACTTTCATTCGGTCCAGTCCGCCATTTAGATTCAGATATGCATCAAAGCTGTCGGTTTCCAAAATCTGCTCCCTGATGAATTCTCGATGCACTGTTTCATCCTTTTCCTTCTCCATCCAGTTTTTCAGATAGGCTTCATCAGAAAAGTAGAGTCCAGGCATATTACCAGGATAACTCCCATAGGGAACCTCGATCACAGCATCCACACACCAATAGGGGATAGAAGTACTTTCAGGACTTTTTCGGATTTCTTCATTGGAAATGATCTTTTCCGTTGTCAAAATCACTCGTTTTGCAGCATTGGCCAGCTCCTGGTCAGAGACAGAAACCCCGGAGATTCGGGCATTACCGTACTCGTCGCATTCGTGTACATGGATTACTGCCACATCAGGCCAGAGAGCAGGGAGTGCAACAAAATCCTTATTTGTAAAGGGGCATTTTATCTTTCTGGCCCCAGAGTAAATAAAGGTTGTTGTGCCGAACAGGTTCCTTGCCGGAAGAAACGAAACCCCCATGGATGCGGCCTTGAGCCGCCAGGAGAGTGAGGCATTCGTCCATTCGGTCATCTCGATATTACCACTTTCAACGGCCCTGCGGGCTGCCGGAGACAGCCCCCTGGCTTCCAGCCCTATGATGTATGCTGCATCAACACGGCTCAGACAATCTCCAGCAATCAGGATTTGAAAATCATGGGTTGAGGTATGACCGGCAAAACCAAGGTCTTTTTTCCCCTGCCGGACTATTTCGTGTAGCACCGCAGTGGGAATACGGTTTGTACCAAATCCACCCACAGCAAGATAATCTCCGTCCTTGACAAAAGAAGCAACGGCTTCACCTGTGTTCATTACTTTTGAATTCAAAGCCCGTGATTTGCTTTTGAAGAATTCTCTAGCATCATCTGGATCTGGAGATGTAAACAATCGATTTTTCCCTTGGGAAACTGACTTAACACTTACCATGGTGTCCTCTCTATTCGTTAACCATTTAACAGCTTAATTTTCGTTTTATATAAGCCCCATGATTTTGCGCGCCTCATCTGGCGTAGCAGGCTCTCTACCGAGGGAACGAACTATATTCGCGGCCCATTCAACTTGTTCATAACTGCCCTTTGCCAATTCACCATTGGGCATTTTTGTGTTGTCTTCGAGTCCTACACGGATATGACCACCAAGAATATTGGACTGCATACAGGCTGGAAATTGATCACGACCTATACCGCAGGTTGTATATACTGTGTTTTCTGGTAGAGAATTTACCATTGTAATAAAAGCACCTGGCCTGAATGCCTGACCGCCAGCTGTACCCCATACAAAATTAAGATTATATGGTTGGGTAAAAATTCCCTGTTTGTTGATAAGCAGAAAATTGTCCAGACCGCCAATGTCGTAGATTTCTATCTCCGGTTTAACTCCGCTATCCCTCATTGCCTCTCCAAATTCCTTAAGCATGGCAAAGGTGTTTGTGAAAATAAACTCAAACATTATACTTCCTGATTTTCTGTCAGCGACAGCATAGTTCATTGAATTGGTGTTGAGAGATGCCATTTCTGGTTTAATCTCAACGATCTGTGCGATACGCTGCTCAGGTGTGGCCATCGGTCCTACAGCGGAGCTTAAATTTACAATAAGATTAGGAACCCGCTCCTTAATGGCATCATGTGTTTCTTTAATCCGTCCGATGTCATGGGTGGCCATACCATCGTCACCCCGGGCGTGAATATGCACCATGGCAGCACCCGCCTTATAGGACTTTTCCGCTTCATCTGCGAATTCCTCTGGGCTATAGGGTACACTGGGGTTGTTTTGCTTAAATGTTCCCGCTCCTGACAATGCTGCTGTTATGATTACTTTATTATCTTTCATTATCCTGTTCTCCTAATAAACTTAAATGTTTTGTCGAAGCCAGATGCTTAGTTTATTCAAGTGGTCTGGTTATGAAATAAGCAAAAAGCTCCTTTTATTTATTTTGGCCTGTCTGATTCTCATGATATGAAAGTAAAAATCAAAATTTAACAATTCTTTCATTTTTCAAAATGGGCAGCGATCTTAAGACAAGGCTGCCCACTTCAGTTTATTGTTCCAGACAATGCCAGGCCATTTCAGAATTTAATGTATCTTCTTGCTATATGGTTTTTATTCCCTCTTTTCGTTTGTCACCATGAATAACTGCAAGGTCTGGGTTTGAATCCACCAGGACATCAAGTTTATCATCTTTGTGATGTTCTTTGGTTACCATATCCACATACATTTCCATTCCAAATGCACCATCAAGTTCATCAACAATACGCTGTTTCCAACGCCTTCTGAATACCTGTGTTGTTAGTCTTCTGGTATGACGTGGCTGTGACATGAGCCTGTCAGCAATTTCATAAGCTCTTTCAACCAGTTTTTCTTTTGGTACAGCCTCAGAGATCATGCCCCAGTCAAGTGCAGTCTTTGCATCGATTGCCTTGCCCATCCACATGGCATAGGTTCCCCGCCTCAGACCTGCAAGCTCCATGAAGCAGCTGTGAATACCATCACCCGGCACAAGGCCACAACCATAATGGTCGTCAATAATGATTGCATCTTCTGATGCAATAGCGATATCCATCATCAAACCTATTTCTGCATGAAAACCAACTCCTGGAAATGCACATATGGTTGGGAATTCAACATCATGGATAAGGGAAATCAGCATATTACGCCCATCATAGAACATATTTTCATATGTCGCTTTTCCCTGGTCGCCGCCCCATTCCTCATTTTCGATTTGTGCCCAGCTTGCGGTATCAAAAGTCGTCATCCAGTTATCACCTTTGGAGGTGAAGATAAGCACTTCATTTTCCGGGTCAGATCCGATGGTACGGAATAGCTGCCAGATGGCCCGATGCAGCTCTGCGTTCCACTGCACTTCTCCGCCTGCAGTGTGCATACACACAAAAAGTACGCCATCATCACGACGTTCCATTTCAAAGCGGGGCTTAAAAAACTCTTTGTAATCCTCAAATTTTGGTGTCTCTAACCACGGGCCCATTGATTTAGTTTGTTTTACTGACATGACATTTTCTCCTTTTAGTAAGATGGTTTGTTGTTTTGGCTTTGGTTTGCTTTCGGCATTTTTTGGGTGCATGTTGCATTGAACATCACTAAAAGATCATGCCGTCAAAAACCTTGCTCTGTGTTCTGGTAAGTATTTTACTAAAAGAAGGAGAAATTGATATACCTGGAGATGCCAAAAAAGGTACACTTCGTACCACATTTGTGGATTCATCCATGTTTCATAAAATTTGCATATAATTTGAGAGGGTTATTCGGAATGCTTTCTTAATTTTTGTTTGCGAAAGGCAGTAGGGGTCATACCAGACCAGCGTTTAAATGCCCTGGTAAAACTATGGCGATCTGAGAAACCCAAGTCCTCACTGATCTCTTCGATGTTTTGGTCTTTGTCTTTAAGGGCGCATTTGGCAAGCTTAAACTTGAGGTTGTCCTTTAATTCTACTAAGGTGAGTCCCTCTTCAGCTATTCGCCGTTGCAGCGTGCGGGAACTCATGTGCAGGTAACCCGCCACCGTTTCAATGGATTCATTCAATAATTCTTTTTGATTTGTCATGGCCCGTGTAATCTGTTTACCAATTCCTTTTTGAAGCGGTGATTCACGAATCTGATGTTCAAGAATCTGTTTGGCCTGCATATGAACTTCGACAATTCCACCCGGAAGAGGCTTGTCTATAATGTGTCGATCGTAAATCAGTTGATTTTCAGGCTGATTTAAAAGAACAGGGCAATTAAAAAAGTCTTCATATACACTTAGTAAATGTGTTTGATTATGCTGAAACGAAACAGACGTTGGTACATAATTCCCTTTTGATAGTTTCCGAACCTGTGAAACCAGTGTTGAGAATATCATCTCAGTATAAAGTCTGTCATCTTCAACTGAAAGGTCTGCATCCGGTCGCAATGCCATTTTTGCATCATTTTCACTCTCTTTTAAAGTAAAATTGAGAATCGGTGAGAGAAGTTTTTTTAATTGCATGCAAATCAAGAAAATGTCTCTGACAGTTGGTGCAGACACAAGGCATGTTCTGAAATAGGGTAAGAAATCAAAATCAAAGTCCTTACCCGTCTGTAACCCTATCGCAGGTATGTTTGATTTCGTCTCTACTTCCGACACAATGGCATGCAGCACTCTAAGATTGATCATGGATTGAGTGATATTTTGTAAGTCTACTGAAACACCAAATTTGTTTAATATGGCTTGGATATCCACGCCATGTTTTACTGCGGTATTCATGGTGCTCGGTAATATAACTGCCAAAGTATCAAGATCGTCCATACTGTTTATACCTTCTGAGGAGTTAATTGTTAAAAGCACTATGCCAATCTGTTCCTGTTATTGTCAAAAAAAATTTTACCTTGTCAGTATTGAGGATTAAGAAGGCTCTAAGTGTTTTGTGATAGGATGTCAATTTAAATAAAGATATGCAAAAAACATCCAAT
>JAOZSB010000360.1 GCA_029939895.1 Desulfobacterales bacterium
AGTGCCCAAATCCAATTGAAATTATTCGATTTTTAACGGGACACTACTGACTTTCCATGGTATTTTTTATTTTTATAAATTCAACAGTAATTTCTGGAGGGGTTTTATGAGATATTTCATCTACTGCATCATGGTTGTCTCGCTGTTTTCGGGCTGCGCAAAAAGCGAAATCATTAACGAATATTTTGAAAACGGCAAACTGCGGGCACAATGGCGTTATGTGGATGGTCAAAAAGAGGGTGTCAGCACGGTTTATGACAAAGATGGCAATCCTTTTTTTATAGCCCGGTTAAAGGCCGGCAAAATGGAAGGCACAAGCACGGAATATATATTCTGGAACGGCAAAAAGGAACACGTGGCAGACTGGAAGTGCAAGGCTGATAAATGTAATGGCTATGAATCCAAGTCTGGCAAACTCCTTGCCGAACTCCCCTTTAAGGACGGTTTTCCCAACGGCCCGGGCAAGTTTTATTATGACACTGGAGAGCTTAAGGAAACAGCTACTTTTTTGAACGGATCAAGGCATGGGATGGAAATTGCTTACTACAAAACCGGGGAGAAGATGGGTGAAATAATCCATGAAAATGGCTTGCGCCAGGGTCTTTCACGATTTTTTCACAAAAACGGCAATATAAAATCAACCACAGAATACCTGGACGACAACCCCCTGGGCAAAAACCTGCAATATTATGAAAATGGTAAACTAAAGTCAGAATCCTTTATCCGTGTTCAACGTGGCCTTACAAAATTCTATAATGCCAAGGAATATTATGAAAACGGCCTGATAAAACAGGCAGATACAACCAACAAAAAAACCGGCAGGCTCGAAATGAGGTGCAACTATGATGAGCAGGGCAGGCTGGTATCAGAAAAAGACTATATAAAAAAGGAATTACGCATGTTTGATGAAAAGGGAAAACTGATATCTACAGCACCCTTGACGAAAAAAAGGTGACAATAAAATTGACCAACCTTTCAAAAACTCCATAAGGGCCGAGTTCTATTATCTTTTAAGGCTAATCAATAAGGCCGGTTTCTGCAGCAAACTTAAAGATCGCTGTGATCAGGGCTTTGCGGGGGAATGGGTAATCCATGTTTGGTGCGCCCTTGCGTTTTTCTTTGGGGAGCGGTTCATAGGCAATTTCTACGTGATGGGCCTGTACCGTTGCCAGGTTTGTGGCCATGGGGACGGGCAGTTTTTGATGGTTTGCTGTCAGTTCCGAGTCGTTATCAGCATCAATCCGCCAGAGGTCGAGGAAATTTGCCTTGTTCAGCAGGGGGACGTTTTTTGCCTTTGTTGATGCTGTTATCTGAAAAAAAGGTATGTTAAGCTCGTCTATGCTTTCCCTGTGCAGTTCCAGAAATTCTGCCCGGTTTTTAATTTTCATGGAACCAAGCGCGCCCCTTGTATCATACTCGTCAAGCCGCCTGAGAGGGCTCTTGATTGCTGCTCCCGGCAGGATCATGGGCAATAGTATTCTCAATAAAACCTCTACCTGTTCAAGGTCAACTTCTCTTATTGCCCTGTGCCAGTTGCTGGCTACGTGCGAACCGCCTATTGCGCCTGCTATAGAAAAGATGCAGCGAATCCGTTTTTTTAATTCCGGGTAATGGGCAATCATAGTAAGTAAATCCGTCACGCCCTTGCTGTAGCCAATCAGGAATATATCTCCGGGGGGCGTGGCGTTTTCCGGTGAAATCGGTGATGAATCCGCAGCAAACCCGACTCCATGATTGATGGCACGGAGCAGATCGTCCATATTTGCTTCACTGCTTCGCATTGGGTGGCTGTCTGCCCGGATGATATTTACGCCGTACTCCTGCGAAAGCGCAGTAAACTTCGTTTCATAGGCACGTGTGGGGAAAAAGCCGTTTACAAAACCAGGACAAAAAATCAGGGTTGTGTTTTTTACCTTTCCAATCTGAGCCTCAGGCATTTCAAGTTCCAGCTCTCGATTGACTGCCAGTCCCATTATATAGCGGTCGCTAATTATTTTGCGGGGCGAACGGGAATCTTTTTTCCTGTTTTTTCCTTTTTTTGAAGCCTTGTAAACTGCCCGGCTGTCCTGCAATGCTTCCTGAATAAATAAATTTCTCCACCTCTTTGCGCACCACTCTTTTATGAACGAATTTGTGAACAGCCGCCTGTCAAGTAGAGTCTGGCTTTTTACCTCTTCTATCAAAGCATGGTAGTGTTGATTTTTTTCTAATATTTCCAGGTCTTTCAAGGGCTTATTTCTTAACCTTTCTCTCAGGCACGGTTGCAGGATTGTCGATCAAAGTTGCCTGAAAAAATATTTTTGCTTCCTCTTGTGCTTCGCATACCAGCAACGAGTTGCAGATGTCACCACTGGAAAATTCAGACATTTTATAACACATCCTGTTTTCCAATCAACCAGCCCTGCAAGGGCGATATATTCGGATTATGGATCATCCCCAGTTCATACGCCCTGGGCTGGTATTTGCCGTCCCTTCAGGACGAGAGAGATAGAGACGATTTATTCCGGTGGCTAAAGCACACCGGCTATACTAAATAACCCCTATCGGGGTTTTCATATCTCCCAATAAACTTAAAATTACCATCGAAGCCAGAGCTTAGTTTATACCGATGGTCTGGTTATGAAATTAGCAAAAAAGCTCCCAATAAGCTTAAATTGTACTGTCGCAGGCTCTTCGCTGAAGCACACCCAAAGTCTTTGTCATGGGCACTTCAATATAGAGGCTTGATTTCAAAGCAAGGTTATACACATCATAGGGAGCCTGCCCGCCCTTTGCCGGGTCTTCAAAAATATCGTGAACCACCAGAAATCCTCCAGGCACAATAAATCTTGCCCAGGAGTTATAGTCTGTATAGGCAGCCTCAAAGGAGTGGCCGCCGTCTATAAAAACCATTGAAAGGGGAGTGGCCCAGGATTTTGCTGCAATCGAGGATTTGGAGATTACAGGAATAACAGTGTCCTCTAAACCGCCTTTTTCCAGGGTTTCACGGAAGAACCTGCATGTATCAATTTTTCCGATGCGGTCGTCAAAAAGCTCCTCGTCAAAATACTCCTCGCCTGGCTGCTGTTCTTCAGAACCCCTGTGGTGGTCAATGGAAAACAGGACTTCATTTTGCTGCCTGCATGCCTCGCCTATATATAAGGATGATTTGCCGCAGTAACTTCCGATTTCGAGTATCGGCCCTTTTTGGGCTGCATTCAGGGATACTTCATACAGCCTCGCACCTTCTTCGTCATCCATGAACCCTTTGGTACTGTTGATAAGCTCTTGGTTGTACATGCTCTGCCTTTATAGTTATTTTCTTAAAAAAAAATTGCTCTTGCTCAAAGGGACATCAGGAAATCCGCTTAAACTCATCAAGCAACTCGGTTTTGGTGAAAATTGATTCAACATCATACCCGTGAGAAATTACGTTTTCACGTCCGCCTTCTTCCCGGTCAACCAGCACGATTGTTTTTACTATGTCGAGTCCAGATTCAACAGCCCTGTCAATTGCCTTGATTGTTGAGCCGCCCGTGGTGATCACATCGTCAATTACCACGACCTTTTCACCTGGTGCAATTCCGCCCTCTACCCATTTTTTTGTTCCGTGTGCCTTGGCTTCCTTTCGGATTACAAAGGATATCAGGTCAACGTTGTTCTGACCAGCCACTACAGATGTTGCAACTGCGATTGGATCTGCACCCAGCGTAAGGCCGCCAATGCCCGTGATGCCAAGGGGTTTTATTATATCAAAGAGGATTTCCCCGATGAGCCTTGCGCCCTTTGAATAGAGGGTAGTCATTTTGCAGTCAATATAATAGCTGCTTTTAAGCCCTGAGGTGAGTTTAAATATCGGCTCATCACTGTACTTGAAGGATTTTTGCGTGAGCAGCGTTTTCAGGGCGTTTTTTTTATCTTCCATATTTTCTCCTAATAAACTTAAATGTTTTGTCGAAGCCAATGCTTAGTTTATACCTGCGGTCTGGTTTTGAAATAAGCAAAAAATTTCCTTAATTATTTTGCTGGATTTTTTCCCCGGGCCTGTTAGCGTGGTTCTGTTTTAAAACAAGCAAAAAACACCTGGTTTTGTTAACAGGAAACCAGAACCAAAGCTGATTTTAATGGTATATTTGAGTAAGTGCACTTTTACTAGTAAAAGTATTACTAACTCAAAAACATAGCATTCTTTTTTAACAATTGAAACGATTTTTTGTTTTAAAAAGGTGCGCATCCTTTCTTTCTTATTTAAAAACGGTCGCTTATGAACATTGATGGGTATTGATGCTGTGCCGCCAAGAACCCACCTTAAAACATGTTGATTTTAAAGGGGATTTTTCAGCCTGTGTTTAATTTTTTTTGCGTTCCGGGTTGTGCCTTCATTTTTTTTAAAAAAAAACTGTTTTTTATAAATTTTTCTCTTGACACAGAGATAGAAATTTCTTATTGTTTGAAGGTTTGTCAAATTTTCACCTTTCGCATCATAAAATTTCCAAACTGCTTGTAAAAGTGTTCCCCCCAGACAACAAATAGTTGCGGGCTTTTTTGCGGAACATGTATCTGTAAAAATTAGATACAACTTCGCTTAAACCATAGGGAAATAAAACTACAGTAATAATAACACTTTAAAGGCACGGTTATACAATAGAAAATACAGCGATTGAATGTTCGCTAATAATAAGTAAACA
>JAOZSB010000059.1:0-10818 GCA_029939895.1 Desulfobacterales bacterium
GCAGAGAGCCAGGATATTCCTGAAACTGCATATGCAGCCGGAGCCTTTGTGCCGGATGCATTATGCTTGAAAATTCAGGATGCTTTGATTAAACTTGGCCCGCAATCTGTTTTTTTAGAAAAAATAAAGCATTTTGATCATGCCCCACATGGGTTTGTGATAAAAAAAGATAGTTTTTATGATTCGGTTAGAAAAACATTTGTTAGTTCGCGGCTGAAGTTACGATAAACTTGATTTTTTTGATTAAGGGTAATTTTTAATGAAACTACTGCACCAAATTTTACTCCTGATTTTTTGCCCGCTACTCCTTATCAGCGGCATTTTTATGCATCAAGTCAACACGCTTTTAAACAGGCTTGACAGCACTGTCCAGGAACAAATACAGGACAAGGCCGAGTTTGCAAAAATGCACTTTGAATCTGCCCTTAAACATACCGGCAAGATTGCAAGGATTCTGGCAACTTCAAGCGAAATTGCCGAAGCTGTTGAAATTGGCGATTCAAGCCAGTGCTTTGTGCGATCATCATTGTTTATAGATGATGAGGTTGACTATATTGTTTTTACAGATACCGACGGAATTGTAATTTCACGCGGACATGAGGAGTTTTCCTTTGGCGACAGGCTTCTTGACGAATCCATGGTAAAATCAGCACTTGCTGGAAATCCAAACTCCGTAATTACTCCCTTTGAAAATGGAACATACCTGATCTCCTTTGTTCCTGTCCTGAAATTCGAAGAAACTATAGTCGGCATGGTGGCGGTTGGAATTTCTGTAGACAAAGCATTTTTAAACGCCCTGTTCAAAGACCCCAAAATCTCGTTCAGGATAACCCATAATGGCAATGAGATTATCAAAACATTTAATGAAAAATCTGCTGTTCAATGGGATTCAATAGCCTTTGATTACATTGTTAACAAGGACAGCCGTTTTCAAATCACCCTGCTTGTGGATAACAGGTTAGAGCGTGCCAATTTAGTAAAGCTCAAGAATGATTTCATGCTTTATACAGGAATTTTCTGCTTTTTACTTGCTATTGGACTGACATACTTTATCAGGCGGATGATTGCGCCGCTCAAAACCCTGGTTACTGAAATGCAGAACTTTCCTTCGGGAAGCCAGGAAGCCTACACCCCTTTAATGAGCCACAATGCAATTGGCGAGCTGTCCCGTGCTTTCAGCAAAATGATTGTTCAGTTGAAGGATCAGCAGGAAGCAACACACATTGCCGAAAATAAGTACCGACATATTTTTGAAAACGCTACCGAGGGAATTTTTCTGGCAGATCAAGACGGCAGTTGCAGGAATGCAAATGCTGCCCTGGCCAATATTTTTGGATACAGCTCAACAGATGAGATGCGCCCGGCCTATTCTAATATATTTGAAGTGTTCATGGCAGACCCTGAAGTCAGGAAGCAATTCCTGGAGAAGCTTGATGAGCAGGGATTTATAAATAATTTTGAAACTGATTGCCGTACAAAAGACGGCACTCATATAAAAGTTTCTATAAATTTGCACAAATGGTTTGATGAAAACCTTGAGCAATGGTACTGCGAAGGAACACTCAAGGATATAACGGAAAATAACAAAGCAACCCTTGCCATGGAAGAAGCAAAGGAAGCTGCCATTTCATCGAGCCAGGCGAAAAGCGATTTCCTTGCAAACATGAGCCATGAAATCCGAACCCCCATGAATGGCCTTATTGGTGCGGCAGAGATTGCCCTGGATGAATCCATGCCCCCCAAGGTTGAAGAATTTTTAAGAATCATCCATTCCAGCGCACTTTCTCTGCTCAGGATAATCAACGATATTCTTGATTTTTCAAAAATTGAGGCTGGCAAGCTGGAGCTTGAAGCAGCACCTTTTTCATTAAACCAGATGCTCAAAACCATTGAACGGGAGTTTGCCACCAAGCTTGAAGAAAAGCATATCGAGCTGAGCATTAACATAAAACAAGGCACGCCCTCGGCTATTATAGGGGACTCCCTGCGCCTGCGGCAGATTGTTATTAACCTTTTAGGTAATGCCATCAAGTTTACTCCAGAAAAAGGCACCATAGCCATAGACGTATCAAGCCAGGAACTTGACCCAGAAGAAGCAAAGCTGATGCAGCCGGAAGATACCAGAGATGCATTGACAGATGAACCCTTGAAGCTGTTGTTTGTGATAAAAGACTCTGGCATTGGAATTAAGCCCGATGCCCTTGGCTCTCTTTTTGACTCCTTTACCCAGGCAGAGAAATCCACAACACGAAAGTATGGCGGAACCGGGCTGGGGCTTGCCATAAGTAAACAGCTTGTTGAAATAATGAATGGAAAGATATGGGCGGAAAGTGAATACACAAAGGGTACAGCTTTTAATTTTTTTGTATTGCTCAATAAAAAACACCAGGAGGCAGAAGAAGGTTTGACCGAAAAGCAGACCAGCTCCATGGATCAGCTTAAAGCCTTGACACTTGAGGATTACAAAAGCTCAGTTAACGGCATCAGGGTGCTTGTGGCTGAGGACAACCGCACCAATCAGGCAATTGTCAAGGCAATACTCAAGAGTGCAAAAGTGGTTGCGGATATTGCAAACAACGGTCAGGAGGCCGTAGATGCACTTCAAAAGGCTCAGTATGACCTTGTTCTCATGGATATGCAGATGCCAGTAATGGACGGGTATGAGGCAACACGGACAATCAGAAAAAAACCTGAATTTGCTTCTCTTCCCATTATTGCCATGACAGCTCATGCCATGAAGGGTGATGAGCAAAAATGCATTGATGCTGGGATGAACAGCTACATTACAAAACCCATTAATCGAAATACTTTTTTTAAAGTACTCTCAGAACAGGTAAACCCTGATACTGCAACCCGGGAAGTAATTTCAGAAAAAGTAGTTCCAGAGCAAACTGCCTCTATCACTCCAACTGCCCTTGAAATTGATTTTCAAAAAAACAACCATGACATGTTCGGCAAAATCATGGATACTTTTGATGCAGGCAATATCGAAGAGCTATTGCTCCTGGCTACCTCACTAAAGACGAGTTCCGATACGATTGGAGCATTGAAGGTCAAGAATATTTCATCCAGGATCGAGAAGCTTTGCAAGGAAAAAAAGGAAGTCAATCAATTCCTGATTTTCGCCCTGGGAGTAGAACTTAATAATGTCCTGAAGTCATTTGAACCAGATATTTCCTGAAAATCAAAAGTCTGCTTATTGTTTCAACTTCAATAATAAAAAAGTAAAGTATAAAAGCTGTGAAATAAATGGATAAAGGTGCCATGTCAAAGTATGCCAAGGTCAGCATAAAAAACTCCATTACAACGCAATTATTGAAAGCTGTATTTTCAATATACTTTGTATTGACCGTTGTTGTAACATGCGGCCACATGACGCAGGACTACCTTCACACCAAGGACAGCGTTATTGATGAACTTGAAGTTATCAGAAAAACATTTGAGCTTAGCCTTGCAACAGCCATATGGGATATGAACTTTGCTCAGCTAAAATCAGTTTATATTGGAATGTACACTTTTCCATCAATAATTGGCGTTAAGATTCTTGATCCAAACGGCAAATCCATTGGTATGCGGGGAGAAATAATCAACAAAAATGGCAAGGCAGTAATTATTGATGAAAAGGGCAATCAGGTTAAGAAGGAAGGGGCGAGCAAATTATTCTGGAAGACATATCCGATTATTTTTATAGATGAAGGTGAAAAAAATATTGTTGGCGAGGCCACAATTTATTCCAGCACCAATGTTGTTTTCAACAGGGTGAAGCTGGGATTTATTATTATTTTAGCCAATTCGATTATCAAAACCCTGGCGTTGTGGTTCCTGTTTTTATGGATTGCAAGGTATATGTTAAGCCGTCCTTTGACGAGGCTGACCAATGCGGCTGACCAGATCAGCCTGGACAGGCTTGATGATGTTCATGTTGATGTTAAAACAAAGGGCAGGAATGAATTAAAAGTATTGGAAGATGCTTTTAATATGATGATTCAAAAGCTTGCTGCTTCAAAGGAAGAAATCAAGAAATCCGAAGCAAACTACCGCAATATTTTTGAAAATGCAGCAGACGGCATATTTCAATGTACTCCAGACGGGCGGTTTATCAGTGCAAACCAGGCCATGGCGCAAATGCTTGGCTACAATTCCCCGGACCACTTGATTATATCTGTAACAGACATCGCAAAACAATGCATTGCAGACCCTGGTGAGAGCAAGGAGCTTTTATTCGCCCTGAATAAAACCGATGGATTATCCGGTATTGAACGACAATTGCTGAAAAAAGACAAAACAACCTTCTGGGTATCTGAATCCATAAGGGTTGTGCGTGATGCAGATGGCAATATTGAGTTTTATGAAGGAATTGTTGAAGACATCACCGAAAGAAAGGAACTGACAGAAGCAACAAGTAAAGCAAAGGAAGCAGCAGAAGCCTCCAGCAGGGCTAAAAGCGACTTTCTTCTCAATATGAGCCATGAGCTGCGAACGCCTTTAAACGGTGTGATCGGAGCGTCTGAGTTAATTGCCACATCAGGCACAAGGTCTGAGCTGTTAAAGGTTCAGGAGATTGTCCGGTCATCAAGCCATGCCATGCTTCAAACCGTTGAACAGATCCTTGATTATTCAAAGTCAAATGACAGAAAGCTTGAACTTGTCCATGAGCCTTTCAGGTTAGATAAGGCATTGAGCAGGATTGCCACCTGGTTTTCTCACAAGGGGAGCATGCTTGCCATACGCCTTAACTATGATTTTGACCCTGTTGATATTCCGGCAGATCTTGTTGGGGATGAAGTCCGCTTTATTGAGATTCTAAATCACCTGCTGGGAAATGCTGCAAAATTTACTGCCAGTGAACCCTTTGCAACATTAAAAATAAAAGTACTTGAAAAATCACTTGAAGAAGTACTTTTTGAATTTTCCCTGGTTGATAATGGCATTGGTATTTCCGAGGAGCTTCATTTAAAAATTTTTGAACCTTTTTCCCAGGCAGACACTTCAAACACCCGCAAGTATGACGGGGTAGGAATCGGTTTATCAATCTGCAAACAGCTTGTGGAATTGATGGGCGGGAAAATTTGGGTTAAAAGTAAGCCGGGAGAGGGTTCTGTTTTCTTTTTTACCCTGCGCTTCAAGCAGGCACAGACAGGCAAACCCTTTGACATGGGGCTGCTCCATGAAGCACAGACAGTTGTTGAAACACCCGCAGATGACACCATGTCCTTAAAGGAGGCTGTTCCAGAGGTGGTAATGCCTATCATACTGGATTTAAACAAGGCCCTTTTAGAATCAGACCCCAGCGCAATCAGCGCCCTGCTTGTAGCATTCTACGAATTCAACATACCAAAGCGCAAGGAGCTTCAAAAAAGGCTCGATGACTATGAATTTGAAGAGGCTTCACTTGTTTTAGGAGAAATTGCAATAGAAATTGGCGGTCTGATGCATTAGCCCTTGCGATTTTTGCTGCTTTTTTTTAGAATAAGTTAAATCAAAATTTTACTTCTATTTAAACAAAAAAATCAAAACTGGTTTTTAAAAAATGAGGATATCATGATTGCAGATACACTGAAGTCAATGCCGGAGTTTCTTGAAATTCTGGGGCTTGATGAAGAGCCAATGGGATTGTTTTACACGGATGAAAAACCGGCTGAGGGCTTATCGCCAAAGCCCATGGAGCTTCCCACCCGTGAAAAAGAGTTGAAAAATCAAATCAACTGGCAGGAAGTATTTGGCAACTTTTCCTGCATGATAGGGCATATATGGCGGGCGCGAAAAAAGAAGACAGAAGCATTTTTTTCAGCAGAACACTTTGGCTGTCCAGGCGGCGCGTTCTGGCTCGGTTTTAACAAGCCTCAAATGGAAACCATAATCAGCTATGTATCAACCGGGCAACCGGGCTATTCAACGGGTGAGCGATACTGCGACTCACCTGATACGCTCAGGCAGATACTTGACATGATTGATCCCAGGCCAGCCCCGGCAAAGTACTGCGTAGTAAAACCCATAAGCCTTTTTACTGCTGCGCAGGAACCAGAGTTTGTAACATTTTTTGCCCGCCCGGAGACCCTTTGCGGGCTCCACCAGCTTGCGGCCTTTGTAACCAGTGACCCGGAAGTAGTTGTATCTCCCTGGAGCGCTGGGTGCGGAAGCCTTGCCATCTGGCCGGCGTACTATGCTGCACAGGGCATGAACAAAGCAGTGCTTGGCGGATGGGACCCATCTGCAAGGAAGTTCTACAAAACTGACGAGCTTACCCTCACGGTTCCATTTCAAATGTTTAAGGATATGCTTGAGCGTTATCCAGAATCTTTCTTAAAAACAAAAACATGGCCCACGGTTCAAAAGAAGATCAAGCGGAGCAAAAAGGCCTGGGGCGAGGATTCCTAACCTGAACCATGTCTTAAGTATAGCCTTATAATATAAAATGCCATTCCATACGCCATTATTATTTAATTTCTTTAGTCATTTCACATTAAAGTAGTAGTACTCACGGGAAATACTTTGTTGCTATTTGAGCTTTTGTGTGATTTAAATTGTTAGCATCACCAAAAGCCATTTACTATATCATCGGAGTCAAAGTATTATGAAAAAGCAAATCCTTTGTGCCAGCCTGTTTTTTTTCATGGTTGCAAGCTTTTCCCATGCCACTACCTTAAAAATCGGAATCATGCAGGACAAATCAGGTGTTGCCCATAAATACAGGCCCGTGGTGAAATATTTAAGGGCAAAGGGTATTCATGCCTGCGTCAGGGGGCATAGAAATTACTCCACGGCAGCATTACAGTTTGAGGAAGGAAAAGTTGATGCGATGTTTGCCGGGTCTGGCGTGGCAGGAAGCATGATGATAAAAAACCTTGCATACCCGCTTGTAAGGCCGGTCAGCGCAGAGGGTTGGAGTACTTACTGGGCAGTGATAGTTGCCTCAAAAGGGTCCCCGAAATTTCACGGCAGTGGAGCGTATTTTGGTGACAGGCGAATAGCCTGCTGTTTGCTGGCTTCGAGCGGAAAATTTTTTGCCCAGTCGCTTTTGGGAAAAGACAGGGAACTGATAAGGGCCGGCACCCACGGCCTGGCACTTGAGGCGTTATCAAAAAACCGTGCAGATATTGTCATCATTAAGAACAGGGTCTGGGATTCTGAAAAGTCAAAATATCCTAAATTTGAACAGGTTGGAAAAGACTCTGGTGAAAACCCTGACAGTGCATTGATAGTATCATTTAAAACAGACCTGGCGCTGGTCAAAAAAGTTAAAGAAATACTGCTTGGTATTGAGAAGGATATTTCCAGGGAAGCAGAAGAAGTAAAAACCTCATTAAATATCACAAAGTATATAATAACCACAGAACAGGACTTTGCCCACACGCTTGAACTGCTGAAAAGAGCAGGCGTTACAAAGGATTTTGACTTTAATTAGCAAACCTGAACAGCTTCTCCCATGCAATGAAATCATTTTTTTTGCCCTATTGAGTACTCCGGTACTTATCCTTATACTGCTTCTGATATTTTTTCACCAGCCTTTCGATGGTTCCGTCTTCGGTGAGCCTGTCTATAATTCTATTGACATGCGGCAGGAGCGGCGTAAATGAGGATCTTTTTGAAAAGGTCATGTGAAAATTCGGTGACACAACACAGTTTGGCAGGGGAGCAATAAACTTGTCATACCCGGTAGTGGAGGACTCTGCAAGGCCCGGGTACATGCCGAATATAAAATAATCATATTTTCCATTTAGCAGGAGCCTGAAGTTCTCCCTGGTTGTGGGGGCGCGGTTCATGGAAAGCCTTGCCTTTGAAAACCGGTCAAAGGTCTCGCCATAGCTTTCTCCAACATTGGTTGTGCCTTTTTTGCCCTCCAGATCGCCCCAGCAAGCAAAGGGGAACTCCCTGCCCTTTAAAACAAACGCCACAACCGGGTCCCTGAGGAACGCCACTGTATACTGCATGTACTGTTTTCGCTCTGAATTCATATATGCAGCACAGATAACATCAATTATTCCAGTTCTGGCTTTTTCCTGAACCTGGTCCCATGGCCCAGAATTTTTGACCATCACGGAAACGCCCAGTTCTGAAAAGATGATTTGGGTCATTTCAACGGCAGCCCCGACCAGACGACCGCCGCTTTCTTCCCAGGACACAGGCGGGTAGGCAGGATGCCCGGAAACTATGACCACCTCTGCTACACTGCATGTGCTGGAAAAGATAAAACAAAATATAATACTAATTATAATCCTGCTAACCTGCTTCATGGGTCTCACCCTTTTGATTTTGAATTCCAAAAAAGTATGCTGTTTTTTTTATTTTTTTCGTTTTGAGTAAACTCAATTTTACACTAAACCACCATAAGAACACAAGCTTTTTTGTTTAACAACTTGCAAAAATAGCATTTTACCAATTAAACCACTTAAAAGAAGATGCCTTAAACTATTTGACGAGCTGTGTATTATTCTGTATAATCGCCAAATTGGTATTTATGTATTTTGCAATTAAATATTTATGTGTGTTTAGAGCATTTACCAGTCCGAATCACTGCTGCATCAAGGTCTTATTGCATTACACCAGATATTCATACACGGGGCGATAAAATGACGGACTCAGAGAATCAGAACGGCGCAACTGGCGGGCAGGAAGACACTAATCCTCCTGTTGTATTTGTTTCTTACTCGCATGATAATGACGAGCATAAAAAGTGGGTTTTGGAATTTTCTGAAAAGTTAGTTAAATACGGTATTGATACCATCCTGGATCAATGGGATCTGGATTTTGGCGCAGATACCACTAAGTTCATGGAAGATTCAATAAAATGTGCTGACAAGGTTCTGATGATTTGCACTGAATGCTATGTGCAAAAAATGAATGACCGAGAAGGCGGTGTTGGTTATGAGGCTGTTCTTGCAACTGGTAATTTAATTGAAAACTTAGGTACAACAAAATTTATTCCAGTTGTCCGTCAGGACAATAGCAACTCAAAACTCCCGACATGTATGGGTTCAAGAAAATTTGTGAATTTTAATGATACAAAAAACTACGAAGAGGAATTTAAAAAGCTGGCTGGACAGCTACATAAAACACCAGCAAATGTAAAACCAAAGCTTGGGAGCAATCCATTTATTGCAAAATCATCAAAAAAAATTCGGGCTACAGAAGCAACAAAACCAGAACTCGGCAAAAACCCATTTGCCAGCGAGCCAGCCAAGGAAGCCAAGCCAGTACCAGAACCCCCTCCGACAGTTGTACCGGAACCAATAACACCCCCGCCCTTGCAACTTCCCCAGCGGCCCGATCATTTTATCGGGCGTGATGCAGAGGTTGAGAAGCTGATTAAGGATTTACAGCCTGGCAAAATTGCGGCACTTTGCGGGTCTGGCGGGATTGGCAAGAGTGCTTTGGCCTCGGAGGTGTTGTGGCAATTGACCAGGGGGGAAAGACCCCCGGAATTGTTTCCCGATGGTGTGATCTGGCACAACTTTTATCGTGAACCAAAGGTAGATACTGCCCTTGCACATATTGCAACCTCCCTTGGCATGGAAAGCAAGCCAACCCCGCATGACGGGGCAATGCGTGCATTATCCGGGCGCAGGGTTCTTTTGCTCCTGGACGGCACAGAGGATGCTGACAATCTGCCAGCCATCCTTGAGATAATCGGAAATTGCGGTGCAATAGTCACCTCCCGCAAAGCAGGGGATGCAAGGGGCAGCAAGCAGGACATAGCTCCCTTGAACCCTGACCACGCTGTTAAGCTGCTGCGAAGCTGGGGCAAAGGTTTTGCAGATGATGATACAACAGCAGAGGAGATTTGCAGGTTAATCGGAAGGCTGCCCCTGGCGGTACGCCTGGTGGGTCGATATTTGTCCAACCGGAAACAGCAGGCAGAAAAGTATCTTGAGTGGCTGAAAGAGACTCCCATAGAAGCACTTGACCCTGGCGACAGCAAACAGGAAAGTGTGTCCATTTTATTAGAAAGAAGCCTTGACCAGGTGAAAAAAAAGGCACCAAAGGCTCAACAGGCAATGGCTATAATCGGTCTTATTGCGCTTTTCCCCTTTAGCGAAAAAGTAATTGCCAAATCCCTTGGCATGTCAGACAGGAAGGCCACCAACCTTTTAGGGGAACTAATAAGCTGGGGCTTGCTGATTCCGGTTAAAGACCGTTTTGAGGTAAGCCACGCCCTGATCCACACCTATGCACGGGAAGAACTTAAACCGACTCCAACCAACTCCAAACAGTTATTGCAGTATTACAAGTCCATGATCATAAAGAACAGCAACCAGACCCGTGAAGGATCTGAAACCCTTGACCCGGAACGCCTCCATATCATGAAGGTAATGGAAAACCAGTTTAATAATGAGAACTGGCAGGCAGTTATTGATATGGTTTGGGGTCTTGATGAATACTATGACATGTGCGGCTATTGGATTGAGCGGCAGTCAGCACTTGAAATGGGGTTGCCTGCGGCTAATAATGCAAATAATTTTCTCGCAAAAGCCGAGTTTTTAAACAGACTGGGGCTTATGTACATTGATTTGGGAAAAGCTGAAAAGGCAATAGGCTACCATGAGCAAGGCCTTGCCATTTATCAAAAACTCAAGGATCGCCAGGGCGAAGGAATTCAATTGGGCAACCTTGGGCTTGCATACAGCAACCTGGGCCAGGTGGAAAAAGCGATTGAATATCATGAACAGGCTTTAGTCATCAGCCGTGAGATCAAAGACCGCCGGGGCGAGGGAAATGATTTGGGAAGCCTGGGGCTTGCATACAGCGACCTGGGGCAGGTGGATAAAGCGATTGAATATCATGAACAGGCTTTAGTCATCAGCCGTGAGATCAAAGACC
>JAOZSB010000059.1:10918-16914 GCA_029939895.1 Desulfobacterales bacterium
AAAGCGATTGAATATCATGAACAGGCTTTAGTCATCAGCCGTGAGATCAAAGACCGCCGGGGCGAGGGAATTCGTTTGGGCAACCTTGGGATTGCATACAGCAACCTGGGGATGGTGGATAAAGCTATTGAATATCATGAACAGGCTTTAGCCATCAGCCGTGAGATCAAAAACAGTTCACTTGAAGGATATATTTTAAGTGACTTTGGAGTCGCGCTTCGTGATTCAGGCAATCTGGAAAAAGCAATGGAGCAATATGAGCAGGCCCTTGCCATCAGCCAAGAGATTAAAGATCCCGAGCTTGAGGGAAATCAATTAGGCAATCTGGGTGTTGCATACTGCGATCAGGGCAAGCTGGACATGGCGATAGAAAATCTTGAACAGGCCCTTGCAATCAGCCAAAAAATAAAACATCGGCGTAACGAGGGAATACACATGGGCGATCTGGGGAATGCCCTTCGTAAGCAGGGTAGCCTGGAAAAAGCAATGGAGCATCTTGAACAGGCACTTAAAATCAGCAGGTAGGTCAAGTATCCCCTGGGCGAAGGAAAGCATCTGGGCAACATGGGCCGTGTATACAGCGACATGGGGCAATCGGAAAAGGCAGGGGAGTTGTACGTCCAGTCAATAGAAATCCTGGACAGGATAAAATCCCCAAAAGCAGAAAAGTTCAGGAAGCTGCTTCATTAATTTAGCCCTGTAAGGGTGAAATACACCAGCCCGGGCTGTAAGGCCCGGGAAAGCAACCTCACCACAACACCACATTTTTCTCGTTCCCAGGCTCTGCCTGGGAATGCAGTTCAAGAGGCTCCGCCTCAAAATAATGCTCAGAAATTGTGGTTTGGATTGTCAAAAATTGGCTGTTACAATTTTGAGGCAGAGCCTCAACAAGAGCGTTACCAGGCAGAGCCTGGGAACGAGGATCGGATTCTTGATGCACCAGGCAAAAAAACTTCGAGTTTTGTATTTTTGCGGGTAACGATTGCAACTTGTTGCCAGCGTGCGAAGCACAAGAGGTTGCGAAAGATTAAAGTGATTGTCAAAATAACGTTCCGATTCAAATTATCTTTTGCATGATAAAGATTAAGGCAGGAGATAACCAGGTAGCATCATTTTAGCCCTGCAGGGGCGGCATATACCAGCCCAGGGCGTAAGCCCTGGGTATAAGGCATAACCTAAAAAATAAGCCCTGTAAGGGCGGCATATAAATATATTGGCTAAAAAATCCTTACATTCTCCTAGTAAATTTAAATTTTTTTCGAAGTCTTTTGCTTAGTTTATCCTTATTCCAGGCGTAGTTCAACAGTGTCTTTGTCGTAGTTGTCGCCGGGTTTGTGGTCGTTGATGATAGATGTCAGGGTGTCGAAGGTTTTGTTGTCCATTTGTTTTTTTGAGTATTGGGAGTTTTTCCAGACAATGATGAATCCTTCGGCAGGTGTTCCAAACCCGCCGTTGAGTATGTCGTTGAGTGCGTCCAGGTTTCTGCCCCAGTCAAGTTCCGGGAAGATTATCCGGGTGATTTCGTCATAGAATTCGTCGATTGTGGTGATGCGGTTGCCGTCGAGGGTGTATATGGTTTTGGAGTATGTTGTGGGGTTGTAGCACTGGCCCGGAAGGAAGGCCTTAAATTCCTTAAACTGGTGCAGGTAGTTAAGAAGATACTGCTGGAGTTCCTCCTTTTCATCCTGCCCGTATAGGTATTCTTCCTCTGCTATCCATGCTATTTCATCGTAATGCACCTGCGGGAACTGCTTTATGTGGGAGATTTCTTCCAGCTTTCTGAGCAGTGGCCTGTATGGTATTTTGCCGATTTCCAGAAGCCACCCGCAATAGGCGAGGGTTGCATAGAGCGGTATTGTAAAGTCGCATTCTTCCGGCATTTGTGCAAGCAGCGACTCCACCACATGCACAGGCTTTGAGGCAGCCAGGGCAATATCAGCAAGGAGCGGAGTATCAACCTCGCCTGTTGCAAGCAGCTCGTCGGCCCATGCAATTACCATATCGGTTTTTACAAGCTCGCCAAAAAGGGCAATCCGAAAAAACTCTGCTTCCCGTTTTGCTTTTGCGGCCTCGCCATGCCCAAATGCGGGGCAGGCCACGCGCTGGAACTCGTCAATCTTTGTTATTGCGGACTCTGGGGTGGCCTGACCCTCCCCATTTTTTACCGTCCCCTGATACTGATCAACCGACCTGCAGGCGGGTGCTAAACCACGATTTCGAGGCTGTGCTTCCGGGTTGCCGGGGAAAAATCTGTTTGCAAAAACCAGGTAAATTTGAATGGCAATTTTAAGGATATATTTGTTGGAGAAAAATGCTTGAACTGGCGCAGAATAAAATAACCAGGGATTCTCAAGGGGCCTGAAACCTCGTTTTGTCAGCAGCGCAATTGTTATCAATCCCAGCCACGCACCTAAAAAACCGCCCAGATTCTCAAGCTCGCTGTTTGAGTCTGCATCACCTCCCCGAAAGCTTGCAAACAAAACACCAACACCAAATATCACCGCTGCCGGCAGGTAGAACAGCACCAGGTACCGCCCCAGGCTGTCTGAAACACTGAGCAGCATCCCGGCAATAATGCATAATAAAAACAGCATCACAACCAAAAAAAACTCTGCATGACCATCGTGTCGTTGTGTTAAGCCAAGCTTTTTCATGCACGAATCACCCTTGAATTGTGTTGGAATCTGCAATTTATTAAAGCACAAACATGCCCAAAGTGCCAGCCATTTTGCATATGCCCAAAAACTAATTTTTGACATCCATCCCCAAAATCTGATATTATAATCAGATTATCAATCACCTTTAACTATACGGGGGCAGTAGAACATGGGCTATTTTCAAGACCTTCAAAAAGTTGAGTGGTGGCACGAACCCTCCTTTGCCTACAGCGATTCGGTTCCTGGGGAGTTTGATGCTCTCCTTATAGGCTGGGTTGGGGATGAGGTTTTATCAAGCGGGAAAGTGGCAGATGAAATCCTGACAAAGCTGGAGTGGGCCTATGAGCATAGAACCCTCAACCAGGGATGCCTCGGCCTGCATGATTGCGAAATCTGCAACCAGAACTCAGATGGTGGCGAGATCCTGATCATGGATGGCGACACAAGCTATATCGCCCCAAAAATGCTTCTCCATTATATAAAGGCACATTCATACCTCCCACCCCAGGAGTTTTTAGATGCTGTGGAAAAGATGACAATTCCTGCCGGGGACGGGTGATAATGAAAAAAAAACCGCGATGCATATTGTGCAACGGTATTATGGAGCAGGTCTCTGCCGATGGTGCAAGCCCGCTTATCATGGCGTGCCAGAAGTGCGACAATGTTGAATATACTGAAATCCAGCTTTCCCCGCCCTGGGAACCTGATGATGAAACTGCAAAGCATTTTCGGGTGGTTTACTACAAGCTGGAGGATCGGCCCGGGCCGGAAGTACTTCTTGCCCTGCGAAAATTAAGCGACGGGCTTGTGGATCTGCCAATAAAAAATGCAATTGCTGCGGTTGAAGAAGCACCCTTTGTTGACCTGGGCGTGTATCAGCGGGACGATGCCCAGGCCCTGGTCAGGGACGGCAAGTCAATGGGCCTTGAACTTGTGCTTGAAAACCCACATGAAAACCTGCATGATGAAGAGACCGAGTGGGACTTCACCTTTAGCGAACCAGGCGTGATAGGCGTAATACCCGGCGCGTGGATTATGATTGGCATTTTTCTTCTGATTGGAGTGATCCTGTTTTTGGTCTTGAGATAAACCTTTTGCATTTGGCCCTTAAAGATAATAGTAAAACTTAATATACCATTTTGTTTGCCGGGCTTTTTTTTGTTGCTAATAATAGTATACTATGCTTAAACTTCATAGATGACTTATTATTTAAACTTTGCGTATGATTTATTTTTTTTGCCATTTTTGAATAATCGCACAGGCATTAACTTTCTAAACCGTTACTAAAAGGTGTAACTATGAGTGATACGGGCATACTCCTAAAAACAGGCACCAATGAAATGGAGCTGCTGACTGTACTTGTTGATGACCAACCCTTTGGCATGAACGTAGCCAAAGTACAATCCATTCAACAGTATGACCCTAAACTGGTGACAAAACTACCAGCATCACAGCCTGGAATCGAAGGGATGTTTTTATACAGGGACAAAACAATCCCCCTGCTTGACCTGTCCGATATACTTGGAATTAAATTAACAAGTAATTATGAACGGGAAATAATTATTGTAACAGAATTTAACAACTCCGTGAACAGCTTTAAGGTACAGGGCGTAAAGCGCATATACCGGGTTTCATGGAACGAGCTTGAGCCTCTGGACTCTTTTGTTCAATGCAATTCCTACCTCACAGGCTCCGTGCATGTTGATGACTCCCAGGTGCTGGTACTGGATCTGGAACATATTTTATCAAACTTTTTCCCAGACCTGGCCCTAGAAGATGTTGCAGACGATGTGATGATGAAAAAACAGGCAGTTGCCAGGGATCAACTCGAAATCCTGTTTGCTGAAGACTCTCCAACCATACGAAAAGGCGTTGCCAAAGCGTTGCAGCAGTCAGGCTTTGAAAATATAACCGATTTTGTAAACGGCGAAGACGCACATAATTATATCACAAAACGATTTGCAGGCGATTCTGATAAAAATGTAGATAATGTTGTTCTTATCTCAGATATTGAAATGCCGCAGATGGACGGCCTGTCCCTGTGCAGAAAAATAAAAGAAGACCCAAAACTAAAAGATATTTATGTGGTTATGTTTTCCAGCTTGATTAACCCCCAGATGGTAGAAAAATGCAAAAAAGTCAAAGCTGAAAATTACGTTACAAAGCCGGAAACCAACCGACTTATCTCAATCCTGGACGAGCAGTGCGGAGTAACAGTATAAACGATTTTTTCACGCCCTGTCATGGTTTTGGAAACTTTGGCTTTTCACCTGTCATAAACGCTGTTATGCCGTGAACGCATTCTCCGGCAACAATCAGCGAAACCGCCTTCTCATATTCAAGGGCCAGCGCATCCCTGTTTGTCAATTCCGGGGTTCTACGAATTACTTCCAAAGCACTCCTGACTGCCATTGGCCCGTTTGCAGCAATTGCTTCTGCCATCTCCATTGCCTCAATCCAGGCGTTTCCTGCGGCACTCACTCTGTTTACAAGCCCATGCTGCAATGCACGCTCTGCCGAAATACTGCGACCCGTTAAAATCAACTCTGCTGCAATGCCAGGCCCGGCAAGCCGTGTAAGCGCAACCCCCCCGCCCCAGTCCGGCATCAAACCCAGACGAACCTCTGAAAAACAAATGCTGGCACGACAATCTATAACCCGCATATCACACCGCATTGCAAGCTCTGCCCCCCCGCCATATGCATCACCGTTTAAAGCGGCTATTATCGGCACTTCCAGGGAAACCAGGCAATCGGTCACCTCCCGCAGGCGAGAAATCAACGCTTCCACAGGCGGCCTTTCATTATTTAAAACACCATCCATCACATCCTTAATCTGGGGATTGTCCGGATTAACATCCATCCCCGCACAAAACGCACCGCCCCCCGCACCCGTTATAACCACCACATAAGGAAGATCCCTTTTAAGCTCTGCCACAACATCAAAAAGCGCGCCCCACATATGCCTGTTCATGGCATTTTTTCGCTCTGGCCTGTCCAGAACTATTACTGCAATATTTCCTTCACGCTCTAACCGAACACCTGCATCTTTCATATTTTTCTCTCTCTATGCTTTGATTTCTATAAGGGTTCCCATATTAACGTCCTATACCTACACTTGTGTAATTGGATTTTATATTTCGTGCCGGCAGGGGCAATTTATTACTTGTTATCTTTATCGTATTGAATGGTTATTGGATTTGATTTACCCCATTTTGTTACAGCAAAATATTCTGAACCATCTATTTGCCGATGAATATAGACAGTAGTTTTATCAATCCATCTTAGCTCGGAGACTTTAATGGCCGGATAACCATTATAAGCATAGATATTTCCAGTC
>JAOZSB010000361.1 GCA_029939895.1 Desulfobacterales bacterium
ATTATTCATATAAACTTCCAGAGCTGATTCTCCGCTATTGGCAGAGAGGGTGGTGTACCCTGATCGTTTGAACAATGCCACAATATTATTTATAATGCGTTTTTCATCATCAACAAACAAAATGGTCTCTGTGCCTTGTAGCATCAGTTCGTCTTGATTGTTACTGGACGATAAAAGTTTATGAGTATCACTGACAGCAGGAAAATATATCTTGAAAGCAGTTCCCTTCCCAGGTTCACTTTCACAGGAAATATATCCTCCATGACCTTCAATAATGCCATAGATAACAGCCAGGCCAAGCCCTGTGCCTTTTCCAACATCTTTTGTTGTAAAAAATGGATCAAAAATATGTTCCATATATTTTTTTTCTATGCCACTGCCTGTGTCTGAAATCGTTAAAATAACACATTTGCCTTCTGTTAGTGACTCTGGCATTTCTGCGTGTTTATCATTGGAGGATTTATTAATAATTCCTTTTTCTGTTTTAATTGTTATTGTGCCGCCATCGGGCATTGCATCCTTTGCATTCAGGCATAAATTAAGAATCACCTGTTCTATTTGCACCTTGTCTGCATTTATCAGGTGTAAATCATTCAAAAGGTCAAGCTGTATATTAACCATGGGCGGTAAAACTCGAATAAGCATTTTTTTGGTTTTCTGAATCTCAATGTTAAGTTGAGTTAAGTATAGATGCATTTCAGACTTGCGGCTGAATACCTGAAGCTGTTTAACAAGGCTTGCTCCCCTTTGTGTTGTTTTGACTATTTCATTGAGTAGTTCCCCTTCCTCTGGCTTTGAATCCATCATCAGCAGCTCGGCAGTACTTAAGATTATATAAAGGAGATTGTTGAATTCATGGGCAACACCACCAGCAAGAATTCCAACGGTTTCCATTTTTTGAGATTGCAGGAGTTGAATTTCCTTGGCTTTAAGGCTTTCTTCTGCAACTTTTTTGTCGGTTACATCTTTATATGTTATAACGGCATTGGTTATTTCACCGCTTTGATTTTGAATAGGAAATATCGTACCTTCACAAAAAATCCGGTTTCCACCTTCCAAATTCTCTATTTCAGTTTTTTCTCCAGACCAGTCCAACTCATAATGGTTAGTTTTGCCCTCTTCAAGAGCCTCCTTCACCAATTGTATGATGTGCGGTTCTATTTGTTTGTCCTGAAAAACATTATAATTGTTGATCAACTGCTCTTCTGAAAGGTTTATTGTGGTTTTTAAGGCAGGGTTCGCCCGTATCATTGTGCCTTGTGTGTCAGATATCCATGTGGGGTAAGGGCTTTGGTCGATAATGCTGTCTAAAAATTTTTGATTGTCTTTTAATTGCTTTTCCGACCGCCTGAGGTCGGTGATGTCGCTGGCTACAGCGTGTATCATCTGGTCTTCCAGCGTAGCAATGGCTGACCATTCAAGCAGGCGGAATGATCCATCCTTGTGCAAATATCGATTCTCAAAAAATAAAGTGGTAATGCCCTTTTCAAGATTTTCCATTTCTTTGATTGTATCAGCAACATCATCTGGATGAACAAGATCCATAAAGGAACTGCCTTCAATTTCATCCTTTGTATAGCCTAAAATTTTCTCCCATCCGGTGTTTACACGTTGTATTGTGCTGTCAAAGCCTGCAATCATGTGTATGTTCATTGGCTGCTCAAAGAATTTGGCTATTACATTCTCAGCTTTTTTTTGTTCTGTGATGTTATAATGCTGAAGAACAACGCACTCTAAATCTCCGCTGCTGTCAAGAACCGGGTAGCCATGGACCTCGAGGAATAATTTGCCGGATTTCGATGTGGGCATACCAGTTGATTCTGATGCAACATCAATGTCAAAATCAATCTCCCATTTTTTAATTGTCTTTTCTTCTAATATACTTTTCAGTAATGGAAAAATTCCAGCATCAGCTATCGCTTTGTCTGCAAATAAGTTGTAGCCTGAGTTTAAAATTACTTCTTCTTCAACGCCAAACATCTTGCAAAACTCGTTGTTGACCCTGATAATAGTTCCATCAGTATCAAACAGTCCAAGGCTGTTCATTGATTGCTCAAACATCTGTGAAAGCAAAGCTTCACTTTCCATCAGCTTTGCATCGGCTTGTTTGCTTTCAGTAATATCAGTATTGGTTCCAACCATTCTCATGGCTCGCCCTTCACTGTCACGGTCAATAACTTTTCCGCGTCCCAATATCCATCGCCATTCACCTGTTTTGTGCTTCATGCGAAACTCAATCGCAAAATCTGAGGACAGGTTTTCAACACAATCCATGTTTGCACGAAGTGCTTTATTTTTGTCATCAGGGTGGATAAGGTTTGCCCAGGTATGGAGGTGTGAGGGGAGTTCGCTGGATGAGTATCCAAGCATGGCTGTGTAGCCGGGGCTGTAGTAGGCATCATTGGTAACAATGTTCCAGTCCCAGAGTCCGTCCTTGCTGGCTTCCATTGCTAAAGAGAAACGCTTTTCACTCTCAAGCAACGCCTCTTCTGCCTGTTTGCGTTTACTTCTGCTTAGTATCATCCAGCCTACAAGTGCAGTAGTTACAGGATAGATCACTATTACAGGAATACTGATTTTGGATAGCACCTTGATGGCCACTGAATATGGCAGCAGGAACATCCACAGCAGCATGGCAACATGGACAGTAAAACCAAGAAGATACAAATCAATAACAGTCAAATCGTTTTCATTTTTATTTCGAAAATACCTCCAGGCCAACCCTGTAGCGCCGGAAGTGATGATGACCGCCAGGCCAGTCACAGCACCAGCTCCGCCCATGTAAAGGCGAAGAACGCCTGTCATCACCATTGCAACTACTGTGGGAACAAAGCCAAAAAAAAGCCCTGAAATACAGAGAAGCACCGAGCGTGTATCAAAGATTACTCCGGGTTTAAATTCCCAGGGAGTATTCATGATGGTCAGGCCAATTGTCCCGATGATTATGCCGGTGAGGAACTGCTGAATATTGGGTTTGTCAGCGGAGAGTTTGTCTCCCAGCATATCATATATCAATACCAGCGCCACCAGGAGCGCGGAATTGTTTACTAAACCAATAAGGCTTGAAAAAGTCATCTGATGTATATCCTTTTGCTTGTTTTTATTTTTTCAACCATCGCAAGCTAATACTGTAAGCGCTGGTAGAATATAGCCTTTAAAATTTGTTTCCCTTATATTTTAAGGTCGTTAAAGGCTGTAAAACTTTCTATTTTATTAGCAATCTCATGCTTTAAGTTTGCTGGAAAAGGTAATTGCAAAATTTGCACCAAGTTTATTATGGCTTCTTATTATTCATAAATGCATAGTCTGGGTGTTGTTGAACCAACTTGAATTATGGATATACCCATGTTTAATGGTGACACCTGTAACATTCTCTTAAATGGAACGTTACAGATGTGTATTGCATTTGTGGGAGAGTTGAATCAAAAAAGAATTTTTCTATCAAAAATGAAGTATAGTTGTGACAATCAAAGAGGGGAAAAACATTAATAGTCCCCAGGTGTCTTTGACATCGCAAAAACACACCTTGTTCTCATTTACCTGCCTCGTAAAATTGATGTGGTAAGTACAAACAGGTACTTTTTTCAAATGAAAACTCATGCACTGCTACAGTTGGGCTTGTAGTTCATTATAGGTCAGATCAAAATACTCTGACAACCTCGCAATATCAGGAACCGTGTCCCGGCAGACAAACAAGCTTATTTCAATTGCATCATCATAACTGACAATAGTTATATTTAGTGCCTGTGCTTCCGGCAGAACGCTTAAGGGGTATTGTGCCACCATTTTAGCGGTTCCCAGATACATTGGCTTTTTAGGCCCGGGTATATTCGAAATCACCAGATTTGCAGAGGGAGGAATCCGGTCAGAAATGCCCAGCTTGCTCAGAACAGCCAGCAAACTTTGTCCCATTGCAGCAAAAGAAATTGAAGCTGCTGGCGAAACCTCCTGAACTTCCTTTTTAGCCTGTCCAATCGAGCCTTTTATTTTTGCAAGCTGTTCCTTTGGGGTTGTGAGATCCGTGGCCAGGTTGGCAGATACATAGGTTATGAAATTTCCAGGAGGAATCGCACTTGCCACGGATATGGGTACAATGGCATGGAGCGGTTTTTGGGGCAATCCGTTTTTTTCTTTTAGAAACTTTTGAAGTGCTCCGGTGCAAAGAACCAGAAGAATGTCATTTATGGTTGAATCTGATTTTTTACTTAAAGCTTTTATTTCCGAAAGCTGATAGGTATTTACTGCCAGCCGCCTGGCTCCTTTTGTTGGAATATTTAAGGAAGTACTTGGAGCAGTAAAAGGAACTGGTGAATCATCGGGCTTATGACCAGAAAGTTTTAATAGCTGTGTTGCAATAATCTGGGACAAATCCATTGTCAGGGTTGTCCGGAATTGAATCTTTTTTTTCAGGTTTTTCATCTTTTGCAATGCAGAGGGATTGCGATGTCCATTTTTTTTCTTTTTATCCACTGATAACCAGAAAGTTTTTAAAGGTGCTTCCGGGTCTTCATTAAGAAAGGAGTAAAGCAAGTTCATTCCCCGTATCCCATCAATCATCGCATGGTGCAGCTTGCCGTAAACGGCAAACCGGTTTCCTTCTAAACCTTCAATAACATAGAATTCCCACAATGGGCGTTGACGATCCAGCATCCTT
>JAOZSB010000362.1 GCA_029939895.1 Desulfobacterales bacterium
ATAGCATCTATTAAAAGGTTTTAGCGATTAAAAAGCATATCAATTGCAGTATATACAAAACATCATGTCAATTTCTTAGATGTGGGTGACACGGGCAACTCGTTGCCAGTGTGCGAAGCACAAGAGGTTGCGACTTCTTTTGTGGCTGGTTCACCTTTTGCGTTGCCCTTGCTTTTTATTTCGCTCCCTCCTGCCCTGCGGGCACCGGCAACGAGTTGCCGCTGTCACCCATCCTGGGCAGCACCGAATTACTGTATCATTGTTTCTCTCACCTTTTCGCTACTTTCGCTCAAAGCTAAAACCATTTAAGAATTGCTATAGTTTAAAATAGCAGTATAGCAAAAAACCATCCCTTTCCGGGATGGTTTTTTAAAAGCACAATATTGCAATGTCTGCCTGGAAACCAGGTAAATTCGCTGGTTCCTGAAAGCCTGGACATTTAACAACCTGTCTATTGATCTTCTGGTTTTACTACTTCTCTAACTTTCAGCACGCCAACCAGTGAACCCTTTGTCTTATAAATTCCCTCGAAAAAACGGCCCTGAACTCCGCCAATATTTGCCGGTGCCTTTTCGATTTCTTCCCAGTCAGCAGCCAGTACGTCGCTGTTTCTGTCAACAACCAGCCCTATCTGCTCCTCTCCGGCGTTGACGATAATGTTCCTGTTCTCCTTATTATATTTAAGCGGGGACAGTCCAAGTTTTTTGCCAAGATCTATAACCGTTATTATACGCCCCCTGAGATTCAGGACACCCATGACAAATTCCGGTGACTGGGGAACAGCCGTTACCTTGACGTGCTTGTTTATCTCCTGGATCATCAGGATGTCTATCCCGCACAGGGCCTCGCCGATGTAGAATGTTGCCAGCTCAAGCCCCCCGGTTTTTTTTACTTCTTGTAGTTCCGACATATTCCTCCTAACTAACTTAGATTAATCGATGTGCCTGAATGAAAACTGCTTTCACTCTCAATCTCTTCGTTGGAAAAAAAATATAATCCTCAGCGTACAACTAAGTACTCCTGCGGTTATAAAATAAGCAAAAACACAAAAAATGATTAAGCTGGAAGTACATCGCCTGGCTCTACTTCCCTGTATTTGTTATCAGGCAGTCTCGGTACACCATCTTTTGGGTTTTCGGTTTTAAGATAATTACAGATGCTGTTGATAAGCTGTTCCCTGTCGAGCTTGGTTTGATAATCGTCTATTCCTGCCTCCTTGCCCCTTATCCTGTCTTTTTCATCGGCCAGGGACGTCAGGGCCATAACAGGAAGATGGGCAAACCTTTCATCAGCACGGATTTTCTCGGTCAACTCAAACCCATCCATGTTTGGCATCTCAATATCAGTAATTACAAGTTCGACTCTACCGACATTTTCCTCAAGGAGTTCCCATGCAGCCAGGCCGTCTTCGCCAGCTTCTATTGTAAAGCCGTGATCCTCTATAAAGGTCTTGACCTGATTTCTGAAAAAAGTTGAATCCTCGGCAAATATGATCAATTTTCCTTCAGCACCGCCCGGCCCTTCTATAACTTCCTTCTGATGCACGAACCATTCCGGGTTTTTAGCCTTTACAAGACCGTATATATCCACCATTAAGGTGGTTTGATCCCCAAGTATGGCGGAACCCATGATGCCGACTTCCTTGAAAATGCTGTCATCAAATTTCACGGTGGTGTCGTAAGTATCAACAATCTCGCTGGCCAGGAGCCCTACTTCTCTTTTGGACATGACAAACACTATAACAAGAAGGGAGTCGTCGTCTCCATATTCAAGCGCTTTTACACCAGCGGTTTCATCTATTGAAAAAAGCGGCAGGTTCTTGTCCCGGTATTGAATCACCCGTTTGCCAGCCACCATTTCGATTTTGGATGATTTGATTTTTTCCACCCGCTCCACAAGCCCAAGGGGTACGGTGAACTGCTCATCAGATGCACTTTTAAATACAAGAAGAGACTGCCTGTCAGCACTGATGGATGCGACTTCTACCGAACCCTTTTCTGCTGCAAGCTTACCCTCCACCGTGGCACTGATATTTGCAAGCCTTAGAATACCCATTGTGTCGATGATGAGGGACACGCTTCCATCGCCCATGATTGTGGCACCTGCGTAGCCTTCGCAACTCTTGAAGTGCATCCCAAGGGGCTTTACAACCACTTCTTCTGAATCAAGGAGTTTGTCCACAACAAGACCGTACTTCATAGCCCCGGCAGAAACTACAGCAATATTTAAAGCACTTTCAGAGTGATATCTTCTTTCATCGTCTGAAGCCTCAGAATCTCCGCCTCCACGTGCTAATCTCTGGTTTGGTTTTAAAACGCCGGTTTCAGGGTCTGTATAGAAACTCTCGGTATTAAGCACTCTTGCCAGGCGCACCAGGGGCAGAAGATTTCCACGCAGCCTGAAAACCTCGGCTCCAGCCACCATTTCTATCCTGTCATGCACCTGAGCTGCCGGTATTCTAAGCAGTTCCACCAGGCTCACCTGTGGGATTGCGTAACGATTGGTTCCAACAGTAACAACCTGACTGGGAATAATAGCAAGGGTAAGGGGCAGCTTAATCCTTATGGTCGTGCCTTGCCCCACCTTTGAATCAATGTCGATTTCTCCACCCAGCTTATCCAGGTTGGTTTTTACAACATCCATTCCAACACCACGGCCAGAAACGTCTGTTATTTCCTTTGCCGTTGAAAAACCAGGCAAAAAGATAAGGGCAACCTTATCCTTCATTGACAGGGCATCTGTCTGTTCTTCGGTTATCAGGCCCTTTTCAAAGGCAGAGATTGCCAACTGATCACCATCAAGCCCCTTGCCGTCGTCTTTTATCTCTATAACCACCTGACCAGCTTCGTGATAAGCGTTCAGGGAGATTTCACCCATCTTTGGTTTATTATTCTCAACCCTTGTTGCGGGCAGTTCAATACCGTGATCTACTGAATTTCTAACAAGGTGAGTCAAGGGATCGTTTATTGATTCTATGATGGTCTTGTCTAACTCGACCTCCTTGCCTTCTATTACAAGGTTTATATCTTTACTGAGATCCATGGCAAGGTCACGCACAACCCTGGGAAACTTATTAAAAACATTGCCAACGGGCTGCATTCGGGTTTTCATGACAGCTTCCTGCAATTCAGATGTAGAAAGATCTATCCTTTGTGCTGCTGCCTCGCTTGCCCGCATTATACCGGTCATGCTGCTTAAAAATGACTTGACCTTATCCATTGCCCCGGCCTCACCACCCGTCAGACGTTGCAGAACCTTTGCCGCCTCTGAAGACAGAGTAGACTTATCACTCTCTATCGACTGTATAAGCTGGTTCCTGCCAAGTACCATTTCCCCGGCCTGGGTCATCAACTGATCCAGAAGTTCCACATTCACACGAAGGGTAGACTGCCCCTTTGCCTGCTTTGGGTCTGCTGCTTTCTTGGGTTTTACAGGCTTTGGCGGTGGCGGTGGTTTTGCCTGAGTCGATTTGACCGGTGGTGGTGGTGGTGGAGGTGGTGGCGGTGGAGGTGGTGGCGGTGGAGGTGGCGCAGCAACAACTTCTGTCGTTGGTTCATCTGCCGGCATTGTAAGATCCATAACCGGTTCGACAGGAGCCTCAACTGGCGCAGCAAATGAAGTATCATTAGACGGCCCATCGCTTTTTAGAATAGATTCCGGCTTGATGTGGTGAACATATTTGTCGTCAATATCAAACAGCGCACCAGCAATATCCGGCTCAAGAATCGTGGCAAACAATACCTGGAAAGGCACACGCATCGGGACATCAGCTTCAAGCGATCCAACCGATCCAATGTCGATCCGTGATTCTACAATCTCCCCGCTTTTTTGCAGCATGGTTATAACTTCAAGGGGATGTTTGCCCTTCTGCTGAATATCATTGATAAGATCGTACTCAATTACATAGATAAACTTACCGCTTTTTATGGCCTGATTAATGTCAAAAGCTGGTGCATTGATGCATGAATCTGTTCCTGGAACAGGAACATCAACATATGTGTTAACAGTCTCCTTGTCCTCTTCTGGCAGGGATTCTTCGGTTATGGCAACCAGTTCAACAACATGCTCGTCTATCGACATCTCATTGCTCTGTTCAATATTGTCGATCAGCTCTCCGAGCCTGTCAAAACCCTTTAATACAACATTGACTATCTTTGTATTAGGCGCAAGTTCATCATTACGAACCATGTCAAGAACATTCTCAAGCTTATGGGCAAGGTCTTTTATTGCGTTAAGCCCCATAAAACCTGCACCACCCTTTATGGAATGGGCGGCCCTGAAAACCGTGTTCACCAGACTTTTATCAGCGTTTTCGCCAGCTTCCTCAATTTCCAATAGCTGATGTTCTATGTCTTCAAGATGCTCAAGAGATTCTTCGACATACATCTGTAAGGTTTCATCGTCAATATTAATATCACTCATTGTGCTCCTCCTGACCTAATCATTTAAGAAGATATTCCACAAGGGAGTTTTCTTGTTAACCAATTTTTAAATTTAATCTATTTCATGATTATACATTCAATTGAAATATATTGCAATCCACTTTTTTGTTTTTAAAACTTATAAGGGTAAATTAAAGGAAAAATCCAAAACATGCAACATTCCACTCTTTTTATATACCTGAT
>JAOZSB010000363.1:0-3656 GCA_029939895.1 Desulfobacterales bacterium
AAAGACAGTATTTAATTTGTCTTTTCCATTTTTATATGGTTCCAGAAAATCTTCATTTCCGCTGATCAGGAACCCCCGTTCACCAGTCTCCATATCCAGCAGCAGCTTTTGAAAATCCTTTGCTTTTCCAATTACCTCGTACGTATGAGTTACCCGCTTAACTGTTTTTGCAGTCATTTTGCGTGCTTCTTTTTTTCTTTTCTCCATCAGGGCCATTTCAACATTGATGAACGCTTTAAATTCATCTCGAATATCGTCCATCAACTTCTTCCCGGACCCTTTTTTGATTAAAGAATTCACATCAAAAATGTCGACAGAGTTGTTATTCATTTCTCGTCGCAGATTGATTTCAGGGGTAATAATATTTCTTTCCCATTTTTTCATCAGGTCATTAATCAGTCCCAATCTGCCAACCTGTACAGGATTGTCGCTCACCAACTGTTTGATTTCAGCAATTAGTTTAGTAAAATTGCGATTGCTGATGTTATATTGTTCAAAGTATTCATTAGAACCGGAAATCAGGAATCCCCGCTGACCAGTTTCCATATCAACCATAAGCTTTTCTAATGTATTTCCAGCCTCAATAACTTTATGAGTATGGGCTACCCAGTCAGCGTTCTTGATTAAAACCTGGATGCTCACATACACAACCGCAGCTATGATGCTCATAAACAACAGGCCTATTCCATTGACCAGTGCAATTTTTGTTTTGAATCCTATACGCGATACCATTTGCCCACCTGCAATATTTTGTAAATAATGCCAGTTACACAGGTATTGAATCACCTGGGTTGATGAATTGAAATTTTATACATTATAAAATAGAAAAAACATAAACTTTTTTACCACATTTCAGGGCTAAATTCAACGAATTTTGACCATATGCTAAAAAATCATGCAGCATATACTGCTAATAATCTTTAAGTTTTGCGAAATTGTGATTTAAGTTTATTTGTAAATCCTATAGTGCTGGAGGACGGGTATAGAATGATTAGCAAAACAGAGATTCATGTTGACAAAAGAAGACGAGGCCGGACATCCAAAAGCTTGTGGCGCTGGATGAAACACCGGGCAGTAGTAAAGCCGAGCATTGGTCATCTCAAGCAGGAACACAACGATGGAACGCAACAGGTTGAAGGAATTTGAGGGAGACTGCGTAAATGTTATTCCTCAGCCCAGCTACCACTGCTCCAAACGATAAATATCCCTGGCCGATCTGCGCAGTTCTTCACCTAATGTTCCTCCGATCTCAAAAAGGAGAGAAAGTGCCAGGTCAGCCTTGGTTCCGTGATCCATCGACATAATATCGTCTCTGTCTATTTCCAAAATCCTGGCATCCTGTGTTATGATTGCGGAAGCAGCACGGGGACCGGGGGTTAGAAAAGCAATCTCACCGAAATAGGTACCTGGTCCATATTTGGCAAGTCGCTTGTAGCCTCGCTCACTGGTTGAAAGCTGAATCTCGACCTCGCCTTCTAACATCAGAAACAGGGATTTTCCATAATCCCCTGTTTCAAACAGGCTGCTTCCTTTTAAAAGGTCTACAGGTTTTGCCATATCCTGGATAAGCGCAATAATGTTTTCTGGCATGCCAGTACAAAAATTGTTCTCCTTCAACGGTGTATAACGACCGCGCTGCTCAAAACTGCACCCTTCTCTTTCAAGCATAATATTTTCAGCATGCTCAAAGGCGGTGTCTGTGTCTTGAAATATCTGTGCGCGAACCTCACTCTTTTTATCGATCTGTTGAAAGGCTTTTGATACTTTTTCACCAAACCCAAGCTCTTCGCGCAGGTGGCAAAAGATAAGTGTCGCCCCCTTTGTTGCTGCTCGTGAATCGATCTGAAGCAGTAATATCATACCTGTAAGATCAATGTATTTCACACGTCTGAAGTGCAGAATGACAATACTTCCGGGAAAGATATCCTGTTCAATTTCGTTTAACAGTCGATCTGCTGTTGCAAAGAAGAGATTTCCACGTAATT
This sequence comes from Desulfobacterales bacterium, assembly GCA_029939895.1. Lineage (GTDB taxonomy): Bacteria > Desulfobacterota > Desulfobacteria > Desulfobacterales > JAOZSB01 > JAOZSB01. The sequence goes on from JAOZSB010000363.1 coordinate 1,986, forward strand.
CAACCATAATGATTTTATCAGCATGCGCATCGAGAATCTTACATTCAGTTTCCGTTCTGGCACAAAATGACTGATGGTGCTCAGCCGTGACTCTACGATGGATGATTGGTGTCTTGATCTGAGTTTGGATAAAAAGGATAATCGCTATGGTCACCCCCACAACAACCGCCGTGACCAGATTTGAGAACACTATCGTGGCGATAACACTCATTGCGATTGCTCCGTCAAATCGAGTGTTTTTGTTCCTCAGCCATAAAATAACATTAAAATCGACCATGCGGATACCTACAAACGTAATAACACCAGCCAATACACTGATCGGAAGGTAATTACCCGCAGCACCAGCAAACAGCATCAGCACGATCATAAGCAATCCAGACACAACCGGGCTCCAGCGGCCTCCACCAGATTGGATTGTAACCAGGGTGGAACCTTTTGTGCCGCCGCCCCCAAGGCCCGCTATCAATCCTGTGATGATTTGTCCTATCCCCTGTGCTGCCAACTCTTTTTTAGCATTATGCCGCTCGCCTGTCTGAGCGTCAGCAACAACAGAGGTAATCAGACAATCTGTTGTCGCCAAAACCGTTAAAGCCAATGAAGAACTGATCACAATATCCCATGGCAACGTTTTTAGTGATTGGAGGCTAATACCCAAATGCAGGGATGTCAGCGAAGGAATCGTTCCCACGACCCAGCTTTGTTCTGTGTTGCCAGTCAAATAAGATAGTATTTGAAAAAAGGAAATACCAAAAATCAATCCAGCCAGAGCCCCGGGAACTTTTGGAAATTTTTTTGGCACAACAGCAATAATAAAAATTGTAAAACAAGCAGTTATCAAAGGTATAGCAGAATATATGTCAAACCCTTGTGACATATTTATACTCTTTAACAGAGGCAGTGCCTGGGATTTAATCATCAGCAAACCTATGCCGGTAACCAAGCCTGCCACTACAGGATTAGGAATATACTTGACCAGTTGTCCACCACCCACAGCACCGAAGGTTAGTTGAAAAAGACCGGTTAACATCAAGATCGCACTCAGTGCGGTCAGCATCTCCGCAGAACTGGCTCCCTTTGCACTCATACCCGCAAATACACCAACTAACAGCATGGTGACCGGACCATTTGGAGCGCTGATCATTGCTTTAGTTCCGCCAAAAAGTCCTGATACTATAGAAAGGATAGCGACACCCAATAACCCGGCCATAGCACCCGTTGATGCAGACAAGCCCATGCCGGTAAAAAGAACAACACCCAATCCCATAGCCTGAGGTAACGCAACAGCCGAACCAGCAAAACCACCTGAAATATCTGAAAAATGGAAGCTTTTTGGGGAACTGTTTGCAGTTATCGTCTGTTCTTTGCTCATACAACACTCCAGTGCTTTTATCTGCTTGAAAGAGACAAAATTTTTAAAGAGATACCTTGAAAGTATGGATCATTTTTGAATAACCTTGAGAGTCAAGGATACTTGCATATCATATTTTGGTTAAGGGCAGATAAACTCATAAATTGGTCTGCCCATAGCAGTTAGTATGAAAGAGACCAAAAAACTTACAACTCTTTCAAATTTTGCTTAAGAGCAGTATATAAACTCATAAATTGGTCTGCCCATGGCAGTTAGTATGAAAGAGACCAAAAAACTTACAACTCTTTCAAATTTTGCTTAAG
>JAOZSB010000363.1:3756-4616 GCA_029939895.1 Desulfobacterales bacterium
AGCAGTATATAAACTCATAAATTGGTCTGCCCATGGCAGTTTGTATCTATGTTGCAAAATGGTTTATTTAATCTCACTTTTATTATATCCATCTGCAAGAGAAGTATTTACATGGACCACTCCGCTATTTAGATTTTTAAAAGGATAGTCGTCTGTGATAATCGGCAGATTATCAGCTTCTTCCTGGGATTTCAAAACCGTACCTGCAGGCACATACTTCCCGGAAGGAACCGTAATACCCATAAGAATGCACCCTGGTTCTACAACGCACCCGGATTCTACACGTGCATTAAAAACCAGTGCTTTCATGCCAATGAAAGTGTTACTGCCTACATATGCCGGGCCGTGAATTTGAGACTGGTGCGCAAGGGAAACGCATTTTCCAATGAATACCGCAACTTTTTGTCCATTGGCTTCCACCAGATTACGCTCTACTGGAGAACCGTCCTGTTGGGTTTCAAGGGCATGAATTACTACTCCGTCCTGAATGTTTGATTCATCCTCTATAATAAGCGGCTGGCCTTCATCCCCTCTTATAGAAGCAAAGGGGGCAACCATAACACGTTTGCCGATCTTGACATTTCCAATAACTGCTGCCATGGGGTGGATAAAAGCATCCGGGCTGACAACTGGCGTGTATTCTTTACTGCAAAAATTAGTGATAACATTTTTATGAATCATATACTCACCTAATAACTTTAATTATTGTGTACCTGATAAAAAATCTCCTCCTGTAAATATCCACACAAACAATAACTTGCAGTTATATGAGAAGGAGCAGGGAAAAAACTCCTTAAAGAATATCAATCATCAGTAGTGTCCCGTTAAAAATCGAATAATTTCAATTGGATTTGGGCACT
>JAOZSB010000364.1 GCA_029939895.1 Desulfobacterales bacterium
CGGCAGCTCAAAAACTCTCATTAGTTTTGGTCTTATTATAAGGGGGCAGACCACTATAATAATAGAAAACAGGGAAGCAATTTCTGTTTTTGAAATTTTTGATACAGACTTAAATGATGCAATAGAAAAAAAGCAGAAGAACCAGGAAGAATATGATAAGGGAATTTTTTATTATAATACTAAAAATTTTCAAAAAGCAATTTTATCTTTCCAGCAGGTTCTTGATTCTCACCCAGAGGACCTCATTGCATCACTGTACCTGAAACGGGCAAAGTACTTCCAAAAAAATGAATCCCCGCCTGATTGGGAATTCATCGAAGTACCTGAGGAATAAGCAAAAGACTTACCCTGTACAGGCAAACTTTTTTTACTGCCCCAATCTATTTTGTATTTCTGCAAAAACCGCACCCGCAGCAGGTGTGGGAATATTTAACAGCTTCCCCTGCCTTATAATTGTTCCGCCGTACAGGTCGCCTTCATTTACATTGCCCTTAAACTCGATGTCTCTTTGATACGATGTCTTTGTTTCAAAGGGAAAATTATTGGCCCTGGCTATTGAATCTTCTATTATGGTTGAGGGCAGTTTGATATTTTTTTCCTTTGCAATGTGATATATCTCCTGCATGATCTCCTGTACTTGTGCCCTGGCCTTATCATCGGCTGATATTTCTCCGAGGGTTTTCCCAGTACTACCTCTTACCAGACCATAGGATGCTATGAACATATACTTACTCCATATGGCAGGCCGGGCATCGTCATTCCACTGGTAATTTATTCCAGTCTCATCAAAAAACCGCATCACATCAGCAGGATAAAAATCAGGATTCTCAGGGTCCTTTCCAAATAAAATCCTTCCATCCCCCCCGCTCTGCTGGATTATACCGGGTTCCTGAATGTGGGTTCCAACATATACACAAGCAGGAAGCACGATACCATTATCAAGATTTTTTCTAATCCGTTCATAAATGTCAGCACCATTTAACAACGGCAAAATCACTGTTGTGTCTTTTACTTTTGGAGCAATTGATTTAACTGCATCATCTAAATCATAACTCTTTACGCACAGCAGAAACAAGTCAGGGTCTGGCACTCCATCAACACTGTCAGCAGCAATGGCAGGTTCTCCCTTGATAGTCTGCCCTGGAGATACCACCTTTATCCCATGCTGTCTAATTGCTTCTAAATGCGCTCCCCTGGCAATAAAATAACTTTCATGGTCGGTATTATTTTTATTGATGGTACTGGCAATCTTCCCGCCAAAGTATCCTCCAACCCCGCCAATACCATAAATACATATTTTTTTTTATAACTTGATCCTGAACCATATTACTCCTATGCCCTTTTGGACACCATCAACAAATTGCTGATTTGATTAAGCAGTACTTCCTGCTGACGGCACAACTGTCTGTGCAGGGTCGCACATGCCCTGCATGTGGCCCATTTAAACAGAGCCAGGCAAGTCGGCATGTGAAAACCGATTGCCTGGCAATAAATTTTATCTCGTAAGTAAAAAGGACTAAACGCTACTTCCCGCCCACAAAGGGGTTTGATCTTCTCTCTGCGCCTATGGTTGTTGCAGGGCCGTGACCTGTGTAGACCTTGGTATCGTTGGGCAGTGCAAAGAGTCTTTTTTTAATGCTTCCAATAAGGGTGTCGTAGCTTCCGCCTGGAAAGTCTGATCTGCCTATGGAACCTGAAAAAAGGGTGTCGCCTACAAATGCGACTTTGCCGGTTACAAAGGACACGCCGCCCAGGGAGTGGCCCGGGGTGTGGATAACATCAAGGGTGATGTTGCCGAACTCAATTTTGTCGCCGTGGTCGATTGTCTTGTCTGGTGGTGGTGAGTCCTCTGCCGGGATACCAAAGGCTGCTGCTCCGCCTCGAAGGTCTGCAAGCATGGGTGCATCTGCTGCATGGATAAGCAGTTCTGCTCCTGTGGCTTCCTTGAGCCGTGCATTGGCGGTTGTGTGGTCAAAGTGACCGTGGGTATTGAGGATATACTTTACTGTAAGTTTTTCCTTTGCAAGAGCCATGAGTATCTTGTCCGGGTCTCCGCCTGGATCAATCACTACTGCAATTTTAGTTTCCTCGCAACCAAGGATAAAGCAATTCGCCATGATAGGCCCGACAACAAGCTGTTTTAAAATCATTTTATTATTCCTTATTCTTAAATTTTTCTACGATTTCGAGGATACTCAAAACTTTTGGTTTTGGTTTGGCTTCTACAAGTTTTTCAAACTCTTCGGCTGGCAGTTCCTTGCTGAGCAAGGCTGCAACATCGAACATCTCCCACCAGCAGTCGAGTATCTTAAAGCAGATTTCGTCCTGACTGGTTCCGTTTCTGCAATATTCATAGGACACGGGGTGTCCCAGCCTGGGACACCTCCGGTCCATTTTATATATTTCTTCGATACTTACTTCTTTTTTGTTTTTGTCATCACTCACGTTATTTGCTCGACAGTATTTCCGGTTTTGGGAAGTCTTTAAAGACTGATTCGGACTTTGCCTGATCTTCTTCTGAAAGTGAGTAATCTTTCAGCTCGCCTGCAAAGTACTTCTCATATGCGCCAAGGTCAACGAGTCCGTGTCCACTCCAGTTAAAGAGTATTACTTTTTCCTTGCCTTCTGCTTTTGCCTTGAGTGCTTCTTCAATAACGCAGGCCAGGGCGTTTGTGGTCTCAGGAGCCGGGATGATTCCTTCGGTTCTTGCCAGTGTAACGCCTGCTTCGTAGGATTTCAACTGTGATACAGATCTTGGATCAATTATACCTTCTACTGCAAGCTGGCTTACAAGTGGAGCCATGCCGTGATAGCGGAGACCGCCAGCGTGTATTGGTGCTGGAACAAACGCATGTCCAAGGCTGTGCATGGGCATGAGTGGAGTAAATTTTGCAGTATCACCATGATCATATACAAAGGGAGCCCTTGTCAATGTTGGGCAGGCACTCGGCTCAACGGGCAGTATTTCCACATCCCTGCCGTTCATCTTGTCGCTTGCAAAGGGAAATGCAAGCCCGGCAAAATTACTTCCGCCACCAGCACATCCGATTACTATCTCCGGGTATTCGCCAATCTTTTCCATCTGTTTTTTAGCTTCAAGACCAATAATAGTCTGGTGTAAAAGCACATGGTTAAGCACGCTGCCCAGGGAGTATCTGGTTTCGCCGGAAGGATCAGTAACAGCCGCTTCAATTGCTTCACTGATTGCAATCCCAAGGCTGCCGGGGGTATCTGGATCATTTTTAAGTATTTCTGCGCCTGTCTTGGTGGCCATGCTTGGGCTTGGTATACACTTGCCGCCCCATGCTTCCATCATCGACTTTCTATAGGGCTTCTGGTCAAAACTGATCCTGACCATGTAAACCTTGCACTCAAGGCCAAATTGTGAACATGCAAAGGAAAGTGCGCTTCCCCACTGTCCTGCGCCGGTCTCGGTTGTTATTTTTTTTATGCCGAATTCTTTATTGTAGTAAGCCTGTGCAACTGCGGTGTTTGGCTTATGACTTCCTGGAGGGCTTACGGATTCGTTTTTGAAATAGATTTTTGCAGGGGTATCAAGAACCTCCTCAAGCCTTGTTGCTCTTACAAGAGGAGTTGGTCTCCACATGGAAAGCACGTCAAGTACTGCTTCGGGAATGTCGATCCATCGCTGGTCGCTAACTTCCTGTTCTATGAGGTTCATGGGAAAGACCGGAGCCAGTGCATCGGGCGTTACCGGATTTCCATCTGGGCCCAGTGGCGGGTTCATTTTTATGTCGGCCTGAATATTGTACCACTGCCGTGGAATCTCATCGCTGTTTAAAATAACCTTTTGGGTTTTCATTTGGAACTCTCCTTTTTTTAATTTTTTTTATCTGAGCCACCAGCCCTGTAATATAACCAGGCACTGCCATTATGCGGGCTGCTTTAGATCATATTCTCAGCAACAAAAAAACAGGTTGCTATATAATGGCCTTACCCTTAATCCTTTTTCTCACCTTTGCCTTTCCTGTGTCTACAACTTCTTCTTCTATTACTTTTTCTGCATCGCGCAATTCTTCTGCTATACGCATTTTTTCCGCTCTGCTTTTTTCAATATCTTCGTCATAGTCTTCATCTTCATCTATTTCTTCAAGTATGCCGGAGATCTCATCATCATCTCGTGCGATATTAACGCTGTCGAGTATTCCGTTTATAAATGCGCCAGATTCAGCAGTGCCGTACTTCTTGCCAATATCTATGGCTTCATTTATTGAAACTTTTGGCGGGATCTCCGTAAGAAACAGCAGTTCAAAGACTGCGATTCGCATTATATTTCTATCAACGCATGACATCCGGCTGATTTTCCAGTTATTGGAAAAGGCTTCTATTATGCGATCAATTCTCTTTTTTGACCCTAAAACCCCGTGTACCAGCTTTTCAAAAAACACAACCGATTCACGTGGTGGTTCAAAGCTTGTGATAAAAAGATCGCCAGAACCCTTTGAAAAGCCGCCGGACATATCCATAAAAAAAAGTGCCTGTACAGCCAGTTCCCTAGTTTTTCTTCTGTTGCCCATAATACCTTATAACATTTATATCAGTAGTGTCCCGTTTAACTTTTTAGAATAGCACCCAACGTGCTGTAA
>JAOZSB010000365.1 GCA_029939895.1 Desulfobacterales bacterium
TTACAGCACGTTGGGTGCTATTCTAAAAAGTTAAACGGGACACTACTGATTTTTGATTATAAACTCATTAGAGACAATGCATTGGAGGGTATTCAATATTCTGTTTCAGCATTGTTGATTTCTGTTTCACCAGCCAGGTAAGTTGAAGAAGTTGTAAGGCAGGCAGGTTTTATAAATTATTGCGCAGAAGTTCTTTTATGGTCTCGTTTTCTGGTTCGAGTTTGGATGCATCCATCAGGTATTCATCAGCCTTGTATGGTTTTTTAAAGTGCTGATAAAGTTTTGCGATTTTTAGTTTTGTGTCTACGTTTGTTTTTTCTTTTTTGTCTGCCTTGATCAGGAGGTTGAGGGCCTGTGTTACTTCGCGATTTTTTCACAGGCAAGTGACAGGTTGAGAATCAAGTCAACGCGTTCTACGTAGTTTGAAAGGAGGTTGTTGTATAGTTTGATGCAATAGTCGTACATCTTCTGTTCCATGCAGAAGGCTACAACTTCCTCTTGCAGGGTAAGGGGGTCATTAGCCAGGCCTATGGCTTTGTTGAATACTTTTTTGGACTTTTTGGCCAGGCCGTTTGATGCTAAAATCTTCCCAAAATAAATTGCCCGTTCTACATGGCGGGGGCTTATCTCCATTGCTTTTTCAAAAAATTTTGAGGCATTATTGATATCGTTTTTTTTCAAATATATTTCGCCAAGGTAGTGAAATGCCAATACATCAAGTTGATTCATCGTTGCTGCTTCTATAAAACACCTTTGCGCTTTTTTCATGTCGTTTTTTTTGTACAGGAGAATACCCATCTCCCTGATCGGTTTTGATGATTCTGGATCAGCTGCAATTGCAAGTTTCAGCTCATCCATTGCCTGTTCAGGGTCACCATCTTCGTCTAGATCTCTTGCACGTTTCATGTGAAAAATCACCGGGGGAGGGTTGTAGACCTTTACAAGAGCCGCCTTAATTTTGTCACCAAGGGATTTGACTGTCAGCGGTTTGAGCAGGTATGCGTCGATTGCGGATTCTGCTACCTCTGCTACAATTTCCATGTTGGCTTCTGCGGTGATCATTATTATGGGCATATCCCGCAGGGTCTTGTCTTTTCTTATCATCCCAAGCAGTTCCACGCCCGTCATAACCGGCATGTTCCAGTCTATAAATGCAAAATCATAGCTTTCTTGAGTGTCTGTCAGTAACTTCCAGGCCTGCCTACCGTTATGGGCAATGGTATAGCTTTTTCCGAATTTCAAAATTTTGAGCATGGCACGGATTGACCGACACATGTTTTCCATGTCATCTACAATCAGAATGTTCATAGTGCCAGGTTTTACCATTTATTTATGCCTTTTAACGAATTAGTACCCTTTGAATCTTCCTGTATATTACTGAATGCAGAAAAATTGATTTGCGATTGTGCATTTTTGTCAATGGGATCTGCAACAATCCTGCAAAAGCAATTGCAATAAGTATATAATTTTAATGATAAAAAGATATATATTAATTTATATTAATATATTATGCGTCATCATATATTAAAAATACCAAGTATGCAACAAGTCTCTTTTATTATAATGAACTTAGACATATTTATTATTTTCCATCAATATTTTTGTATGGCTGGCTAATGCTGAGATTTAAGCAGATCTTACTGCCTGCAATCACCATACGTATCCAGAGCATCCTGAGTAGGTTTTAGCATTCTAATAACTGTAGATGATGATATTGTAAGATTGGCTGCAAAGTAGCTGCTGGTGGGGCGTTTTGAAGAAATGTTGTCCCTGGATGGAAAAAAAACTGTGTCATTGCATGGCAGTATTTTTTGCAAAACTGCCATGCAATTATTGAAAAAACCAGGGCAGGGGGTTAAGCCTTTTTGATTTCATTATAAATATTTGGAAATTCGTTTAATACAAAAGTCATTTGATCAATATCAAAGCTTTCAACATATTCAGCTAAATTATCTGCATATTCCTTTAAGGGCTTGAAGTTGTGAGTTTCTGCCAGTACAATCAGCTTTTTGGCAAAAACCTCTACCATATCTATTTCTATTGTGCCTTTGAAATTATTATACTCAGGCATTATTTCCATTTTAAAAGCATTTAGTAACTCAGGGAGGTTGTCAATTTCTTCGGCATTAACTGTTACTGCTGAAGTCCCTGGTGTCGGGTCTGCTGCCTGTTGTTCATTCTTATCACGCCGCTTTAAATGCAGTGATAATTCTTTAGTGAGATCATGCATATTAACGGGTTTGGGAAGATAACAACTAAAACCCTGTTGTTGCATTTTTGCCGGAGCCTCTGCACTTACAGAAGCAGTTAAGGCGATTATCGGAATATCCTTTGTTTTTGGATTTGATTTTAAAATTCTTGTAGCCTCATATCCGTCCATCACAGGCATCCGGATATCCATCAATATAACAGCAGGAGGGAGCTTTTCAGCTTCCTCGATTGCCTGCTTACCATTTGCAGCTTCCAGGATGTCTAAACCTGTCAGGCTCAATGAAGCCTTTATCAATTCCCGGTTATGATCAATATCATCCACCACCAGAACTTTCGCAGGTTCAAAAGAAACATCTGTTATGCTAAAAGGCTTTTCAGGTGAAACCGGTGCAGTTTCAACAGAAGATACATCAACATCACGCAAAGTGATTTCAAAGGTACTTCCCTTTCCAGTCGTGCTTCGTACATCAATACTGCCGCCCATCATTTCTACAAGCCGTTTGGTTATCGCAAGCCCTAATCCGGTTCCCCCATATTCTCTTGTACTCTGCCCATCCTGCTGTTTAAATGCTTCAAAAATTGATTGCAATTGATTCTCAGGAATTCCAATGCCGCTGTCTTGAACCAAAATTATCAAATCAAGCTTGCTGTGATTTTTTTCTTTGTATTTCTTTTCTACAGAAAGTTTAATATATCCTGTATTGGTAAATTTTACAGCATTCCCCATAAGGTTAAACAATACCTGCCTGAGTCGGGTTTCATCCAGCACCAGCTCAGAGGGTAGGGTCTGGTCCACGTCAATTATCAGATCAAGCTCTTTCTCAGACATTTTCATCTGAAAAATTTGATTTACTTCATTGAAAATAATATGCGGATTTACTGATTCATATTGAATGTCAAGCTTGCCAACTTCAATCTTGGAAAGGTCAAGGATGTCATTGATTAACCGCAAAAGGCTCTTGCCTGCTATTTGAATGGAGTTAAGGTAATTTTTTTGCGTTTTGTCAGTTATCAATGAAGATAATAACTCGCTGAAACCGATTACAGCGTTCATGGGTGTCCTGATTTCATGGCTCATATTGGCAAGAAATTCTGATTTAAATTTACTGGCCATTGCTAATGCTTCTGCCTTTTCCTCAACTTCCAGCATTGCTTCTTCCAGCTTTTTGTTGGCTACCTTCAGATCCCTCTGTTGAACTTTCAGCTCCTCTGCCTGATCCTGGACAGCTTTGAGCCAGTCGTTCATAAGTGCGTGCGACTGGGTCGCAGAAAGCCCAATTCCAATATTGTCACCTATCAAACTGACAAACTCCAGGTGAAGATCAGAAAAATCTCCTGCGCTTCCCAGTGCAAAAACACCGGTAAGGTTATCATCTACAATCAACGGAACTGCAATAACGCTGGTTGATTTGGATTTGCCCATGCTCGAATCAATCATAATCTGGAAATGATCCTCTGGCATACCTGAAAAATGGATAGGTCTTCTTTCATGGGCAGCCTGTCCAACCAGCCCTTCTCCTATTTCCAGGTCCTTATAATTATTGCTGTCCTTGCTGTATGCATAACTGCTGGATAAAACAAGGCGATCTGTCTGCATTAAATAAAAAACACCCACCTGGGCATCCAGATATTCTGTAAGAAAACCAATAATACTCCGGGTTAACTGCGTCATATCCTGTTCACCCAGCATCTGCTGAGTTAATTGGGATATACCATTTTGAATCCAGTCCTGTTTTTGATTTTCAGCAGTAATTTCTCTCAGGATTTTTGTCATATTATTTAGAGAAACACTCAAGGTGTCTTCTTCAGAACGTATTGCTACCAATTCAGAGTAATCACCAAGGGCAATTCGATTGGTCTGGCCCTCGATTTTTTTCAATGAATCGACCAGCCTCTTTAATGATGCATAAACCCCTGTTGGTTTATCTTTATCCATGAAGCTGAATTGAATGTTCCCCTTTGCAACCTTTTCTGCAATATCATCTATTGTCGAAGGCTCACCGCCAATCTGACTGAAAAGGACACGTGTAATCAGGACAGACATGGTGGTACCCATGATAATGGCAAATAGCGTTCCCAATACTGTGACAGCAATTACTAAACTGATAATATCATTAGTTACCATTTCTCTTTTGCCCATCAACCGTCTCTCCTCATGAACAAATTCCGCCAGCTTGCTTCGGAGTTCATCTATGGCAGCCTTTCCTTTTCCGGTCTGGATGGATCTGGCAATATCTATTAAGGAAACCGAGTTTTTGTTTATTTCCCGCCGCATATTAATTTCAGGCTCTGCAGCCTTACCAATCCATTGATCTGATAATAGTTTGATTTTTCTCAGTTGAGCCACCTGGGCGGGATTGTCGCTCACCAGCAGCTTGATTTCGATAAAGACAGT
>JAOZSB010000366.1 GCA_029939895.1 Desulfobacterales bacterium
GACAGCAAGTGGCCCAAAACTTCTTCCAGCCGGTTCTGGTCGCCAGTAAGTGCATTTGGAACAGTGTCAGAAATCTCCACAGAAAATCCAAGCTTTCCTTTCTGCGCACTGTCATAATACCGCGCATGAACATTGTTGAGAACATCTTCAAGAAAAAACTCAACTGAATTTATCTTCATTTGATCTGAATCTATTTTAGAAAAATTCAAAACATTATTTATAATGCCAAGTAGAGATTTTGCAGAGCCATCGACCTTTTGCATATATTTTTTCTGGTCAGGCTTCAGCTCTGTATTGAGCACTGCATGGGACATGCCTATGATAGCATTCATGGGGGGTTTCAGCTCATGGCTGGTGTTGGACAGGAACTCGCTTTTGGCCCGGCTGGCGGTTTCAGCCATTTCCTTGGCATGTATCAGTTCTATTTCAGTCTGCTGACGTATGCTTACAGCAACCCTGAGGTTCTCAATCATTGAGTTGAAGGACTGCTCCAGCACTTTAAATTCATTGTCTCTAATCACCTCTGCGTTGATCTTCATATCCTCCAGATTATCAAGATCAATTTCCCTGGTCGCAGAGGTCAGGGCCTTTAGCGGGCGGCTGAGGAAATGTCTGGAAACCCACAGGAAGATAAGCCACAGGGCAGCGGTTTTGATAAGTGCATTTACTATAATAAAGGTAACACCCAGCCTGACCCGCTGTATAACGACTGTCCGGCTTGAATATAGCGTGACCGTTCCAAGCTTCAGTTCCTTATATTGCGTATCAACAGCCGAGTACAAAACAGGGGCGGTGTGTCCGAAGAGGTTTATTCCCTCTGGGATCGCATCTCCGGCAGCCTCTTCGGTAGTTGAGCCCATGGTCATGACTATTTCATTTTTTTCATTTATAAGCTTGATTCCTTTTATGGAAGAAATATTAAGCATTCCTTTCAGGATCGCTTCTATCTGTGCGCTATCGAGACCCCACATTGCGTGAGCCAGGGCAGGAGAAAAAGTATTGTAGTATTCCTTCAGGTTTTTTTGTATGTAGGTTTTGGTATCACGGTATTCAGCTAAAATGTGGACTATGGTCACAACAAGGGTTATGACGAAGTAAATTGAAAAAACCGCTGTCAGCAATTGAACCGCAATTGAGTTTTTATTTATAAACCGTGTTGCTGGCATTTATGCTCTCTTTTTGTTTGTATGAAAGTAAAGACTATGACCTTGCAATTCTTTCATATTTTGTTGTGGGCAGAAAGCACATAAAAAGTCTGCCCGTGGCAGTTTGTTTGATATTACTTTGCAGGAGGATTTTTCAAATGAATTTTAATCCTCTTTGAAAGGTCAATTGTGTCGAATGATTCAGACAGATTTTGTTTCATGAGCTTATCCATTAAACCTGTCTCACGAGCATTGATGAGTGCTTTTTCAAGCAGTGCTTTATATTTTTCTGCTGGTTTGCTCAGGTAATAAACAAAATCTCTATCATAGATCAGCACCAGCCGCTGTTCAATATCCACATGCTTGCCGTGTTCCTTGTATTCACCGGCAATTTCAAAAAACCCGCGAGAAAAATAATCAACTCCACGGTTGCCAGCACCAATTTGCCTGTAGATTTTATTCCGCCAGGCTCCGTCCCGCTCGATATATGTCAGATTGTTGTGTTTCCATACATCAACATCATACCAGCTCCTGCCAAATGCTCCGACCTTGCCAAGGTTCCTGAAATCTTCCAGGGTCTTTACTGTATCGTATTCCTGTTGCCTGCCCTTGCCGATAAATAAAATACGGTGTCCGATCAGCCCATTGGTTATGCCTACATTTACAAAAGCAAACTTGTCATCTTTTTCTTTTTTTCTCAAAAACCAGGCAGTTGACAATGCTCCATGCTTCAGCATATAGAGGATTCTTTTTTGAGGCAGTTTATTAAATACCTCCATATTGAGGTCATGTCCCTGTGCGGTGACTGCCTGCTTGAGCAGTTCAACAAAATATTGTTGTCCGCCTGCCCGCACAGCCCCGATCTTGAGATTGACGGTTTCTCCATAAACAGCAGGAACCGCAAATAAAATGAATATCAGAATAGAGAGTATCAGCGTGTACAGCTTTTTCATTTTTTCAGATCCTTATGTTTGGGTGTACTTATCTTTCAGAAACTCGACTTTCAGTAATGCTTCTTCATCATCAAAATCATCTATGGCTTCTTCGACTGCATTGATTTCAGGGAGATCACCCATGATTTGCTTCAGGGTTTCTACGTGCTCGCGAGCCTCTGCCATGTTGGTTTCTATGGCATGGGGAAGCGCGTTGATAATTTGATTAACCTTTTCCTTGTCAATACCTGTTGTGGAGCCGGAAAAAGATGCTGCCGGGGTTTTTTCAGCCTCAGTTTCAATCAGACCTTTTATTGATGTTAATACAATATTGAGTGCAGATGAAAAATCAGTTAACAAATCCAGAGCAGAATCAGCAACTCCATTTTTAAGAGATGCTTCAATATCAGCACTTATTTCATGAAGTTTCTGCGCACCGATATTTCCAGCCACGCCTTTTATCGAATGGCTGATAAGGGTGGCGGTTTCAATGTCATTACTTTTGATGGCAGCCTGGATTTCCTGGTGTGCGTTTTGATTACCCTCATAAAACATTTTCAATATTTTATGATACGCCTTTATGGAGCCGCCCACGGTTTTGATTCCAGTTTCTGTGTTGATCCCTGGAACATTATCTGAAAGGGGAATTTCCATTTCTGCTTCCGGGCTTTGGGATGCTGCTTCCTGCAATGTCCGTTCACCTGGTTTGATCCATTGCACCAGTGTGGAGAACAATTTTTCTGGATTAATGGGCTTGGTCAAATAATCGCTCATGCCTGCATCAAGGCATTTTTTTCGATCATCACCCATGGCATGAGCAGTCAGGGCAATTATCGGCAGTTGATCTATCTGCTCATCAGCTCTGATCTGCCGGGTGGCTTCAAAGCCGTCAATGCCCTTCATTTGAATATCCATTAAAACAACATCAAAGTTAAAATCAGATCTTACGTATTCAACCGCCTTTACTCCACTATCCGTGGCTGTTACATGAAAACCTTTGCTTTCAAGCAGTTCGGTGGCGATTTGCTGGTTGATTTTGTTATCTTCGACCAGCAATATACTTGCGCCTTTAATATTTTCCAGTCCCTCAACATTTTCCTTTGCCTGGGATTTATACAGGGCGGCCCCAGGGATGGTTTTTCCAAACACCGACATTATGCTGTCAAAAAGAAGGGACTGACTCACCGGTTTTATAACATAGGAGTCTATGCCGGAGGATTCAGCTTTTTTAAACACTTCCTCCCTGCCATAGGCAGTTGCCAGGATTATCTTCGGCTGTTTTGTCAGGTTGAGTTCATGCTTGATTTTTTCAGATGCGGTAATGCCGTCCATGCCCGGCATTTTCCAATCCATAAGAATCAAGTCAAAGGGCTTATCTTTATTTGACTTCTCAATTTCCCGCAGGGCTTCTTCGCCAGATGCTGCCTCTTCAATATCGCAAAAGAGCGGTTCGAGCATGTGACTGAATATTTGCCGTGATATGGGGCTGTCATCCACAATCAAGACCCGTTTGTCACTCATGTCTGTTGGAATTTCAAAAGTCTTTTCTTCTTTTTGGGTTTGCAAACCAAACCTGGAAGTAAATGTAAAACTGCTTCCGTTTCCATATTCACTGGAAACCTTGATTTCTCCACCCATCATTTCTATGAGTTGTTTGCTTATCGTAAGCCCAAGGCCGGTTCCTCCATACTTGCGGGTTGTGGAGGTGTCTGCCTGGGAAAAAGAACTGAAGAGTTTGTCTGTTTGTTCGGGAGTCAGGCCTATCCCTGTATCCTGAACAGAAAATTGCAGTATTGTTTGATTTGATTCTTCTGCCGGGGGCTGGTCAGCAATTGTTATGCTTACTAAAACATGACCCTGCTCTGTAAACTTGACTGCATTTGTGAATAAATTTATAAGTACCTGGCTCAGCCGTAGTGGATCACCCACCAGTTCAAGGGGAACGTTTTCATCTATCTCAGCCAGAAGCTCAAGCTCTTTTTCATCTGCTCTTACTGCAATCATGCCCAGGACATTTTTCAACATCTCGTTAAGATTGAAATCAATATGCTCGATAGTAAGCTTGCCAGCTTCAATCTTGGAAAAATCGAGAATGTCATTTATGATGACAAGCAGGGAATCGGCAGATGATTCAATCTTTTTCAGATAGTCATTCACCTTGGGTGAGAGTACCTGTTTCAGGGCCAGGCCGGACAATCCAATAATTGCATTCATTGGCGTGCGAATCTCATGGCTCATATTGGCTAAGAAATCGCTCTTGGCCTGGGTTGCAGCCTCAACCTGCTCGTTTGCCAGCCTGATTTTCCGGTTATAGTAGGCCAGCCTGCTCATGTAGTAGAAGGCGAAAAGAAAAATGGCAGCAACCCCAGCCATGATTTTCCAGACTAATGAATAATCAATCTGCTCCTGAACCTGGACGGCTGTCCAGCGATTCAGGATTTCCCGATGCTCGGAAGGTTCTATGCTATTAATGATTTTGCTGATGATTGATCCTAAAACAGGTTCATCGTTGCGTGTTCCCACGCT
>JAOZSB010000367.1 GCA_029939895.1 Desulfobacterales bacterium
TTACAGCACGTTGGGTGCTATTCTAAAAAGTTAAACGGGACACTACTGATTTAAACAATTAAAAAAGCACTGGAATAACATGCAATTAAGAAATACCGAACCCCTAAAAACGCTCAATCAATACAATATTTTAAATTCCATCAGAATTGCCGAAACCATTTCAAGGGTTGAGCTGGCAAAAATTACCGGACAAAGTCGGGCTACGGTGACCAATATCACGGCAAAACTCATCAAAGAAAACCTTATATATGAAAAAGAGACCGAAGACAGAGCGATCCGGGGACGCAAGCGGGTTTTGCTCTCGATAAACCCTGAAGCTGCGTTTGCAATAGGTGTAAAGGTCTCTGTCTTTAAAATCGGTGTTGCCCTCACCAATATGAAGGGCGACCTGATAAGCTCAATTATTATACCGGCAAGATCCAACAAGCGGCCCATTGGATTTATTGCAGACCTTATTGAAGAAGGGATTCGATATTGCGTAAAGGAAGCCAGGATTTCTCTTGATCAGGTTTCCGGCATAGGCCTTGGTATACCAGGGTTTATTGAAAGCAGAAAAGGACTTTGTCACTGGTCGCCCCTTTATAAAACAGGTGATATTCAGTTAAAGGATCTCATACAGCGCCGTTTCAACATTAGCACCTATGTTGAAAATGATTCAAACACCGTTACCCTGGCACACCTCTGGACTGGCCAGGGCAAAGGGATTGATAATTTTATGTTAATCACTTTAGAAGATGGTGTTGGGGTGGGGATTGTGGTTGACGGCGAAATCCACAGGGGAACAAAGGGGTTTGCTGGTGAATTCGGGCATATGGTTATCGACACTGGTGGCCCTGAGTGCCGATGTGGAAAATTCGGATGCGTTGAAGCCTATACAAGCAATTCCGCCCTTGTCAGCCTGTCTCGGGAAGCGATTGCTTCTGACGACTGGCAACGTGATACTGAAGAAGAACCCTCCTACGAAGATATACTTGCAGCAGCCCAGGCTGGTGTTCCGGCCATAATAGAAATTTTTGAAAAAGCAGGAAACGCTTTGGGTTTCGGCCTTGCAGCATTGATTCAGATATTTAACCCATCCAGAATCATCATTACGGGAAACGGCGTAAGGGCCGGCGATCTGATGTTCGAACCCATGCTGAAAGCAGTAAAGCAGTACTCCAATGAGATGCTCCGGGAATGCACAGAAATTATGATCCATCCGTGGACAGATACAGACTGGGCCCTTGGCGCAGCATGCCTTGTACTTCAGGAGATTTATAAATCGCCCGCAGCCAGAGCTGAAAACTCTGCACGAATTATGGAAGCCATGCAGGAAAAACAAGCCACAGAAAGCTGAAGGCTATTTTTTTGGTAAGATATTATAGAATAATATTCATTTCTCCCAAGGGTATCCCAAGGAGGAACGGGCCCGCTAATCCGCAGGCCGAAGAATTGATTATGCCGACTGCATAATTAATTTTGAATAAAATCAAATTATTAAAAATTTTCTAATGAATATATGTCAAAGCAGCTTTGTCTATGCAAAGCCTTTCTATGAGTGTAAACTTATAGCAGAAGTCTATTTCACTAAAAAAAATATTTATGAGACCAGACCTGATCCCGGTTGATCACTTTCAACATCCAGGTTCACCAAAGTTTCCGCAGCAATTATCAAAACGCAGAAGTTTTCTGAGATTGTTTTGCATAACCAGCAATAACTTCCGGGGAATGGACATTGGTTTTTGTAAGTTGGACAAGATATCTCGAAGATTGGGTTGTTTTTCTTCACACATAGCTGCCACCGGCTCCTTTCAGTCGCACTTCAACCGCCACGAGTAACATTTTTTTTTTGAAATATTTAATTACAGGTTAACGATTAAAGAATTCCACATTTAAGATTATTTTAAGCTTTTATTCTCATCAAACAACTCTGGGAAATATTTCTTTTCACATTCATGACAAATACCATGGGTGAACTCTGCTTCAGAATGTTCTGAAATATACTCTTCCATTTTTTTCCAAAACCCTTTGTCATCTCGTATTTTTTTACAATAAGAGCAAATTGGCAAAAAACCTCTAAGTGTTCTAATTTCTTCATTTGCATTGATAAGATTTCTTTCTAATCTCTGTGCATTGATAATTATCAGACTAATTGCAATAAAAATATGTCCAATTATACCCATAATTATACTTGTACCTTGAATAGCACCAGCTGACATAAAGTTTTGGATATTTTCTTCAATTGATATAGTCAGAGAAGTTCTTAAAAGAAGCCATAAAGCCAAAAACACAAAAGTTGTTATTAATAACCAGTTTTTCTCGCCAAATAAAACAGCCAATTTTCTGTGTGTAATGAAGGCACAACGTAAGTTAACGAGCATTATTAATAATGAAATAATTATAATTCGGGCATTCACATTTGGTGATAAGTAAACAAAGTAAATAAAGCTAATAGTCAGAACAAAAGGGGGGAGGATATCCATCCAGGTTTTCTGCTTACCTTCGGTAAAATAAATCAGTCCTCGAGCAATAAGTACAAAGCAAATTACTATAAAAGCATTGGACAAGATAATAGTAAAAAAATCTGGAAGAATATTTCTTAGGCTAAAAAAAACAAACCCGAGAAAATTTAGCACATAAGCAATGGCCCATTGCTTGAAACCAGGATAGGTTTTCCGATTTTTGTAGACATACATCATGCTGCCTAAAAGGCAAGCCGATATGATTCCACTTAATAGAGACAGAGTTCTTATGTCAAAAAAATCATACATTGCGTCAACAAAATACGGGGAACAGGTTAGGTAATATTAAAAACGTGATTACTTATAAATCGTGATGGCTACATGGATTCAACCTCTATCCATTATCTTTTTATATTATCAACAAGGAATATGCTTAGCAATATATTTTTCCAGTTTAGCTAAAATTATTGCTTGAGGAGCATTTTGTTTTGTGTGCGGATTACGTGAGAATTGCGTGAGAATTGCGTGAGGTTTTTTCATATATTTGTACATATAAGAAAATATGCGTTGACAGTAACCTGTTGATTTTTAATGATTTATAATAGCGCATTTGCATACATGCCATAAAGATATTGCCTGCATATTTAGTTCAAGGAAAACAAGCAGTTAAAAAAGTGTCCGTTATTTCAATAACCGACCAACTTATTATAGACAGTATACTCGCATACAGAAGAGTTTTTTTTATTTTTTGAAAAGTTTCATGTAGATTCCATAACTCTCTTTTTCTAAATTCTGAACAGATATAAACTTAAGTGCTGCAGAATTGATGCAGTATCTTAATCCAGTGGGGGTTGGCCCGTCATCAAAAACATGACCAAGATGAGAGTCAGCAAGCCTGCTGCGCACCTCCGTTCTAACCATAAAAAGGGTGTTATCTTTTATTTCTACAATATTTTTACCTTCCAGTGGTTGTGTAAAGCTTGGCCAGCCGGTTCCTGAGTCAAATTTGTCAAGGGAGCTAAAAAGTGGTTCACCAGAGATAATGTCAACATATATGCCTGGCTCATGGTTGTTCCAGTATTTATTCTTAAAGGGCTGCTCCGTTGCATTTTTCCTTGCTACCCTGTATTGAATTGGTGTTAACTGACGCTTCAGTTCATCATCACCAGGCATAACAAAAGTCTTTCCGTTTTTTACTGAGCTGTATTGCCGGGCTGTCTCAATTTCCCTGTTCTTCCATATTTTCTTTAAAAACTGATCCCGGCCGGAACCTGATCTGTACCATTTATAGCGCAGGGGATTTTTTTTGTAGTAGTTTTGATGGTAATCTTCAGCAGCATAAAATTTACCAAGGGGAAGAATTTCGCTTTGAATCGTTTTTGCAAATATTTTCCGTGCATTTAGATTTTTTTTAGAAGTTTCTGCCAGATGTTTCTGCTCATCATTTTTATAAAAAATGGCACTTCGGTACTGGTCTCCGCGATCAACAAACTGGCCCTTTGAATCTGTGGGGTCAATATGATGCCAGAATATATCTAATAGTTTTTCAAATGTAATTTGTCGGGGATTGTAAACCACCATAACAGCTTCAAAGTGACCTGTACCACCGGCTGTAACCTGCTTATAGGTTGGGTTATCAACCTGTCCGCCAGTGTATCCGGATACCACATCAATTACACCATCATTTTTTTCAAAGTCTGCCTCAACACACCAGAAGCAACCACCTGCAAAAAATGCGGTTTCATTATCTTGATCCAATTGATTTAAATTAATATTGTCATTTGTATTCATACTGGCGATTGCCTGTAAAAGGAAATAAGCTAAAAAAATTGTTGCTATTGAAGTCTTCATAGAGCACCTCCATATTATAAGATGAATAGAGAGCTTTAAATCTGATTTTAATACTGCACTTTTATTAATATAATGCTGATTCAAGGTTGTGGCAAGCAGTCAAAATTTTATGCTGAATGTGATGCAACTTAGAGGGATTGCTTTTCTACTGTCAATGCAGAAATATTGGCATAACTTCTACTTAAATTTTTTTTTAAAACTGTGCTTGCGGATGTCTACAGGCTATGATTCTAATTGATTTGTGTAAAAATGAACACCAGACAAAAAAATATTGAATTCAAGCATAAATTATAGTATTATAT
>JAOZSB010000060.1 GCA_029939895.1 Desulfobacterales bacterium
CTCTGAAACCAACCAGGATTATATAAAGCAGATTATAGCAGAAGAAAAAATACGTGATGAAAAGGGCCGTGAATCCTGGAAGCTTGTTGGAACCCACAACCACCTGCTTGATTGTGAAGTACTTTGTCACGTAGCTGCCGATCCAGAGTTCCCTGGAGGCGGTGTTCACTTATTACCCACGAATGATTTTGTAAAACAAAAAAGACCGAATAAAAAAAGCCCGTCAAATCGTAAGGAATATAAACGACCAGGCTACTTGGAAAGATAATGGAAAAAATAAGATCAAAGAAAATTATTATAGGCGCAAGTTATATTCGGCTTTATATCGGCGGAATGAATGGCGGCACAGAAGGTATCAGTCGGTCATTGTATCACGATTTTTTAAAAATGGGCCTTCCGGTTGTAAAGTTCAAGGGTAAGCATTTTGCTGTATCAACAAATATCGATAATTTTTTTGGAGATATAACCCGTAAGCAACAATTAGATGGAGCTTTAGAAGGGGGCATTGAATAGTAAAAATAGCGTTTTTTATGCCCGTATTGAGCTTCTAAGAGCTTTGAATGCTTCATTTACTATTTTTTCATTCATTTTACTTCTATTTTGCCTCATTTTTAATATATTGACAATAAAAACAACGGCTTAGGGGAAGAGCGTAAAAGCCGAGTACGCCACGATCTCAACATCACCCTTACCAATATATACACCCTCAAAAACAGGGAGATTGTGTTTGATAAATTTGATGAAAATTGCATAAGTGTCTGTAATGATAGAATAAAACACTTGACAATCCCGCTTCTGTTCCATATGATGTGTAATATCAGTTAGTTAACCATCAATCAAACAGGAGAGATTATGAAAAACTTAAACGACCTAAACGAATTATCAAACGAAAATTTAATCAAATTAGCACCGGCAATTGCAGCAACAAGGCCGATGCATGGTGCGAGTAAGTGGTATGATTTTGTATCGACAATGCAGGCGATTGACCTTCTGCGTGGTGCTGGCTGGAAACCCATTCAGGCTGGCCAGGCAGGAACAAGAACAAAGGAGCGGGCAGGGTTCCAGAAACATATGGTTAGATTTTTATGGCCAACCCATGGACTGAGCGACCAGGAAGCACTTTCCCTGGTGATGTATAACAGCCACGACAGGGGGTGTTCATTCAGGTTAATAGCCGGAGTGTTTCGGTTTGTGTGTGCAAACGGAATGCTTGTCGGCAACGAGCTGTTTAGTTTTAAGCATCAGCACGTTGGTTTTTCGTCAGAGCAATTTGTCAATTCTGCCCTGGAAATCTCAGGTAGTGGACAAAAAATTGGTCAACGTGTCGCTGGGATGAAGACCATAGATATGACTCCCGATGAAAAGGGTGTTTATGCAATGGCAGCACATGAGCTGTTATATGACGACATAGACCAGGCTCCGATCTCTCCGGCTCAACTTCTCGGTCATAGGCGGATTGAAGATAAAGGAAGCGACCTGTGGTCAACCTTCAATGTAATCCAGGAAAACATTATGAAGGGCGGTTTAAAGGGCCGAACCCCCAAGGGCAGAAAAACAACTACTTATCCTGTCGGCAGTATTGACAGGTCTATCAGCCTGAACACTGAGCTTTGGAAGATAACCGAAGATAAGTATAACAGCAGAACAGACAACAGCTAAATAAACCCATTTTAAATAAACAGGGGCCGTGCCTGTATTCTGGCGGGGCCCTTTAAAAGGAGAGGGCATATGAAATTTTTTACAATCGGCTATCCAGGCAGAACCATGGAAGAATTATTGTTTTTGTTACGTGAAAACAGCATCGAATCCGTGATCGATGTAAGGTCAAAACCACACAGCCGCTGGAAGCCAGACTTCAACAAAATACGCCTTGGCAAGGCATTAGAAGCATCATCCATCGAATACAAGTGGAAGGGCGACATACTTGGCGGATTTGGTGAAATAAAGGATTCTGCAATACAGGCTCTGGGAAAGTGGGGAGAGGGTAAAGCCTTCTGTCTTCTGTGCATGGAAAGAGATCCAAATGCCTGTCATAGGTCAGAAATCGCAACCCGTTTGACTTTATTTGGATTTGAAGCAACAAATTTGTAATTTGTTGTGGATTTTAAAAGCTGTACGCCTGCCTATTTAGGCGTACAGCGCAAGGTCGGAAGACATCGACTGGCATATCAAGCAAAGCCTCTATCAAAATTGTTCCTTGAAGGATATCTCAGCTTTGATTTGTAGCAATCATTAGTTTTTTATTCCATACTTACCAAGAATCTCATTTATAGTGGAATATAAATCCAATATCGGAATATTACTCACCCGGGTATTATGGATTAATGCAATCTTTGTTTTGTTCTTTTTAAGGCTTCTTCAATAATCTCTTCCTTTTGCTCATTTCCAGTATTTCCAAGATATGAATTTAAAATATCAATAGCTGTTTGATTTCCAACCTTTGCTAATCCTGCAGCACTGCCAACAAAGATAGTAATGTTTTCAGACATAAGCCCTTCAGCAAGTGAATCAACTGCTTTAGGTCTTCTAAACTCTGATAGCGTTCTGGCAACGTCTCTTAATAAATATTGATCTTCGATATTGCTTTCTGCATGCTCTATTAAACCCATTACAGCTGCCCTGGAAGAACTCCTGTAAATGGCTTTCTTGGCAGCCTTCTGGATATCACCATCTTTTTTAAACCCTATCACCCCGGCAAGAGCCTCGGAACACATTGATGCATCGGTCTTTTCAATTGCTTTAAGCATAGCCAAGCGAATGCTTCTTTCAGCTACTGTAGATGTTTCAGCCAATAAAGCCTGTACTAAATAATTATCAGAACGATCAGCTATTTTATTGGCTGCTTCAATTTTTAATTTCGGTGTGCTGCTTCCTAAATTATTTAGTAAAGTTTCATCGCTTTCTCTTGATGTAGATTTATTTGAAATACTTTCTTTATCTACATTAGTTTCTTTTTTTGATTCTTCTATCTTTTTAGCCACGGACTCCTGAGAACTTGAGCCTTGTTTATTTTTTTCAATCTCTTCAGAAGTTTTTAGTACTTTTTCAACCACAACTTGTTTTTCGTTTCTAATAAAAAGTAATCCAACAATGGTAGTTACCAATAATACAATTATAGTAATGTAAATTTTATTAAAATTTTTTTTAAACTTCATTTTTTCTCCAAAATACCAATTTTTGCTTAAAATTAGTTTTTATATGTTAATTATTTTGTTTGTTTTTGATGAAGCGTTAGCTATTATATTATCTATTATAGAAAGCTAACGTCTCATCTCATAAAATGTACGAGCTTTATAAAAATTTATGGCCCAATCACAACTACAAATTTGGCTGTACCATGGTCAGCCTCTAAGGGTTCGTGTGATTTTTTTGAATATTTATCAATAGATTTTGAACAAGGCCCTGGATTTGGATCACCTGTTGGTATCTTTATTGAATTATTGTATTTATTAATTACTTCCCAACTTGAGATGTAGCCACCGAGCAAGCCCCACTGGTCATCATGTTCAGTAGAAGCAGGATTCCCAGCTATATCTCGTGGATCATGATGAGAAGTACGTCCGTTAGGTGTACAGAACTCAGAAGTTCCACGGGGAAAAAGCAAATGATGAAATGGCATATCCATTATTGATCCAGAACGATATTGGCTACGGCAATATCTCGCAGTGTATCCAGCTCCTTTATACTCATCACCTAAATCAAATTTATAATGACCCAACTCATGTACTATGGCACTGTATGCATGATGCTCGTCATTGGGAATAATATTACTACCTAGCTGTACATATGCTCGCCTCACAGACTCTCCTTTTGCCGAACCAAACTGAGAAAAAGTGTATGTTCCAGGTGAACTATCTTTTGTTAACACGAAGTCTGCAAGGTAATAGTCTATGAGGCTGTTTTTACTAAACTTTATCGTACCCAAATTAACCTGGCCATCTGTAGCGTCATATAACATATTAGAAGCTCTTTTAAAATTTTCTTTTATTGAACTCCATTCATCGACCGAAGGAGAAAGACCTCTGCTACAAATGACGAGTAAATCCCAGGTTTCAACGGCTGGATATTCTTCGTCAAACTCAATAGCATCAACCAGGCCTGTCGCAGCCTGAGCAGTATCCCCAACATCATGTACAGTAAATGTTAAAGTGGCATTTTTTCCAGCCCATTGAGCAACATTTAGCGAAGCTGTTGTCCAGCCCGTCTGACCCCAAAGAGTACAATCTCCCGAGCTACACGGCACTCCTGAAACTGATTTAAAATTAGCACTATCGCCCCCTTCAAACGCTACTTCTCTTGAACCATCGGGAGTGTGCAGTGTTGCACTAAAAACATTCTCATACTGCCTATCAACACTTGCAAGATATTTTTTTACAATTAAATTATACCTTAATGTCATAGTAGTTGCACCCCATGGAACTATGAAGGTTTGTTCAATAGAGTTTGATAATCCTCCAGCACCTGCGCCACTACTAATTTTCATCATGTAATTACCCTCATCAGGCTTGATCGGCCCTAATGATTGTACAGCTGAGGCTGCCCCGGTTGAAGTCCATGATGATAAATATCCGGCTTCAAAGTTGCCATTTCTGAATTCGTCACGTGCTGCAAAAGAATTATAACCTATTTGGACATTAACAGTAATAGTGGAGTCTTTAGAAGGCAGGCGACCCTGCTTCTCACCATATTGAGCTGCCCTCTTGCCAGAGGCGACCACAACCAGGTTTCCTGAAGTAGCAGGAAGACGAAATTTACCGTTTGAATCAGTTATATCCAGAAAGTTTCCACCATTGAGTGTAACAACAGCGCCTTCAACATGGGTTCCATCTCTTTTTCGAGTAACCACGCCTTCAACCCATCCATTATTCTGCGTTCTTAAGAAACTATATGTCCCATCAGTCAGTTTCCGTGGAGAAGTATTGCTCTGAGAAATGATTGCCCCATCTTTAACAAAGCCAGTGCCTTGCAACATATACATTTGAGTTCCAGCATATTCTACAACCTTTGCAAGATGAACTTCTACAAAAGTGGGGATACCAGGGTGACAAGGTATCGACATGACAGCGTTATCTTTTAGTATGGCACCTCCAATATCCAATTTTGCACCACCAACAAATTGACATACACCTGGTGTTTTAATTTCTAAATCTGATTCATGAATTAACTCTATAGTAACATTAACAGGTTTATCCAATGCGGCAGGTGGAATTTCGACAGAAACACCCTCATCCCCCTCAACTACTCCGCCTTCAGAACCAACAATTTGCTCATACTCAATATCCCATTTAAGTGATGATTCATCAGACCCAACGTTACAACCCTGACGAATAGTGAATGTATTCTCACTCGTTTTTGTTTCACCAGCTGCCACATTCCCAAATGTCAGTGATCCATCAACAACTGTTGTTGCAGGTGCAGTACTGGTCAACGATGCAGTAACATTCTGAGCATCACCACCACTATTGACTATATTCACCTGAAAAGTTACATCAATTTCAGTTTCACTAATTTTCTCATAACTTATAAACGTATAATCTTTGATTACTAAATCAGGTGCTGCAAAAACAAGCTCTGCTGAAAATAATAAGATTAAGCTAAAAAATACTCCAAATACCCTTTGATAATTTTTCATTCGATCTCTCTCCTTCTCCTATATAATTAGCAGTATATGACCTGCGCTAATTTTTTGTTCATTTTTTAGAATTAACGGTGCAAAGGCACCTATGTTTTACATATTTTAAACACGCCCTTTGGCCGTGATGCATTTGTTTTTTTAAATTAGATTTAATAATTATTGAACTGGCACTACGGAGATGATTGAAGCGAGAATCCTCAATAACTACTAAATTATTTTTGTTTATCGCCATTATAACAAATAGTCAAGTATAAACTTTAAAACACCTGCAAAAAGCTACCATTTTTTTTGTATATTAAAAAAATATTTGGCCGAAAATAATTCCATTCGAGGTACAATTATTGCTGTCGGGATGTGTCTCAAAACCAGTTGGTTTGGGTTAGCTGGCGTTTCTTTGACTATCAGGGATTTCTAACGTTCTTTCTGGACTGCTTCCTCATCCCGGCTCAACGTTTAATTAAAATTGTTTTTCCTACTTGTCAATTGTTTATGTTCTATTTTTTACATCATTAAAATCGAAGCATTGGTAGGCAGAACAGAAAAAAACACCCCTCAAAAAACCGTGTCAAGAGCTATCTTGTGTTCATTCTGGTTTCATCCCGGGTTTATCCCGGGTTCATTTCAGGTTTTCCCCAAAAACCCCATGCTATGCTTTCAGCTAAAATAAAGTTGAACTCATAACACGGGGTTTTTTTATGGCAGACATAGACGATCAAATAGAAGAGTTAGGCCAGTCAATCCAAAACACGCTAACCGCCCAAAAACTAAAAACCCCAGGCGGGGTTGATGTTGAGCGGACAAGCCTGTCCGAGCAAATGAAGTATGCCGAATATCTGGAGAGAAAAAAATCTACCGACAACTGCGGCGGTGTCCGATTCGCAACCGGGAGGTACAGGCGTGGGTAATGCGATTACAAATCTGTTCCCACATAAAAAACCCCTGGCTCCGGGCCATTATTCCATCCAAAAAAAAGGTGGTCAGAACAAAGGGAGCCTGGCAAACTGGCGGCCTGGTCAATACTTTACCCGTGGGCAGGAGGCCCGTGATCGAGAAGCGATTGTTGAGCGTGTTATGGATCTGGCTGCAAATGATGCAAACGTTGCAGGGCCGATTGCATCCATTGCCACGGCGGTTGTTGGGCCGGGCCTGGTTCCAAACCCTTCAATCGACCATGAACTGCTTGGTATTACCAGGGACGAGGCCAGACTGATTCAAAAACAACAGAAGGCTGCATTTGATGCATGGACACCCTACGCAGACTTGACAGGCCGACTTGACTTTGGGGCTTTGCAATTTTTAGCACAGCGCAACCTGGTACAACACGGCGAGACCTTTATCCTGATGCATATGGATGCAGACCCGATCCGGCCATACTCCCTTGCTTTAAACATCATCCACCCCCTGCGGGTAAAAACTCCGACAGACCTGTACAATGACGACAGCATCAAGGACGGCATAGAAATTAAGAACAGCAAGCCAAGTGCATACTGGATCAAAAAAGCTGGCACAACCTCGGACGTGTCAATCAATTTTGTACGCATCCCTGCCAGGATTGGCCATCGTCACCTTGTGCTGCACATCTTCAACCAGGACGATGCAGAGCAAATACGGGGCGTGTCACACTTTGCACCTGCAATTAAACAGTTGCGGGATTTAAGCGACTTTGTAGATGCAGAGTTAGTCTCAAATGTTGTCACAGCCGCCTTTGCCCTGTTTATAGAAACCCCCAACCCGGACGCAGCTCTTGGCTATAATACATATGCAGAACCCACGGCCAACGGCAATGGTGATGCAGTTGATGAATCTATTCAGGAAGTTTCTCCTGGCTCTGTCCTGTACGGTCAGAAGGGCCAAAGACCCCATTCAATTGATACCAACCGCCCCAGCGGAGCCTTTGATCCCTTTGTTAAGGCGATTCTAAAAGCTGTATCAGTCTCTTTAAATATTCCATATCCCGTACTTTACAAGGACATTGACGGCGTATCCTTTGCAGGGTTCAGGTCGGCCATGCTGGAGGCCTGGAGAACATACTCATACATGCGGTCACAACTGGCAGCCCAACTCTCAAAAATATATACAATGCTCCTGGAAGAGTCGTATCTCAGGGGAGACTTCAAAGCCCCGGACTTCTATTCAAAAAAACATATCTACACAAAAGCTGACTGGCGAGGGCCACCAAAGGGAGACATCGAGCCAATCAAAGCAGTCAAGGCTGATCTCATGGCAATTGCCGGTAACATTAAAACCCGTGAACAAGCAATCGCAGAACGTGGCGGCAACTACCGTGCTGTATTTGAGAAGCTCGAAGAAGAAATCCAGGTACTAAAAGAAAAAGGCCTGACTACAGAAGTCACAGACCCCGAACGAAACCTTGGCAATAAAAAGGAAGCAGACGAAAAACCAGACAAGGACGTGGATGATGATAAATAATGACTTCTGGGCAATAAAAATTGATGCGTTGGATGGTTTACAACGAGTTGCACAGTCATTTTTACAAAATCCAACTGAGAAAATATCATTTTTTGGATTGTCTGAAGACAGACAAAACCCAAAATACAAGATCAACAATAGCACTGCGATTATACAAGTCCACGGGCCAATCGCAAAAAGGCCAGGGCTGTTCTCATTTTTTGATTCTACAAATTATGAGCAACTCAGCAGACAATTTATAGAGGCTGAACAAGATAATGAAGTTAAGGCCATTGTTTTAGATATTGACTCCCCTGGCGGTGTGGTCAGCGGCACAGATGAGTTTACTAACCTTGTTGCCAGCTCCAAAAAACCGGTTGTTGCCTATAGCTCAGGCTTAATGTGCTCTGCTGCCTTCTGGGTTGGTGCGGCTGCCAGTAAAATCATTATCTCAAAAACCGCAGAGCTTGGCTCCATAGGCGTAATGCAGTGGCACTATGACGAATCAAAAATGGACTCAGATATTGGAGTAGAAAGAACAGTTCTTACTGCTGGAGAGTTCAAAGCCGTGGGGCATAGCGCAGCTCCCTTGTCAGACAGAGACAGGGGGGTAATGCAGGGGGAGCTTCAATATCTTTATGACGTGTTCATCGATGCAATCGCAAAAAACAGAGGGGTATCAACAGAATCAGTTCAAAAGAACATGGCTGATGGACGTGTATTTATTGGTGTGCAGGCTGTTGAAGCTGGCCTGGCTGATCAAATTGGAACCTTTGAAGATGCAATTGCCTCAGCTTTAAACACAAACAATATAAATCCAGAAAAAAATAATGAATCAATCATCAAGGAGGACGTAATGCCAGACATAACCACGGTGGAAGCCCTGCAAGCGGCTTATCCCGACCTGATTAAACAGGTTATCACAGAAGCAACAAATCAAGCCACAGCAAGTGCAGGCAAAGAAATAACAAGGGTTATGGCCCTTGTAGGAGCACATTTTGGACCCGAAGAAACAAAGAAGTTGGAGCAGGTTGTAGAAATGGGTTTAACCGCCGAACAATACCAGGCATTTAAAGACCTGGCCCCAAAAGCAGAAACATCACCAAATAAGCAACCAGCAGCGGGACAGCCGATTGATCCTAAACACGCAGAAATGCTCAAAGCCCTGCAAGAAAATGCATCAGCACAAAACCCCGGTGCAGATCCCGCAGCAGCACAACCAGCAGCCGGGCAGGATTTTATGAACCTGGTAAAAACTCACATGACAGCAAATAAAGTCGGCTACAACGAGGCTTTTAAAGAAGTCATAAAAACAAGCCCAAAGGCTCATGCAGAGTACTTGAAGCAAGTAAACAAAAAGTAAAAAGCATAGAAGGAGAAGTACATGGCTTTAGAAAATAGTAAAATGACAGTAACTGCGGGTGAAGATCTAAAAGCCCGCAGAAGGGTAAAGATTAAACCAGAAACAACAAGCGAGCCAGTTGAAGTAGTTTATGCAGACATTGACGAGGCTTGCATAGGCGTAACCGAGTATGGATTTAAGAATGGGCAAAAGGGTGCGATCCGGCTGATAAGGGATGCTGGTGCTTTTGATGTTGAGTGCCTTGTGGACAGCGCAATTGTGAGGGGTACGCCTCTGTTTGGTGCTGCAAAGGGCATGTTGTCGGATGCGGGTTCAGGTGTTGCTCAGGCCGTGTCACTGGATGTTGGGGTTGATAATGCCTTTATTGAAGTGCTTTTTACTCAGTAAATTTTGACAAAAAATTGTAATTACAAGGAGGCATTCAAATGCCAAGAACAGCATCAGGATCAGCAATATACAGACCCGATTTAGGGCTGTCTGTAATGGAATATATAGAAGGGGATACAATGGGCAGGATCGGCCTGGAGCTTCTCCCACTTTTTCCGACAAAAATTAAATCAGGCACATACCCAGTTATCCCGCTGGAGGCTTTATTGGAGCTTCCCAAGACAGCACGAGCACCACGATCAGGCTACGGCAGAGGCGATTATGAAACCGAACGTGGCTTGTTCAGCACATTTGAACATGGCAGGGAAGAGGCCTTAGACGATGAAGAGCAGGCAACCTTTGACCAGGAGACCAGAAGCGGTATAGCTGGAATGCTGGCAGTTAAGCGTGCCATGAACATAATCCTCCGTGCCCAGGAGAAGCGGATAGCTGACAAGCTTTTTAACCCAACCAATATGTCCAATGGCGGTGCAGTGTCCAAAGCGTGGGTCGGCGGAACAGACCCCACGCCCATTGACGATGTTAATGATGCACGAGAGTCTATCCGCCGTGCTTGCGGAATCCTGCCAAACACTTTGGTTCTTGCATATCCGACATTCCAAAAAGTCAAACGCTGTAGCCAGATTGTAGAACTTCTTAAATACACGTTCCCCGGAATAGACATGAACAAGATGACCTCAACCCAGCTTGCCCACATCTTTGATGTTGAGCGGTTACTGATTGGCGGTGGTGTCTATAACTCTGCAAAGCGTAATAACGACGCAATAATAACGGATTTTTGGAGTACCGAGTATGCACTCCTGACCAGGACAGCTACAGATACAGGCGACCTACAGGAGCCAAGCCTGGGCCGTACTTTCCTATGGACAGAGGATTCTCCAGGCAACCCAATTGTTGAAGAATACAGGGATGAAGGTGTACGAGCAGATATTTTCAGATGCCGTCATCATATTGATGAACGGTTAATCCAGGGATTTGATGAAGATGGGTCTGTGGTCTCTAATATTGCTGCTGGCTGTTCATATCTTTTAAGCAACATAACCAAAAAATAGCAGGCTCAAATGAAGGCTCTAAAACAATTACAACAAACGAATCTGGACATCTGCTTTGACGTGTCCCTGCCTGGCTGTGAAAGCATTAATTACACTCCAGCAGGACGTGAAGCTAAATCGTTTGTTGTAAATTTAATTGAGCCTGACCCGACAATCAATGCTGTCCATGCTCCGGCAGATGAGATGGAGGTTGCAATCCGACACTCTGATGTATCAGAGGTAAAAAAACAGGATACTTTTATTCTCGATTCAGAAACCTGGTACGTCAAAAGAATCATTGAAGGCCCCCAGGCCAGCGGAATGTGGCGTATAGTAGCATCAAGAGCAAAAAAGAGAAGGGTATAAAATGCCTGACTGGTCAAAATGGCTAGTTGTTGGGTGCTTTCAGTTTTTTGTAGCTGGGGGCATGTTCTGGGCAATTCGTTCAATGCTTCAAATGGCTATTAAGGATTTTAAAGATGACTTACAGACAGCAGTAAATTCATTCAATGCATCCTGTACTACAAAATCAGGTTTTGTTGCTGGTCAGATTAACGAAATTAAAAGTGATAATGCGATTATGTGGGATGCGATAAACACCCATGGCCATTCTGGCTTAAAGGGCGATGACGGCAAGGTAACAAGGGGGTAGTGCTATGTCAGACTTAATGACTCCAGCAGACTGGAAAGAAATTAAACATTTTACTCCACAAGAAAACTGGGGTGATCCCTTTAAAATGCTTAAACAGCATATCCTGGGCCTGGATAAATTACGAGCATATGTTGGCAGAACAATTTCTGTTCACTGTGGATATGAACCCAGACCAACTGGCCAACACCCAACAGGCTGTGCAAGTGATATTCACATCCAGGGACTGCATGTTGTTGATCAGTTCCTGGCTGCACAACGTTTTGCAGAGTTTACTGGCATTGGAGTCTACCCAGACTGGACACAACCAGGCCTGCATTTAGACAGCAGAATGTTGTTGCCAGACGCTGCCCGACAAATCTGGGGTTGCAACCAGTTGAACGGAGAACAACGATACTGTCACCTTGACGGGAGTTTTTTAAAGTCAATATACGAGGTGACTTAAAATGGATGTTGCAAAATTTTTTGGATTTAACGGAGCTGATAAAGCACTTGATATTGCAAAGACAGGTGTTGAGAGCGCAATTGCCGGCATAGATAAACTTATTTTTACTGAGGAAGAAAAGACCGAAGCCGGACAAAAGGTCATTGATGCACACCTTCGACTCATGGAGATTGTGGCATCGGAGAACACAGCCAGAAGCATTACACGGCGGTATCTTGCCGTGATGTTTAGTTTTGTATTTCTTTGCTTCCTTGTTTTTGGTGTTGCAGCTTTTCATGACTTTCCTGAATGGTCAGCCTTTGCCCTGTCGTGCGCTGGCTCCATGGGGGACATCGTGCTTGCAATAGTCGTGTTTTACTTCGGCCCCTACCAAATCGGAGCTGCTATCAAAAGGGCAAGAAAAGAAAAATGATAGAAATTACTACCATCACAAAAGCATCCATTAACGGCCGTGGCAAAGTAAATCCCGATGACCTTTATTTGCTTTTAAAAACCTTCCCCTCCTATGCAGACAGGGCCAAAACATCAGCAGTCAAGTCTGAGATGTTTCGCATGAGTGGCGTGTTAAAGGAGGGGATTGGCGATGGCGGTACCGGCGGTAAAAAATGGCCAAAACTAAATCCTCACACAAGAGTTTTAAATCAGACCAGGACAAGGGGACGCATTGGATCCCGTAATAAAAATATCAAAAATTTTAAAATAAAGTGGCGTGGAGAAAAGGGAAAAAAGCAGAAGTATAAAGAATATCAGCAAGTCATTTTAGGTTCAAGGGGTGGTGGCAAAACAATTGTCAGACATCCCTTTGCAAGACTAAAAGGCCTTATCCGCTACAAGTACAATAAAAGCACAGGTACAGGTTATATCGGGTTTGTAAAAAAGCACAGGGCATTATCAGGAATCCTGGACAAACAGAAAGCAGGATACACAACAAAGGTTACTCCAAAGATGCGGAAGTTCTTTTTTGCGATTGGGTTCCCTTTAAAAAAGTCAACCACACTTCTGCGTACTCCACAACGCTCAATAATTGGCCCGGAGTATAGAAGGCAGGAACCCCAGATATTAGAAAACCTGCAACAAAAAACCGTGGATAATATTATGAGGTACATTTCTGGCACCAAAAAAGCACGAATCAAAAAACATAAAATTACCCAAACTTTTGGATAAGGCGATAAATGAAAACACTTCTTTTAGCCATAAAAACCGCTCTGCATGAAGCACCAGACCTGTCCTTTGTTGCTGATGGCTCAATTATGATTTCTGAGGATGAGAGCCTTCTTGATGCAACTCAGGCCCTGCCCATCCTGACAATCAAGGACGGTGAGATTGATTACGACATCGAGGCAATGGATCAAGAAACAACAACCATGTTTGTACACATAACAGCATTCATGGAGTATCAGGAGGACGGCTCAACCATCCTGCGCAACGACTCAGGCGTTGTGGGCATTCTCGATTTAATCAGTCGGGTAAAAAACACCCTGACCAACAACAAACTTGGTGAAACAGTAAGCATAGCCTTACCAGCAACAGAAACCGAGTCAACACTGGTAGAGGGTGAAGACTTCGCAATCCAGGTAAAATCAATAACGCTCAGGTATGAGAAATTTGATTCATAAAGGAGAAATTACATGTCAGCCATAACAGGCAGAGAAGTACTAGCAGCAATCAAGCTGGCAGCAACATGGGGTACACCAGTGGCGTGTGAACCTGGTGATGGAATAAAGATTACTTCAGAACTGTTCACAATGGATCAGGAAGTAATTCAGGATGATTCTGCAAATCAAATGTATATCAGCAAGGTTGACCTGGGCAAGCCAACCGCAAAGGGCAGCCTGGATATGTATATGCGATATAATCAGCTTGATTTTTTATTTGCACTTATTATGGGTGCGGCCGGCACGCCAGCACAGCAGGGAGAAACCGCCGCCTACACAAACAGCTACACACTTGCTGACAAGCTTACCAAATTTGCGACCGTGGCGTTCAAGAAGAAGTCAGACAAAATCTGGGAATTCCCCTCCTGGATGCCCAGCAGCTTAAAATTTGCCGGAGAGATGAACAAGCCAACCACCTTATCATTGGAAGGTATCGCTGATCAGCGTGTGCTGAACTCCACCACCAACACCATAACAACAATCGCCAGTGCCATCGTTGGTGAGGCAGAAAACAGAATACTTTTTAATGGTGATACAGTTTTTAGGCTCAACGACCAATCAGGCGATGCCCTGGCTGCTGGTAACGTGATAAAGCCGTCAAGCTTTGAGTTCAACTTCAACCGTCAATTAGATGCAGACTCCTTTGTTGCTGGTTCCCGATTTGCGCAGCAACCTGTGGACAATGGCTTCCCTTCAGCCTCGTTGTCTCTCAATTTTCCGCAATACAACGATGACAACCATGGATACTTTGAGGACTTTGACGCAGTTACTCCCAAAAAAATGGATATAACTTTTACTGGCAACACAATTGAAGATTCTTACAAATACGAATTTAAGCTGACATTCCCGCATCTGGTTTTAAAAATGCCGGAAGCATCAATGTCAGGCCCGGGCAAAATACCCATGACCCTATCAATGGACGCACTTGGTGCAGAGTCTGCACCAGCCGGCATGACCGGAATCCTTAACCCGTTCCAGGTAGATGTCCAAAATACCCGAACCGTAAGTCCATTGGCATAAAGACGAAGTAGAAATCAAACAGGAATAGAACAACATGACTTTAAGAATAGAAGACATCATCGACACAAGAGAAGTCCAGGAGCCAATCACGGTTGCTTTTCCTGGCTTGGAAGGCTTTTCAATCCAAGTGCGGCCTTTGCTTCCTGGTGTTATGGAATCGTTTATAGAACAGGCCAGAACTCCCAAATGGGATGAGGCAACACTTGAGCAAAGAATGGTTGTGGATAAAGAGAAGTATGCAGCACTTTTTACTGATCACGTAATTGCAGGGTGGAAGGGCCTGGATAAGACAGCTTTAATGAGCCTGGTACTGCTGAACAAGAAAACCCTCAAAAATCTCAAATCCATGAAAGGAGAAATCGAGTGCGACCCAAAGTCAAAACAAATGCTGTACCTGTATTCACCAGCTTTTATGATGTTTACAGACCGGGTGGCAGTGGATTCTGCCAGGTTTAATGAAGAGCGTAAAAAGGATCTGGAAAAAAACTGATTAAGGCTGTCCGCTTTATGCTCGATTTTCCGGGCGTAAATTGTGAGCAATGCAAAAGCAATTTAAAAGAGGACGGCCAGATACCAGATTGCGATGGCTGCAAAATTAAAAACATCCCAGGGCAGGTATTTCTGACGATAAACGCCTGGTCATTTTCCAGCCCTTCAGGAGAGATTGACTCAAGGCTTTTGAAAGAATTTTTACTGTTGAACAAAGTCCCCAGAGGCAAACATTTGTCAGTAATTGAATCGATTTTGATTGTGGACAGGGAAGTAAAGAAGCACCAAGAAAACAAGCAAGGGAACCAACCTCATGGGTAAAACTGCAAAATTAGGCATTGAGCTTTTTGTTGACGACAAGGGTTCTGTCAAGGTCAAGAAGTTTGGCTCAGAGGTTGGAGACTCATTTAAAAAAGCAGCCGATGGTTCACAAACTGCATCACAACGAATCAAGAAGAGCTGGTCAATTGCAGGTGCAGCCCTTTTAAAAATTACAGGTATCATTTTTGCTCTCAGGGAAGCATGGGAAATCATCAATATGTCGGCAAAGGCCAAACAGGAACGCCAGGCCTTTGAGAATATGGCAGCATCATACGGGGCCAGCGGAGAAAAAATAATTAACGAGCTGAAAAAGGTTTCTGCTGGAACCGTTGATACAATGACACTGGTTCGCAAGGCCGGAACCGCTATGATGACGGGACTAAATCCTGAAGATGTAACAAAGCTGATGAGCATTGCCATGTCAACCTCCCGCATGACAGGCCAGAGCGTAACAGAGGCCTTTGGCGATTTTGCAATTGCTTCTGCCCGCCAGTCCAAAATGATTCTGGATAACCTGGGCATTATGCTTGATTTAGGAAAGGCCTATGATGCTCATGCAAAGAAGCTGAAAAAAAATGCCTCACAATTAACAGACGTAGAAAAGAAACAAGCTTTTTTAAATGCCGCAGTTAAAGAAGGTCGTATGCTGCAAGCTCGTCTTGGAGAGCAGACAAATACTGCTGCTGATAGATTAGAGCGTTTCAAATCAACTATTGTAAATTTAAAGGTTGCACTGGGTGAAGTTTTGATGCGGGGGCTTTTTGCTTTGACAGGAGCATTTAAAACTGTTGCATCCGGGGCAATGACAGCAATAGGAGTTGTTACCTCCGGCATTGAAAAAGCCTCAAACCTGATTTCTAAAATTCCAGGACTAAGTGATTTAAAGGTTCACCTTGACTCTGAAGCCTGGAAAGGTGCAGCAGAAAAAGTTGCAGGTGAGGCAGACCAGGCCTTTAAGGATGCATTCTCAGCAAGCAATATCAAGACTGGTAACGCAGAAATGGCAAAACGCCAGCAGCTTCTCCAAAAACAAAACCAGGCCCTCGTACTTCAAACAAAGCTCCAGGACAAGATAAATAAAACTGCTCAGGATACATTTAATATAGAAAGGCAACATGCTGGACTTCGAGAATCAGCCAATCAAAAAATGTTTAATGAGTTTGGCATAGCAGGGGAGGCGTATTTTAAAGAGGAGGCTGGCAACATAGTAGAGATGGCAGCCCGCTGGCAAAAAGCAGGAGTGGCGATTGAGGACATAAATAAATATTTATATGAAAAAATGGGCAAACTATCAGAGGAGGC
>JAOZSB010000368.1 GCA_029939895.1 Desulfobacterales bacterium
CAACAGAAATAATCGACTGGCAGCACCCTGAAATTCTGTCTAAGGCTGCTGAATTATCAACAGCTTCTGAAAGTTTTATTGAAGGTTCCGCTGGCTACATTAATGATATTGCAAAATCGTGCTTTGAGTGGGTGCGTGATGAAATCAAGCATATTGGCGATCATAACATTTCAACTGTGTCGTGTTCTGCCTCGGAAGTACTGAAATCAGGCTCTGGGGCCTGCTATGCAAAGAGCCACCTGTTGGCTGCACTCCTGCGGGCAAACTCAATCCCGACTGGATTTTGCTACCAGCGGTTAACAGTGGATGACCATGGCGAGCGATTTTGCCTTCACGGTTTAAATGCTGTCTATTTACCCGAAATCGGCTGGTACAGGATTGACCCCCGCGGAAATAACGATGAAGCAAACGCCCAGTTCTCCCCGCCAATAGAGCAACTGGCATTTCCAGTTCAGGTCAAAGGCGAAATTGATTTCAAGGAAATCTTTGCAGATCCCCTGCCTCTCGTTATTGAATCACTGAAAAAGTTCAAGTTTACAGAGGAGCTGTTTGAAAATCTGCCAGATGCTCAGGTTTTGTAAAAATTT
The DNA here is from genome assembly GCA_029939895.1 of Desulfobacterales bacterium. GTDB lineage: Bacteria > Desulfobacterota > Desulfobacteria > Desulfobacterales > JAOZSB01 > JAOZSB01. The sequence continues at coordinate 588 of JAOZSB010000368.1, forward strand.
GATTCTGATTTACAAAACATAGAAGCAACCATCTGCTCAGCCATTTATTTCTTCTTTTTCAAATCCCGCCATTTGTCCAAACGTTGTTTGACAGTCTTTTCATATCCCCGTTGTGTGGGGTGATAGATGATCTCGTGTGCTATTTCTTCAGGGAGGTAATTTTGAGGAGTGAAGCCACCTTTGTAGTTGTGGGCATATTTATAACCCTTTGAATAGCCCAGGTCTTCCATGAGCTTTGTGGGCGCATTTCTTATGTGCAGCGGGACTGGCAGGGAGCCTTTATTTACTGCAAGTGTCTGTGCTTTTTTAAATGCCATGTAAATGCTGTTGCTTTTGGGTGCTGTGGCCAGGTAACAGGCAGCCTGGGCAAGTGCGAGCTCTCCTTCGGGGTGTCCCAAAAATCTGAATGACTCCAATGCGTTAACTGCTACGTGGAGTGCGTTGGGATCAGCATTACCAACATCTTCGGATGCAAATCGTACCATGCGCCTGGCTATGTAAAGAGGATTTTCACCCGCTTCTAGCATCCTTGCCAGCCAGTACAGGGCTGCATCTGGGTCACTGCCCCGTAAACTTTTGTGGAAAGCTGAAATCAGGTTATAATGCTCCTCCCCTGATTTGTCGTAACGGAGGCTCTTTTGGCTGAACGCTTTTTCTGCATTTTCAAGAGTTATTGCTTTTTGCACCCCAGCCTTTGGCGGTCCTTTGAGTGATGCAGCAAGGGATGCCGCAGCTTCCAGGTTATTGAGGGCGGTTCGACCATCACCATCGGAAATTTCTGCTATAAATGCAGCTGCATCATCATCGATTGTATATCCAAGATGTCCCAGGCCCCGTTCCTGATCGGTCATTGCACGCTTTATTAATGTTATCAGGGCATCTTCTGGCAGAGATACCAGGGTTATGACCCTGCACCGAGACAGGAGAGGAGAGATTACTTCAAAGGATGGGTTTTCCGTGGTTGCCCCGATAAGGGTGATGAGTCCGCTTTCAACATGATGAAGAAATGCATCCTGCTGCGCCTTGTTGAACCTGTGAATCTCGTCTACAAATAGAACGGTTCTGCGCCTGTGAAGCTTTTGCTGGTCACCGGCCTCTTTAATAACCTTTCTTATATCCGCTACACCTGAAAGGACTGCGGAAAAATGAACAAAGTAGGAGCTTGTCATTTGCGCCAGGATTAAAGCCAGTGTAGTTTTACCGCATCCAGGAGGACCCCATAGAATCATGGAAAAGGGGGTGTCGTTTTCAGCTATGTTTCGAATGAGGGTACCTGGGCCGATTGCTTTGTGTTGACCAAGGAGTTCATCAAGGTTGCCGGGACGCATCCTCTCCGCCAGGGGACGGTCAACCAACGACTCGGCAGTTCCTTTATTATTTGGCATATTTTCAGTTAATTCTGTCACGTTAGTTTTCCGACCTCAAGGGTTGATCCATTAGCGTTGAAGAAGGCTTATTCTTTGAATTGTCGGGGGGATTGCCAGATGGATTATTTAGGCAAAGCAATATATAGGCCTGCCTTTCAGCAGTTTCATTTTCCAGTTCCGCCTCAAACTGATGGATTGCTACTCGTTCCTCATAGGCTTCATATTCTTCAATTGACAGTTGTGCAAGTTCTTCTTTGGTTGACATATTTACTTCCTCACTAAAAGATGAATCTGTTCTTATCTGATGCAATAAATTTTCCTCGCTCCCAGATACCTTTGCGAATTTTAAACCTTTGTGAAGCAGTTTTTATCCTCTCTTTACCCTTGCCGTGCATCTGGTTATCCTTCCACTCGCCCTTGTACCATGTACCGTCAGCATTGGTATACTGCCCCATCCCGTGCATTTTGCTGTTTTTGAACTCGCCAGCGTAAACGCCCCCATCGACCTTTGAAAGGGTTCCATCGCCGTGCATCTTTCCATTTTTAAATTCACCTTTATAGCGTTCACCAAGAGGCCAGATATACACTCCTGCCCCGTCCATCTTTCCATTTATGAACTGCCCATCATACAATTCCCCGTTTAGCTTTTTTAAAATCCCTTTACCGAATATTGCCCCATCAAGGAAGTTACCTTTAATGATCGTACCATCTGCAAGCTCCAGCACACCAGGCCCGTTGTACTCACCGTTATTGAACTTTCCGACATACTTTGACCCGTCAGACTTTTCCAGAGTTCCATTCCCAAAAAATACAGCATCATTAAAAAAACCTTCATATCGGTCGCCACCAGAATTAATAAGCACGCCCTTACCCGAAGGCTGGCCATTCTTGAAAAAACCCACATATGACCACAAACCAAGGGCTTTGCCATAACCGTTTGCTATTCCCTTTTCACAGCCGCCCTCATATAGCCCTTTAAGTTCTGACATATGGACAATACATTTTGGGCGTTCCTTCTGCTCAACTGGTTTGTCTTTTAATTTTGAATAATTTTTTGGTTGTTTTATCTCCCGGGGAACCTTTGTTACAGAATCAGCAGGCTTTAATTGAGGGTTTTCTTTTATAATAGACTTATAAGATATATGCTTTTTTTCAAATGCGCTTTGTGTAATGGCTTCGGCCTGAGCATAGTTTTTATAGGGACCAAGATAGACCCTTCTCAATACGCCATTTTTTTCGAGTTCAACGATTTTAATTAAAGTTGTATAGCCAAGCTTTTCAAGACGTTTCACTTCCAGGGCGGCATAATTCTTTATCTTGAAAGAGCTTACATGAACTATAAAAGTATCAGGATAGGCATTTGCAGCAAATACGAACAACACCACCGCAACAAGAAATAAGGTTTTTTTCCTCATCAATCGCCTCCTATACAAAATCATGCATTGTGTCTTTTTGCTCAACTTTTGAAAAAAGCTACTACAACTTAAAATTGGGATCTAAGATTTCTTCAAAATCACTTAGCACATCACTGCTCACCATCATTTTATTCTTCATCGCCTCCAGGGTAAACAGAGCAAATGTGCCCGTGGACTTTGCGCAGAGCTTTCCCTTTTCATTATACAACAGGCCTTCAATTTTTGCTTCCCGCTCACTAACTCTTTCGACCAGTCGTCCCTGGATTTTTAGTTGCTGACCTACGGTAATTGGCCTTAGAAAATCTACAGTCATAGACTTGGTGAAGATAAACCGTCTCAACAAGTAAATTGAAGTCCAGCTCATGATTTCATCAAGTATGGTTGATATTACACCCCCATGTACTAAATCATTCCAGCCACAGAGGTGGTCAGGAACAACCAACATTGAGACAACTTCCTCATCATTGGTATAAAACTTCATTTGAAGGCCGTGTTCATTATTGGGGCTGCAACCAAAACAATTGGTGTTTGCACGGTTTGGTATCCTTTTATACCCAGCAAATTCACTGCCACCTGAAATATCATGATTCATATCGGAAATATTTTTCATTTTTGTTGTTACCTTTCGTCTCTGTCAAGTCCGGCTTTGTGCAATATATCTTCCTTTGTATAAAGTCGCCCCTTGCCGATACCTTTGCATTCATGGATTGTCCTCTGCCATTCATCCTGGTTTTTTAAATTCTCAAACCAAAAGGGATAGACCATGCACTGAACTGGTCTTACTGGATATATTGTGCAACCATTTTCACCAAAAAAAAAGCATCTGCCATCATTAAACTCCCTTACGCTAAAGCCCCCTGAATATGGGTAAAGATATTGCTTTTTCAACTCCCTATGTGAAATTTCAAGATAATCCGCAATTACTGCAATTTTTCCCTGAGGAATAAAAACAACGCCAGGATCGCCAGTACAACACGCTCCGCACCTTACACACTCAAAGCGCAGCCCACTATCAAAAAAATAGGATCTTTTAGACAGGGCATCTAAAAACTCTGCGACATCATGTTCTTTGTTATCAGTTATTTCAATCATGGGAGAAATACTTGCACACTTATTTACATAAAAAGAGGACTTGAAGCAACAATAAATAATTCATATAATTTCAGTAGTGTCCGGTTTAACTTTTTAAAACAGTATATAACACGCTGTTATTTTA
>JAOZSB010000369.1 GCA_029939895.1 Desulfobacterales bacterium
ATATTTGTATTTGATTTTTCTTTTATATTCCAGGGATCACTATCTAAAGCACAGCCCCCAGTGCCTGGGCTGGTTTGATCCAGAGTTGTCCTCAAAATGGGGAGAATGGAACAAAAAATGCTCATCTTCCTATTTATCGACCGTGGCCCAGAATTCCCCTGGGTTAATAAATAAACTCAACGTGAAAGTGCATAATTTATTGTTACGATTCAAGCAGTAGTTTTTTACTTACTTCAAAGATAAAACCCGGGCACAAGCGGATTCGCCCGTTATACCAGCCTGTCGCAAATCCTCGATTCAACCACCCCGCCCTTTCAGGCGGGATGTTGCTGTTTTGGCATTGCTTAATGCAGCATTATATGCAACGGTGACAGAAACTGACATCCATGAGCAGAAAACTCCCAAAAAAAAGGTGCAACCATGACTACCCCGACTCGAGAAGAAACATTTAATTTACTGCAAAAATACACAAAAAGCGAAAGCCTTATAAGCCACGCCTTGTCCGTGGAGGCTGTCATGCGGCATTTTGCTGAAAAGCATGGGGAAGATGCTGAAAAATGGGGTGTTATCGGCCTTATCCATGACATTGACTATGAAATGTACCCTGATGAGCACTGCACAAAAGCACGTGAGATTCTGGAGGAAAACAACTGGCCAGATGAATACATACGTGCCGTGGTCAGCCACGGCTGGGGCATTGTCAGCGATGTGAAGCCAGAAACACTTTTGGAAAAAGTCCTGTACGCCATTGACGAGCTTACCGGCCTGGTTGCCGCCTCAGCACTGGTGCGCCCCTCCAGGAGCGTGATGGACATGAAAGCCAAATCAGTAAAAAAGAAGTGGAAAAACAAAAAATTCGCCGCTGGAGTAAACCGGGAAGTGATCGAAAAAGGAGCAAAAATACTGGACATGGAAATCGGAGACTTAATCACCGAAACCATCATGGGCATGAGAAACGCAGCAGAAGAAATTGGACTCAAAGGAAATCTTTGATCTGCGCTTTTTCGCTCCCTGTCATGAAATTCTTGGAATTTAGAAGCTTTTATATTGAAGTAGAAGAAGTTTTGCTGGGCTTTTCCCCAAGCCCATTCCTTAAACACAACCCCTCAGCAATTTGCCAACCACAGACGTAATAAAGTAAAAAGATCAGCCCAGCCTGCGCGCTACTGAAGGGATGGCTGTTTTCAACAAAGCTGGAATAATAAAACGATACTTGATAACCCATGAAAGCCCATCACCCACTGCACGAACAATAAAAGTGCAAAAAACACAAAAATGTTGAAAAGTTGCGGATTTAGCGTTAAATAAGTAAAGTTAACTGGGAATAAATCAAAAGCCATATTTTTAAACGCTTTTGCAAATCATTGGTGAGTGTGCATGTTTGGTTGATGAAGTCTTCAAGTTTTACTTCTTTTTATGATATATTTACGAAAGAGATTTCTATGAAATACATTTTTTTAGTTGCTGCGCTCTGGAACCTGCTGGGTGGAATCAATTTTCTATTTACTCCTGAAAAACAGGCCAGGGACATGAAGTACCCGATTGGTAACAGGTGGGAATCGCAATATATTGCTATTATGGCTTTTATATTCTGCGCAATGTATGCGATGATTTTCTTTTACCAGCCTGCTGGTTATTTGACATTTTTGCCTTTTTTTGCTGCTGCAAAAATATTAATTGGAATAAGTGCTGCGTACTGCCATCGCAAGCACAATATGCCTTTACCGTTTTCCATAATATTTGGTGGCGGGAATTTTGTTATTGGGGTGCTGTTTATTTTGTACCTGGTTTTTTAATTCCTGGCAAATGGATCATTTAACTCCGAATAAGTAAATTTCGGGTTGGATAACCGTTTTTATATTAAAAGGGATATAATTTTATGGAAGTTTCTGTATGCTCAAGCAGGCCAGTTCTCTTACCATGCGGATTGAAAGACATTGAGTATCAGGTTGATACTTACGTTGGGTGTGAACATTACTGCTATTATTGCTATGCACTGCCCCAGGCTGAAACGGACTGGTCAAAGGAAGTTCTCATTTATAATGATATTGTTGACCAGCTAAGTAAAGAACTTGCCAGTATACCTCCACAAACCATATATATGGGCTATCAGACCGATCCCTACCAGCCATGCGAAGCGGAACATCGCCAGACCCGAAAGGTATTGGAGCTGTTTTTAAAAAAAGGATTTTCCGCAAGCATTCTCACAAAATCTGATTTAGTTATTCGTGATATTGATATTTTTAAAGAAATGAACAACGCTGCAATCAGCGTTTCAGTAGCATTTAATGATAATCAAACACGCAGGCTGTTTGAAGCCAATACCATAGACACCGAAAAAAGGATTGAGGCTCTTCGTCAATTGAAAGAAGCAGGGGTAAGAACCGGGGCATTACTTTGCCCGATTGTTCCTTATATCACCGATGCGATTCAGATGATCGATTTGCTGGAACCATATGCTGACGTAATATGGATATACGGCCTTAGTATCAATGATCGTGAAAGCCAGAACTGGTTGAACGTCCAAAAAATTTTAAGTAATCAGCCCCCGGATTTAGTTGAGCAGATTGAATCGGCAATATTTGCAAAGGATCATAATTACTGGGCAAAGCTTAGAAAAAATCTGGAGATGATAAAAAAGGATCGGAAATTAAAACTGCATATCAATATATAGTTATAGCCTTTATCAAAAAGATGTTACTTTTAAATCGCTGAACGCAACCCGCGAAAGAGAAGGAAGCCATGAAGATTTTAATCATAACTTTTGGCTCGCTTGGAGATGTACAGCCATATGTTGCATTGGGAAAAGGACTGAAAGCTGCGGGACACGTTGTGACTATCTGCACGGCATGCAGGTTCGAACCCTTTATTACTAGTCACGGTATTGAATATGGCTACATGACCGATGAGTTGCTCCGCCTGATGGATACCGATGTGGGACGTGATGCCATTGAGGATACCGTTGGATTGCTGGGTGTGCTTCGAACTGTGCTGAAGATAAAAAAATACCTCAAACCGCTTACAAAAGAAATGATTATTGATTCATGGAAAGCTGCACAGGCTGCCGATCCAGATATTGTTGTCTTCCATCCAAAAGCATCGGGTGCAGTATCGATTGCAGAAAAATTAAACATACCTGCGATAATGGCAAATCTTCAACCCATGATTGTACCGACAAGCGAATTTCCCATCGCAGGAGTGCCGTCACTCAAGCTTGGCGGCTGGTACAACCGAGCCACATATTCTTTAATCAGCCTGGGAGTGAGGATGTATAGCAAAATCGTAAATGATTTTCGGAAGGACATGCTAGATCTGGATAGCTTCCCAAAATCCTCTGGAATGCTGTACACTGCAAAAGGGAAACCTGTTCCAATCCTCCACGGATACAGCCCCCACGTTATTCCACGTCCTGGTGACTGGCCTGACCACGTAAGCGTCAATGGGTACTGGTTTTTAGACCCAATGAGCCAGTGGAAGCCTTCGCTTCAACTACAGACTTTTCTTGAAGAAGGCGAGCCTCCCGTATATATAGGATTCGGCAGCATGGTGGGCCGCAACCCGGAACGACTGGCAAATATTGCCATTGAAGCACTGCAAAAAAATAATTTGCGTGGAATTCTATCCACTGGTCGTGGTGGCATCAAAGCCTCCCATCTACCTGACGGTATCCTGGAAATTGATATGGCTCCGCATAGCTGGCTTTTTCCGCGCATGTCGGCTATTGTTCATCACGGTGGAGCCGGCACTAGAGGCGCAGCCCTGCTTGCGGGTAAACCAATGGTTATTTGTCCATTTATTGCGGATCAGCCATTCTGGGGAGAACGCATCCATTCCCTGGGCGTGGGCCCCAAGCCAATCCCGCAAAAAAAACTTTCTGTCAGCAGGCTGGGCAACGCCCTCAATGAAGTCTCAAATAATTTAAAGATGCAGGAACAATCCGTGAAACTCAGTCAGCAAATTCAGGATGACAATGGTGTAAAGAATGCTGTTGCTGCCATTGAAAAGGTTCTAAAGGAGTATAAGAAATAATGCACCAGACAACCTGTAGATCCAAAGGGAACGGTTTACTTTTTTTGTTAAACATCCAAGGAACTACAGGCAGCTAAAACCACTTACACATAAACGGATAATGATATGGAATATTTAGAAGGTGGCCGATTAGGCAGAATTACAAAGCATTTAAGGAAGCAGGGGCATGAAAAAGAGATGGAGGATATCCTCTATGATTCTAAAAATTTCCCAAAACTCAAAAAGCCTGAACAAACCAAATATGTTGAAACCGTGATGACCAGAATGGATAAAAGCATAGGCAGTGAAAATGCTGAAAAAGTTTTAATTGAATGCGGAAAGCAGTGTTGCGGAAAATCATGGTCAAATTTTGTAAAAGACATCTGGAACCAATCTGAGTCCATAAACGATTTTTTTATTAACCTAAATGAAAAAGAAGAAAAATATAACACCAGGATTACTTATAACCCAGACAAAAACTCAATTGTTGTTGAAAGAAGTAAATGTATATGTGGTTTCAGTAGTGTCCCGTTAAAAATCGAATAATTTCAATTGGATTTGGGCACTAG
>JAOZSB010000370.1 GCA_029939895.1 Desulfobacterales bacterium
GCTTCCGGCTCATCGCAGTCATGAAGAATACTGCATTTTGCGCAGAGCCTGTTCTAATCAATGCACGGATCAACACTCGATTTATTTTTGATGAGAAACCCCCCAAAAATAAAAATCCCAAATCCGGCCCCGATTCTAAATGTGCTTTTTATAAAGTCACGACGATTCATATGCGTTTAAACATCCTTATTTTTTTGGCCCTGTTATCCAACAGAAAAACAACGCCACTGGAGTTTACTGCAATATCAGGATGCTCAAGATAATACCCAATCCCCTGCGGGCCGACAACCACGCCAAGCAGCTCTCCCTTTGGTGAGTACTCCTTTATCCTGTTGATACCCTTTTCACTTGTGAAAATATTGCCGCCTGTGCCCACTGCAATATGAACCGGGTTGCAGCACCCGCTGAAACCTTCAATCTTGATAGAGGGTCTTGTCCATGATGTTAGCAGCACGCCAGTGTATGAGTAGTTTTCAAGCGTGTGTTTGCCAGGGTTCACAACCCATATTGTTTCGTTTGGCCCGTTTTTAATATCAAAGTAAGCACTTGGAATAATAAATTTACTAAAGCGATCTGCAATATCTTCGTTCTGCAAAAACTTACCTGGATTGCCCTTATCCTTTAAAAATCGCTTTAGTTTTCGTGTTCCTGCATCTGCAACAAAGACATAATCTTCAGTACTGCAAATTGCAGTTATAATCGACTTATCTTTATCAAATTTCAGTTTGCTAATTACTTTTCCCGCCTGGTTATAAACCGCGACTTCTGCCTTGTAATCAGCGTAAATCAAACCATCACCACCAGCCTCCATGCAGTGAGCGGGTTTATTTGTACGAATACTGCGGATTTGCCTGTAGCCCTTATCAAAGACGAGGATGCTGTTTTTTTCACTCACATAAATATTATCATGTTCGTCAATGGTGATCGCAAGGAGTTCTTTTGCTTTTTTGCTTTCTGGATAAACAGATAAACCATCAATTTCTCTATACTTGATTTGCTTCTCGTCTACCTGGGAGTACTCATCCAGATCATACCTGAACTTGTTTTCCGGTTGACTTTCTTTTACTTTAAATAAATACAGCCCAAGGCCTGTGAGTACTGCACAGATAACTAAAAGTAAGTTTTTGAAAGTTTTTTCCATGATTAAACCTTTTATTTGCCAATGGAAATACAGGCCATCTTTTTTTCATCCCGCAGCAGTAGCTTTCCTTTTGAGTAGGCCATGGGCGCCCATGCATCATGCCCTTTAAAAAAGTTAACTTTATGAAGTTCTTCAAATTTCGTGGTTGATGCGCTGACAACGCTCAGGGTTGCATCATCATTTAATATGAAAAACTTGTCGTCAATCACCATAAAAGGCCCAAGTCCAAATCTGCTTTTTTTACTGCTTACCCATACTGGTTTTCGCAGGTTATCCGGGCTGTAGCAAACAAATCTGTTCCTCATAACGCCTGCATCATTGGGCATGATTCCAAAAAGATGATCCTTGTAGTATACCGCAGTCTGCTGCTCAAGGGCCATGCCCTGATCCGGCTTGTACTCATCGAGTTTTTCCACTTCATACTTATCGCCGTTTTTATTAACCTGTATCATCATGCTTCCAGCGCCATAGCCTGCGCACAGGAAAATCCGGTTGTCCTTGAGTATTACGGGCGATGGTGCAACAATGTTTTGCTTCCACACATCCGATTCCCACAGAACCTCTCCCGCTGACCCTTCCATTGCTGAAATGCCGATAACGCCACCCGATGCGCTGTAAACATATGTCCGCTGACCGTGAATGATGCCGGGCATTATCGAAGAATGTGACATTGCCCATGAATTTTTGTTGGGAACCTCCCACAGGGTTTTGCCGGTTTTTAAGTCTATTGCTGCAATCAGGCTTTTTCCGCCAGGTGCAATAATCGCCATGCCCCTGTCTATCAAGGGGCACTGCCCGGCATACCACAGGGGCACTTCTGTATTGAATTCTTTTACCAGATCTAATGACCACAGAAGATCCCCGGTTTTTCTGTCCAGGCACATAACGTGGCACTGCGGGCCAAGCGTTACAATGTATGAATCGTTTACTGCCGGGATTGTTCTGGACATACCATGATTTTTCTGCACAATGACATTGTACCACCTTCGCCAGATTTCCTTCCCGGTTTCCAGGGAAAAGCACCTTAATGTATCTGCCTTCCTTGTTTCATCATAATCGAGGATATACACCATGCCGTCAAAAACCACCGGCCCTGCATGGCCATCACCCAGATCAACAGTCCATTTAACCGAGTTTTTCATATCTGTTAAATCAAGTGTTGCCGATGCATCACTTACTATTGCATCAAAATTACTGCCCCGAAATCGCGGCCATGAATCATTTATTGATGTGCTGGTTGATGCATTGGCCTCACTGATTATACTGCCCGACGAAGCATTTGGATCATCAATAAACCGTTTAAAAAATTCTCCAATTACTACGTTATCATTCACGTTTGCTATATTTTCCGGGGTTCCGTCCATACCTGGAAATCGTTTTTCAATGCCCAGATCGTGGGTCGTTGTAATCCACAGATAAATGCACAAAAATCCAGCAGTAACTAAAATCAGATATGCAAGTGATCTTATCTTCTCTTTCATGATTTTTGAAACATCTTCATATTTAGTAATGCTTTAAGAGAAAAAATCACCGGGTACAGTTTTTCGTAGTACCACAGCGATTCAAAATAAAGTCCAATTGGTGTTGCATAATACTTCTTGTTTGATTCAAGGTGCTTCACCAGCCACAAGGCTCCCTTTTCTGCGAATACTTCATTTTCTGAAAACAGACAAACAGCAGCAAGCGCAATGGATGTTTCCTCTATTGTTGAGGGAAGGTCTTTGCCCGCCCCCCATCCCCCATCGGAGTTTTGACTGCTGCATAAAAACTTCATACCCGCTTCAATTGCCGGCATTACAATGATGTCGGTTGTTTGCCGTGCCTGAAACAATCCCTCCAGAACCTTTGAGGTGCCGTAAACCAGGTTCTGGTGATCTTTTTGATTTTCATTTCCAAACCACAACGGGTTCCAGGAACCGTCCCTGTTCTGCGTCCTGAGCAGGTAATGAATACTTTTTGATGTACTTTTTTTCAGCTTCCCCCGAAAGGCATTATCAACGGATGGTTCCCACAGGGCAAAGGCTGTAAGGGCATGGGCAGTAATATCCGGGCAGCTTTTGTCAAAGGGAAGCTTTCCCCATCCACGGCAGAAAGTTGGGATGCCGCCATCATTATTCTGGAGATTTACAAGCCACTCAAGCCCCAGTGTTACAGCCGGAAGGTCATCGGCACTCAGTCGCCAAAGGGCAGTCAACGCACCAGAGGTATCATCAGCATCTGGAACTCCGCCCGGCAGATCCGTCCATAACCACGCATAGGGTGCGGCACTGGTAAATGGATGAATTTTTTGATGCTGCATATCAAGAATTTTTTCTTTGATTTTTTTGGAAGTAATTTCATCAATTGCTTTAGAAGCATTACCAGAAAAAATTGCATTAACGGATAACGTGGTCGTCCACAGGGCAACGTCGGTAGCAATGGGCCATGAGCCGTCATTGCGCTGCCTGGCCAGTAAAAAATCGATGCTCTTTTTTATGAGGTCTTCGTCCTCTACCCCGGTCCTTATCAAGGACATCATGGTGAAGGCAGTAAGGGGAATTGCCTCCAGAAAACCGCCATGTGCGGGTTGTATTGATTTTAACTTTTTTAATACTTTATCAAGAAGTAATTCCCGAATGGAGTTTAACACTAAATTGACACCCCGCCTGTGTTTGTGTCTGACAAGGCCGATTGAGATCAGGGCTGGAAGGGCGTAGCTTACAACGGAAATTTTAAATGCCTTGAGCAGTTTTTCTGGAAAAAGCGCAATTTCAAAGGGGAGTTGAGGCACATATTTCCAGGCATCATCACCCTTTTCATAAAAATCTGAAAGTGCCGCCATTGTCAGGATTGGTGCAGAAAATGTTTTATCTTTTCCATAGACCGCCTGGATTGCGGCTGAAATGTCTTTCGGGCTTAAGCTGGCGGATTGTTTTTCAACATAGGTTTTTGCTTTTTCAAACAATGGATGTTTTCTTGAATGAATTGTTGCAATCGCCGACATGCACAGGATTGTAGTACTTAAATTACTTTTACTTCTATTTGTATCGCCCCAGGCATTGTCTGGATTCACATTTTCTGCCAGCCACAAAATCCCTTTTTCAATTTGTGATGCATGTTTTTTTTCACTGTGCAAGTAAAGGGTAAATACTGCAACAGCAGTAGACAGTGCGCTGGAGGAAAGCTCGCCACGGATCAGGCCGTCTTCGTGAAGATGATCGAGAAGGTGTTTTGTCAGATCCAGGCCTTGGGTTTCAATTTTATTTATAAGCTGATTATCCATAATTCATAACATTTTATCGAGAATTCTGTGTAACAGACATTTCAGGTTTATGTTTGTGATGCCCTTTAAACTATCGAGGGATTTTTCTGTGTATTCTTCAATCAGCTCCTGTGCTGCCTGAAAAATATCCTTATGGATTTTGATTTTGGTTAT
>JAOZSB010000371.1 GCA_029939895.1 Desulfobacterales bacterium
TTCAGTCTTATATTTTGCACTGGATCACATGATTGGTGGCTATATTCTTTTGTCTGGTGCCCTTGTGGCCTGTGTTGTTCCTTTTGTTATACGCAAATACAATTGTACTACTCTTCCAGCAAACGTTTCCGTTGGGGCAATGTTTTATACCCTTGCTGGTTTATGTTATATGACGGATGGAATCCTTGCACCAAACAGCATGTGGTTTGTGGCCATTCCTGTGGTTGGTGTTTTTACAGGCGGGATTCTGGCCGGGGTGGTCTGGGGTTGTCTTGCTGTGATATTTGAGCTTTTCCTGTATTTTCTTGAGCTTACAAATTATAATTTCCCTTCGCATCCTCTGTCGGTTGACACCTTAAAGTTTATGCAGGCGGTTGCCAACTGGGGCCTGATCTTATTTATGCTTTGGTTTGCCATGGCCTATGAGACAATAAAAGAGGAGATGTTTAAGGAGATAAGTTTCAAAAACATGCAGATGGAGCAGCAGAAGAAGAAAATAATCCAAAGCATCACCTATGCGGAAAAAATTCAAAACTCTGTGCTGCCCCGCCAGTCGTTTCTAAACAGGTTTTTTGAAGAAAGCTTTGTTATATACAAACCCAGAGATATTGTAAGCGGTGACTTTTACTGGTTTTCCGATGTGGATAACTGCGTGGTTGTTGTGTGTGCCGATTGTACCGGACATGGTGTTCCTGGCGGGCTAATGAGTATGCTTGGGGTTTCTCACCTCAACGAGATTGTTAACCACCAGAAGATTATAGAGCCAGCCGAGATCCTTGAGAGTCTGAGAAAAAAAATCAAGGAATCGCTTCATCAAACCGGAAACCGGGATGAACAAAAGGATGGCCTTGATATGTCGGTGTGTGTTTTTAATCCGCAGTCATGTCAGGTCAAGTTTGCAGGGGCAAACAATGCTGTTTTTCTGGTTCACAACGGGCAGCTTGAGGAATTTAAGCCAACCAGAAACCCCATAGGCGTTCATTCTAAGGAGGTTTCCTTTACCCAGGAGACCATCAGTGTTGAAAAGTGGGATCAGGTTTTTATGTTTACCGATGGCTATGTTGACCAGTTTGGGGGTGAAAAAAACCGGCAGTTTTCTAAAACCGGATTAAAGAATAAAATAATGCAGTACTGCAACATGCCCATGAATGAACAAAAAACCAGGCTTGAGGCAGATCTTTCTGACTGGATGAAGGATCACGACCAGCTTGACGACATAACGCTGATAGGTATCCGGGTTTGACTCAAAACCTGCAGGGTCTTGATTTACCTTGATGTTTTCCTGCAATTAAAAACGGCCTTTATTATTTTAAAAATAATTTGAAATTATACTGCAATTAATGCAATGTGTAGTAAAAGGAAAATTAATGCAGGTGTTGTGGCAAAGCAGAAAATAACAGCTGAAATAGAGTTGCGGTTTTGTAAACCATCAGGTTCAGGGCAGACAAACTATGAAAGTGAATAAGCACAGTTTAAAGTTTCCTTCGGAAAAGCTGTATCAAAGCCTTTTCCGCATAGCACCATCAATGATAAGCCTGTCCCGATTTGAGGATGGTGAGCTTATTGAAGTAAACGATGTATACTGCAAGCTCTCCGGTTATACGCGCGAAGAGCTTATTAACCAGACAACCGTATCGTTAAATATGTGGGAAAACCTGGAAGACCGCAACAAGATAAAAGCGCTTCTTTTAAAGGACGGCTCATACAGCAATCTTGAAATTTCTTTTAGACGAAAGGACGGGAGCATCCTGCATGGTTTGCAGTCTGCAGAATTAACAGAAATAGAAAATGAACGATTCATAATTGCAGTAACATTAGACATCACCAAACGCAAGGAAACAGAGAATGCACTGCAGGAAAGCGAAAAGCTTTTCAGGCTGTTTATGGAAAATTTTCCAGGGGTTGCTTTTATCTCCGAACCTGGCGACCACCTGGTTTACGGCAATAAGGCTCTGCTCGACTTTTATGGTGATACAGAAAAAGAACTTTTTAAACGCAAATATGAAGAGTATGTTCCTGCCCCGTTATTTAAAAGGGCAATGGAGCAGGACAGCCTGGTAATATTGGCAGATAAAGCAATAGACTTTGAAGACACAACCCCAGGCAGCGCAGGAGAACGAAAATGGCTCACATACAAGTTCCCTATTCATCAGCAGGATAATTCCGTTCTGGTTGGCGGGTTTGGTCTTGATATCACAGGGCGCAAGGAAACCGAGGATGCTCTTGTCCAGAGCCTTTCGGAAAAAGAAAACCTGTTGCAGGAACTGCATCACCGGGTAAAAAACAATCTTCAAATTATCGCAGGACTCATAGATGCCACAAGTATCGGAAGTGACAAGCGCCACACCCAGGAGTTTGCTAAAAATTTGTCATGCAAAATAGAAGCAATGTCTCTTGTTCACGGGCAACTGTACAACCGCCAGAACCTGAGCTATGTCCTCATAAAAAAATACATTCACCAGCTTTATGATTTTGTTTTCCGTTTATACTACTCTCCCGGTAAAAAGGTAGATGTAGAATTTAAAATTGAAGGAATTGAGCTGACCCTGAAATCAGCTGTTCCACTTGGGCTGGTGGTAAACGAAATTCTTTCCAACATTTTCAAACATGCCTTTACGCAGCAGGACACGGGAAAAATCTGCATCTCACTTAAAAAAACAGACCCAGGCAGAATTCAACTGCAAATCTCGGACAATGGTTCTGGTATTTCTGATGATATTGATCTTGAATGTCCTTCAACCACCGGGCTAAAGCTAATCAGGGGGATCATCCTTGAGCAGTTGCAGGGGACGCTTGAAATATTCAATGACAATGGAACGGTATTCAGGATAGAGCTTGCTGTTGATGGCGGATAATTTTCTCATTGTCAAAAAATACTTCCAGAAGCACATCTAGGAACAAATCTAAAAAAAGTATTGCAATTACAGGCAGGTAGTGATACTGTAGCTTTAATAAATAATCCAAAAAATTATCTTTCCGCCCATATCAAATAATAAAAGAGTTGAGAATTTTTCGCTGGCTGCACTCAAGGACTGTAGCAACTGTATTATTTAAAGGAGAAATTTCTTATGAAAAAACTGTCATGGATGTTTGTGGCAATTTCGTTTATTCTGGTATCTGTTGTTCATGCGAAAACAGAAATAAGTTTTTATCTTCCAAGTGGTGCCACAACAGAAAGCTCCAGGCTGTACTATCAACAGATCAGAGGTTTCTTAGAAAAAAACAGAGATATGGGTGTTCGTTTTTATCCAAAATCAAACTATAATGAAGTACTTTTTGAGCTGTTGACCCTGAACCGGGCAGGAAAGGGCTGGGTTGGAATTGTTGAAATATCCGAGCTGATGACCCTCAAGGATAAAGGGGCCATTGCACCCATCGATGAAATGCTTGGCACAGAGAATGGCGGAAGCAAAAAATATTTGAGCCGTTTTATTCCAGGGTTTCTTGGAAACAGTTATGGCGACGATGGTAAATGCTATGCCCTGCCAATCTTTAGAAGTACTCCAATAATTTACTACAACCTTGAAATTTTAGCAAAGGCGGGTGTTGATGTTAACAACCTTCCAAAAACATGGGATGAGCTGGAGATTGTGCTGCAAAAGGTCAAGGCGAACACAGGCGCAGTTCCCCTTGGTCTGGCTCCCACATGGTACGGCTGGATATTTGAAGCCTTTGTCAGGCAAAACAAAGGCGCGCTTGCCAATAAGTCAAACACCCAGGTCCTTTTCGATAAAAAACCCGTGATTTCGGCCCTTGGTTTCTGGAAAAAACTTTATGATGCACAGTTGATGGAGCGTGTACAGGGAAGCTGGAAAAGCACAATCAACGGATTTGTTCACAGCCAGATATTTGCGACGGTATACTACTCATCCGGCGGGATGTCCTTTGTGGAAGAAAATGCAAAATTTAAATGGGCAACAACCATAATGCCGGGAAATCCATCCTTTGGCACATCTGTGGGTGGAGGCAACCTGTTTTTTTCCAGCAAGCTCACTGATGCAGAAAAGAATGCAGCATGGAGGCTGGCCAATTTTTTGTTAAGGGCGGAAAATCAAGCCATGCTCAGCAGTCGGACAGGCTACTTTCCCGCTGTGAAAAAAGCCTTTGATGATCCGCTGATTGCATATAAATATTCGAAAAACAAAAATTTTCATCAGGCAAAAGAACAGCTCGATTTTGCAAAACCAAAGATAATGACAAGAAACTATTCTGATATTCGAGTGGTGCTTAAAAGGGCAATAGACGATACGCTCGACAGGGACATTGCCCCGGAGGAAAGCCTGAAACAAGCACAAAAGGATGCACAAAAAATTCTCAAGAAGAAAAAATAATTTCCACGCAAGGATTTGGCCAGTAATAAATCTCTGTAAGTAAATATTTTATGATCTTGTATTAGTAATTACAACTATAGGCAGGGGGTATAGTATTTCCCAGGGTTTGCAAAGCAGGTGATGACAGCCATGTACCCATGCTGGTGGACTTTTGGCTGTTAGCAACAAATAGTTTTGTCCGGTTTTGGAGCAAATAAACTGTCCGGTT
>JAOZSB010000061.1 GCA_029939895.1 Desulfobacterales bacterium
TATTTTAAAAGAATGTGCATATGAATATAATTATTATTTCAATTATTGAAAATTTATGATTTTCCTTCAATTCTAGTGTGAAACCCATCAAATCAAAAATTATTAGTTGCCATTTGATATGTTAATATCGCAAAATTATTTCCATCAGGATATATGACCCAAACCTTCTTTTTTCCTTTATATTGTTAATACATAATGCTATGGTAAATTGTTAAATCAAAACAAGTTTATTTTCTCTTCGTGTGAAATGTTTGAAGTATATCGTAATTAGAAGGTCTTCTATTGGTTTTTTTTAGTTGCATTTGCTTTTATATTTGCAGACCTGTTGGAAAAAAATTGCATATAGTTTGATGTTTTTTATCTTGCTTACTAATGGGGTACATATGGCAATAAACGGGAACTGGGACATTTGAATGAAAATATTGATTGTAGAAGATGAACCTTTAATGCGGAAAATCATTCGCCGTGAACTAATCAACGGTGGCTACGAAGTTGTTGAGGCTGCCAGTGGTGCTATGGCTGTTGAGATTCTCAAAGAGGGCCCTTTGCCAGAACTCATCACCCTTGATGTTGAAATGCCGGGTATGAACGGATTTGCAACATTAAAAAAGATTCAGAAATTACTTGGCGGGTCCAGTCCAGGCTCAAAAAACAAGATGGAAGTTCCAGTTGTCTTTTTATCTTCAAGAAACACACTCGATGACAGGCGTAAAGGTTTTCAACTTGGGGCGGCAGATTATGTTACAAAGCCGGTTACAAAGGGCCGTCTTTTAAAATCCGTTGATAATATACTTAAACCGCAAAATCGGCTAAAGGGGCTGACCGTCCTTGTGGTTGATGACAGCAGGCTTGCAAGACATCTTCTTACTGATATTCTGATGAGTGAGGGGCTTGAAGTGATGACGGCTGTGGATGGTGTAGAGGCCTTTGAGATCCTCAATAAGCAGGCATCAAAGATAAACGTTGTAATTACTGACCTTGCAATGCCCCGAATGGAAGGGGACGAGCTTTGCAGATGTATCAGGACAGAGCTGGATCTTAAGCATTTGCCTGTGATAGTCCTGACAGGAACCGAGGATCGGAAAATGGTTCTGGAGCTGTTCAAGTCAGGTGCTACTGATTATCTTGCCAAGCCTTTTGAAAAAGAGGAACTCCTTGCCAGGCTCAATGTGCACCTGGAACTTGAACAGACCCTTGCACAATTAAATGCTGCAAATAAAACCGCAGCAATAGCAAGCCGCGCCAAAACCGAGTTTCTTGCCAATATAAGCCACGAGATAAGAACCCCTTTAAATGCAGTAATCGGCCTGGTTGAACTTTGCCTGAAAACTGAACTGACATCCAAACAGCTTGATTATCTTACAAAGGTGAAGGGTTCATCCCATGACCTGCTTGGGATATTAAATGATGTTTTGGACTTTTCCAGGATCGAATCAGGTGACCTTGAAATGGAGGCAGGTGATTTTAACCTTGGAGAACTCCTTGAAGATATTTCCAGCCAGATAAGCCGTAAAGCCGAGGAAAAGGGTCTGGAGTTGATACTCAATACTTCTCCTGATATTCCGCTGCTCCTGGCAGGCGACTCCATAAGACTGAGCCAGGTGCTGCAAAACCTGGGGAGCAATGCTGTAAAATTTACGGAAAAGGGTGAGATAATAATATCTACGGAAATTGACACCAGGGCGAAAAATCTTGACCCAGGCAAAATAAAACTCAAGTTCACGGTTAAGGACACTGGAATCGGTATCAAGCCTGACCAGATAAATGAGCTTTTTCAGTCCTTCAGCCAGGCAGACGGTTCCTACACCCGTAAATATGGCGGTTCTGGACTGGGGCTGGCGATTTGTCAAAAGCTTACCAAAATGATGAATGGCGACATGAGTGTGCAAAGCTGGCCAGGTAAAGGCAGCTCATTTATTGCTACTGCGGTCTTCGAAATAAAAGGCAAAGGCCCTCAGGAGACCTATGAGTTCCCAAAAGATCTGGAGGGACTCCGAGTGCTGATAATTGACGACAATGCCTCATTCAGGAGGATAGCCTACAAGCTTTTGTCACAGTTTCCTGTTGAGACAGTGCTTGCTCCAAGGGGGAAAAAGGGGCTTGAGGAGATGATAAAAGCGGCAAGGGATGAAAAACCCTTTGACCTTATCATTATCGACAGGGACATGCCTGATCTTGACGGTATTGAAACCATGAAACTGGTGCAGGAAGTCGGGCTTGTAGAAAATACACCTGCAATACTTATGGCTCCTCAATCTGCTATAGATAAGGCTATGACCGAGGTTGACGGAACAAAGATAAAAGGTTTTCTTCTAAAGCCGGTCAGCAAACGCTCTATTTACAATGCCATCCTGGATGTATTTGGAGAGAATGGTGACAATAATGAAAAGGCAGATACAATTACCCGCCTTCTTCAACCAGTTATGGGAGCAAAAATTCTTCTTGTGGAGGATAATTCCATAAACCAGCAGGTTGCGGTGGAGCTTCTTGAAAACGGCAACTTTGCGGTGACAGTTGCCAACAATGGAAAAGAAGCTGTTGATGCTGTCTTGTCCGGGCTTGATGATTCTCCTGAGGGTGCTGTCCCCTTTGATGTTGTCCTTATGGATCTTCAAATGCCGGAGATGGACGGATATGTGGCTTCAACAAGAATCCGTGAAAAAGTTATTGCCAGCCGCCTTCCAATAATAGCACTGACCGCACACGCAATGAGCGGTGAGAAGGAAAAATGCACCCAGGTGGGTATGAATGATTTTCTTACAAAGCCCATACAGCCGGATTTGTTTTTTAAAACCCTGGTTAAATGGATCAAGCCTGGAAAAAGGGAGATTCCCAAGCCAAGGGCCAAACAAAAAGATACTGGCAAACAGGTTGATCTGCCGCTGAAAATTCCTGGAATAGACATTGAAACAGGCCTTAAAACAATTGGCGGCAACAGGGTATTATACCGCAAGCTCCTGTTTGAATTTGTTGAGGACTATGAAAACGTAGTAAAAGAGGTGCGCGATAATTTAGCTGCAAAGGAAAACGAAAACGCCAGGCGGACAGCCCACACCATTAAGGGAATTTCAGGAAATATTGGTGCTGCCCCCCTTTTAAAAGCATCAAAAGAGCTGGAGCTTGCCTTGAAAAGCGATACTCCTGACAACCTTGAAGTCCTTGTGAACGAGTTTGACAGGGAGATCACACAGGCCTTGGAATCCATCAAGGGGCTTCAGCCTGAAGTCGAGACCAGGGTAGATGAGCCTGTTGAGTCGGGTAACGAAATAAAGATTGACCTTGCCCAGGCCGGCCCAGTGATGAAGGAACTGGCTGAATACCTGAAAGAGGGTGATACAGAAGCAGAGGACTGTATTGAAGTGCTGAAACCTTTTTTAAAAGGCTCTGTCCATGAAAAACAACTAATCCATATCGGAGACCAGATAAACAAGTATCTGTTTAAAGAGGCGCTGGGTGTACTTGAAGATGTTGCTGGTACGATTAACTTAAAATTATAAAAAGGCTTGCAAATGAAAGAAAAGAGAAGAATTTTGGTGGTGGACGACGAGCGGTTTAATATCAAGGTGCTGGTCGATGCACTCAAGTCAGACTACAAGACAAGCATAGCAATTAACGGCAAGGAAGCTCTGGAGCGTGCAAGGTCAGATGCTCCGCCGGATTTAATTCTCCTGGATATAATGATGCCGGAAATGAATGGCTATGAAGTTTGCGAGAATCTAAAGGCCGATGAAAACACCCGGGGTATCCCAATAATTTTTGTGACTGCAATGAGCGATATTGGTTACGAAACAAAGGGATTGAGCATGGGAGCCATTGATTACATCACTAAACCGATTAACCCGGATATTGTTAAGGTGCGTGTTAAACACCACATTGACAGGGAGCAGTACCGGATTAACCTGGAAAAACTTGTAAAGGAACGAACAGCCAATCTGGAAAAATCTCTGGAGAACCAGAAAATCCTGATAGAAAATGAAAAAGAACTAAAAAGAAGAGCCGAGGACGCAAGCCAGGCAAAAAGCTTTTTTTTAAACAATGTCAGCCACGAACTTCGCACCCCACTTAGCGCCATTATGTTAAATAACAAATTTCTTCTTGATATGGGGCTTGAGCCTGAGCCTCTGGATTTTGCGAAAAAAGTTCAGAAAAAGGCATCTGCATTGATGAAGATAATTGATGATGTTCTTGATTTTTCTTCCATTGACACTGGGTCACTATCCCTGGAACATTCGGACTTTTTCCTGACAGATGTGATTAAGGAAGCAGCAGAAAGTGCAATGGGCAAGGGCGGGGAAATCAGCCTTGATATTCCGAAGGATATACCAAATGCGCTGGTTGGCGACCGAAAACGCCTGCAAAGAATCCTTGATAATCTCATTGATAATGGCTTGAAATTTAATAGTGAGCAAAAGTTGCTGGCAATAGGTGCAAAAATATTTTATGATACAACAAACAAGGTGACGCTGGAATTTTATGTAAGGGACAATGGGATAGGAATTACGCAGAAAGATATAGTAAAGCTTTTTGATGAGCCTTTCACTCAGGGGGACCCCTCGACCACAAGATCCTATGAAGGACTGGGGCTGGGGCTTTCCATATGCAAACGTCTGGTCAGCATGATGGAGGGAGAGATACACGTTGAGAGCAGGCCGGATGAGGGCAGTACTTTTATTTTTACTGTGGTATTTGAACGACAGGGCAGGGAAGTACCCTTTGAATTTCCAGGGGGAGCAACAAGCCTGCAAAAGGAAGTGGAAACAGAAAGTCTGGAAAACAGGGAAGATGTCGATATTAATCAGGCTGTATCGGTTGTAGAACAGCTTCATCTTTCCCTTGAAAGCATGAACCCCGGGTCTGTAAAGAAGCATATGTTTAGTTTGAGAAAATTTTTTAGCGATAAAGAGCTTTCTCAACTCCTGCGCCAGGTAGATGACTATGAATACCCGGAAGCTGCAAAGGAGCTTAAACGGCTGGTGGAAAAACTAGGGCTGTAGAGTTTTCGTTTTCGCACATCATTATCTTATAATTTTGTAAGATGTGGTTTTTTTAATAAGTACGCATAATCTCAAATTTTGTTATGCGTTAAGTCCATGAAAAACACAAAGGAGCGAACAAATGACTCAACAGGTTAAGGACGGCAAAACAATTACATTCATAATCGATTATGATTTAACCGCCACAACAGCCGATGATTTGAGCGATGAGATAAGGCTTGTGATTGATAATGAATCACCGGAAAAGCTTGTATTTGATCTGGAGAATTCAAAAATGGTTGATTCAATCGGAATAGGCGTGTTGATTACAGCCTTTAACATGATGAAGAAAACATGGGGTTCCACAGAGGTTATCAACACTTCCAAGGAAGTTTTTCATGTATTTAAGGCCATGCGGCTGGAGATGCACTTTGAGGTGAAGCAAAAAGAGTAGTGTTGCCGCCTCTTGCTGCAATGCCTGGGTTAATCCGTATTTGAATGTGACAAAAAAGGCTTTCAGGTTAAGGGACTCAAAGGGGTTCAGTTCATGATGGATTTGCGTAGAACCGTGTCCTTTAACCAGCGGAGATCATCCTTGTTTGGGTATGCGATGTTGTAATGAAGTCCGCGACTTTCTTTTCTATGGGTTGCTGAATCAATGATAAGTTCTGCAACCACGGCAATATTCCTAAGCTCTATCAGATCAGCGGTTATCCTGAAGTCCCAGTAATATTCCCTGATTTCAGCCTGCATTATCTCTATTCTTCTTTTTGCCCTTTCCAGGCGTTTGTCCGAGCGGACAATCCCAACGTAGTTCCACATAAGTCTGCGTATTTCGTCCCAGTTCTGGGTAACCATTATCAGTTCATCACTGTCAACGGTGTCGCATTCATCCCAGGGCGGGGGTTCCGGGATTGATAAAAATTGAAGTTCCTGAATCTGTTCGATTGCATGGGTTGCAGCCTTGTCGGCATATACAAGGGCCTCAAGAAGCGAGTTGCTGGCCAGCCTGTTTGCACCGTGAAGACCTGTGCAGGCTGTTTCTCCAATTGCGTAAAGCCTTTCTATATCGGTTTTGCCATTCATATCCGTGGCAACACCGCCGCACATATAATGTGCCGCTGGAACGACAGGCACTGGATCTTTTGTCATGTCGTAACTGTATTCAAGGCATCTTGCGTGAAGATTTGGAAAACGTTTTTTCACAAATCCAGCATTCTTGTGGGAAATATCAAGGAAAATGGAATCTGCACCGCTTTTTTTCAACTCTGTATCAATGGCTCTGGCGACAACGTCCCGGCAGGCAAGATCCTTTTGCTGGGGATCATATTTTTCCATAAAGGAGTTTCCATCCGCATCCAGCAGAACGCCGCCTTCACCTCTTACAGCCTCGGATATAAGGAAATTTTTGGCTTCAGGGTGGTACAGGCAGGTAGGGTGAAACTGTACAAATTCAAGGTTTGCAACCGTTGCTCCTGCCCTGTATGCCATTGCAATCCCATCGCCTGTGGCTATGTCCGGGTTGCTGGTATACAGATATACTTTTCCAGCACCGCCCGTTGCAAGGAGGGTTGATTTTGCCTGGAATGTTTTAACGCTGCTAAATTCTCTGTCAAGAACATATGCGCCGCAGCAGTAGTTTTCGTGAGCGGTCAGGAGCATACCGCTTTTTTTTCTGGCAGAACCTATTATAAGGTCAATGGCTATGTGGTCTTCAAAAACCTGTATTTGGGGATTATCCCTCACATGTCTGACCAGGACTGCTTCAAGCTCCTTGCCGGTCATATCCTCTGCATGGACGATTCTTTTCTGGGAGTGGCCGCCTTCTCTGCCGAGTTCGAGGTTAAGCTCCCCATGCTCCGCGGTTTTATGTTCCATGTCCAGGTTAAATTTAACACCCAGATCAATAAGTTCGCGGATCATTCCAGGCCCGTCTTTTACAACGGCTTCAACAACCTCTTTACTGCATAGTCCCTGACCAGAATCCAGGGTGTCCTGGGTATGCAGATCAAAGGAATCAACATGGCTGAAAACCGAAGCAATACCACCCTGGGCCAGGGCAGTGTTGCTGTCCATGATTTCTTTTTTAGTGACGATTGAGACCGTGCCGTAACGAGATGCTTTAAGCGCAAACATCAGGCCCGCAATGCCACTGCCTATAACAAGGAAGTCTGATTTAAAATCTTCGGTCATATACTATTTTAGTCCCATTGATGAACGACCCCTGCCGCTGGATTTTGAGCTTGCGCCGATCAACATGCCGACAAGAAGAAGGACACCACCGGCTATGAACCAGTATATTTTTTTATCCCGCTTCAGGCTGTTAAGTTCGCTGGAAAGCGTTGTAGATTCATTTTTTACTGAGTTAAGTTCCCTGGTGACAATGTGGTGCTTTTTTTTCAGTGTCAAGTACCCGCTGGATTCCTTCACAAGATTGGTATGGAGTTCATCAAGGTCGGAAAATTTCGTTTGTGTTTCTGCAAGTGATTGTTTTAATGAATCATTTTCATCCTGAAGTCTCAGGCGTTCCTCTGTGAGTGCGGCAGCTTTTTTCGATACAGTTTCATATCGGCGTTTTAAGCTGGTGAGGGTAATGCCGGCTGGTACTTTATCCGTGACGAACCGGTTGACAATCCACCCTTCCTGTCCGCTGGAAAGTCTGACCCTTGTCCAGTCTGGCCCCTCTTCAAGGATTTTAATGGGCTGGCTCGACGATATCATGGATATGATTTTGTGGTCCGTGCCCTGGCCTGTTCTCAAGGTAATTTTAATATCATCACTAATGTACATTGTCTGTGCCGATGCTGTAGTGGCAAGCATGGCAACTGTTACAAACGCTAAAAAAAGTTTTTTCATCATTATCAACTCCGTAAACAGATTATTTCTTTCTTGACATCATTACTATCGTGAATAATATCTTAATTGTTGATTATAAAAAAGTTGTCATGTTAATAATTTGCTAAAAACCAGATTTGATATACTGAATTTAATTAAACCAGACCAAAAAATAACTGACCTGAAAAAAACAGTTTTGTGTCACACAAAACATTTTAATGCTATTTGTGTGAAAAAAAACAAAGTATGTCAACAATTACTTTTTTAAAACAGCAGGCTTCTTGACCTGGAAGAAGTCAATTGCTTTGATCAGTTTCAAAAAGTATGGAAAGAAATTTATGATAGTTTTCGATCTAAAATGCCCTAATGGTCACAAATTCGAAGGATGGTTTGATGACAGCCGGGCCTTTGAAAAGCAAAAAAAGAAAAAAATGATCGAATGTCCAGTTTGTGGAGAGCATAACGTGGACAAGGCACTTTCTGCCATCGCAATCAAAAAAACCTCCTCAGTCCCCTCAATGGACTCCCAAAAACCATTATCCCCCAATGAAGTTGCCGCTTTTGTCAAAAACATTAGTGATTACATAGACACCAACTACGAAGATGTAGGCACTGATTTTGCCAGGGAAGCCCTGAAAATACACTATGGTGTGTCGGAAAAACGAAAAATCAAAGGCAGCAGTACCGCAGCAGAAGAAAAAACCCTGAAGGATGAAGGCATCGGGTTTTTAAAACTTCCTAAAATAACACCGCCCGATTCTGACGATTCAGATTAGTGAACAATATTTGACCCTGAAGGATTATTGATTTTTCATTTTTAATATTTTATGTCATTATTAAGAACATTTTTTGTTATGATTATACCTTTTAAGTATTTGTTGATTCACAAATGGAAACAATATTTGTTTACACCTTGGCAGGTTAGTTCCCTGGATAAAAAAATCTTGTCATGGTGTTGTTATTGCATTATATAAAAGGCTGCAAATGTGAATATTATTCGTCCATAATCTAAAAGGAATTATTGCTCATGCTTCACAGGTTGATAAACAAAAAAGGTTTTACCCTGATTGAGATCATGATTGTTATTGCGATTATCGGCATCCTGGCAGCAATCGCCATTCCTAACTTTCTGTCTTACCGCGCTAAATCTTACTGCTCTGCTGTAGAATCCGATGCTATTGCAATAACCGGTGCAATTGCAGACTATTTTTCCAACCCGGAGCATACCTCTGTCCCGGAAATTGATGATCTCTCTGTGACCTTCACAACAAAGGGGGGACAAAATACTGGCAGTATAGGGGGAAGCGTTGATTCTGTAATTATCATCGTAACCGATGGATCACAAAGGTGTCCCACCGAGCGAATGCCTGGCAACACCTATGGAATAACGATTCAGTAGCGTGAAATCTAAACAGGTGGATTTCCATTAAAAATCAGTTTCCATCAATAACCTGTTGCAAATCTGTTTTTCTGGATCATGACATATTTTGTCACACATAGTGCCTTTTTTTGTCAGGCATATTTTTTGGATAATTGTTTGGATCAGGATTAATAAATGTAATTCCCTTATTTTTCAAACCGTTAGTTTTAAGTTAAAAAAAATTTTTACATGGTACGATTATTGCTCTAAATAAAACAGACAATTACTTAACTTTTTATCAACTTTAATCCTTAAAAGGAGGCAACACCCATGCTTAGCAAACTTAGAAACAGAAAAGGTTTTACACTCATTGAGCTTATGATCGTTATTGCGATTATCGGCATCCTGGCAGCAATCGCCATTCCTAACTTTATTTCTTATCGTAACAAATCTTACTGCTCAGGCGTTGAGAGTGATGCAAATGCTGTTGCAGCTGCAATCGCAGATTATTTTTCTGATCCTGATCACACTAATGTCCCAGCAATTGGCGACTTGAGCGTGACCTTGTCAACCAAGGGTGGAACAAATGTTGGTTCCGTAGGCGGCACCGTTGACTCAATCATCATTATCGTTACAGATGGTTCAGCCAGATGCCCGACAGATCGTATGCCTGGAAACACTTATGGAAAGACCATTCAGTAAATCGGTACTTTCTATAACATGAAGATTATTAAAGGAGGGGATTTTTCCCCTCCTTTTTTATGTCTGTATCCAGACAACCCCACAATGTCTCAATTATTTTTTACTGCACAAAGGAAAAATAAATTTTTTTTAGAGGACACTTTTTAATACAGATTGCCCTTTTAAGTTGTCTTGTTATTAAAAATATGTCAATATTCTAATTGTTTATTTATAAGAAGGGATTGAGTGTTCAGCTCTATAGGCCCAATTTAAACTTCACTTTTATAAAAAAAATTTAAAAATGGCTAAAAAAACCATAATTCCTCTTCCCTTTAAATATTATTACTGGCCGCCGGTCATCATTACGCTTGGCGGAATCGCAGATTCACTGCATCTTTCAATCTCACACTACAGGGTCTATTCTGACATCGGTTACAGGAGCTGTTGCGCTATTTCCAAGGCTGTGAACTGCGATACGGTGTCCCAGAGCCAGTACGCCGTTTTTTTGGGGCTGCCCCTGGCTGTCTGGGGGGTTATTGGTTATGCCTTCTATTTTATGCTTCTTTTGTTTGCAAAATCTCCCCGGGCCAACAAGCAGAGGATGTGGGCGCTGCTTTTTTTCATGGCCCTGGCCTTCAGCATATACAGCATTATCCTTGCCCTGATATCGACCTTTGTGATTCACAGTTACTGTTTGATGTGTATTTTGTTATATATTGTAAACTTTTCCTTGGTTTTCTATGCCTGGCTGATCCATGGAAGGTTTGAAAAGTTTAATATATTCAAAGGGTTTTACCTTGATGTCAAGTATATTTCTTCAAATGCAGCAACCTTTGCAAAGGCCTTTGCGCCCTTTGGCGTTGCTCTGGTGCTGGCATTATCTTTTTTTCCAAAATACTGGGAATTCAATGCACCGGAAATCAGCCAGAGTATTCCCAGGGGGGTTACTCCAGAGGGCCACCCGTGGATCGGTGCAAAGTCTCCTGAGATTGTCATTGTTGAGTTTGCAGATTATCAATGTTTCCAGTGCAGGAAAATGCATTTTTTCCTGAGACAGATTATAGAAAGCAATCCTGACAAGTTGAGGCTTGTTCACAGGCACTTTCCAATGGATCACAGGATAAACCCCCTTGTCGAGGAGCCTTTTCACCTTACAGCGGGTGTGATGGCGATTATAGCAGAATACGCAATAACCGAAGATAAATTCTGGGAGGTCAGTGATTATCTTTTTGAAATTTCAGCAAACAAGGGTGCTGAAGTAAACCTTACGGAAACTGCTGAAAAATTTAAACTCGACTATAAGGGCTTATCCAAATCCTTTTCAGATCAGGAAATAATGAACAAAATCTATAATGATATAAAGGAAGGAATAGAGGCAGGAATAACTGGCACGCCAGGTTTTATCATTGACGGCAAGCTTTATCAGGAAGGAACCATTCCCCCTGAGATTATTTCCAGAGCCTTGGATTAAAGCGTCATGAAACTTAATTTTGCAAAAAGGGCTATCCCGGCAATCCTGGCTGCACTGATAGTGTTCCATGTGACTTTAACACTGATTATGGCTGTTGTCCCCCCGGTCAGCAGGGATGCCCTGATACATCATCTGGCTGTGCCCAGGCTCTACATAGACAATGGCGAAATATCTGAAATCCCGGAAATCGAATTCTCATACTACCCCATGAACCTGGAAATGATGTTTCTTTTGCCCATGTATTTTGGAAACGACACTGCACCAAAATATATTCACTACATGTTTGCCATTTTGACAGGTCTTGTCATTTTTATTCTCATTAAGCAGCATGACAACACCCTGTACGCTCTTTTGGGAGTGCTGCTTTTTTTGTCGATTCCTGTTGTTGCAAAACTCTCTATTACTGCATATGTGGATCTTGGTCTGATTTTCTTTTCATTTGCTTCAATGTTTTTTATTCTAAAGTGGGCAGGCTCACGGTTTAAAACCAGTTATATCATAATCGCAGGTGTTTTCTGCGGGCTGTGCCTGGGAACCAAGTACAATGGCCTGATTGTATTGTTTATCCTTGCTGCATCAGTACCTTTTATATATTCCAGAACAGCAGATGGTGACAGGTCAATCCCTGCGATAAAGCACGGCATCGTGTTTACGGTTGCCGCCCTGGTTGTTTTTTCTCCGTGGATGACCAGAAACATTATCTGGAAAGCCAACCCTGTATACCCGCTTTTTCATAAACACTTCAGCAATGCTGATGATAGTGCCGGGTCCTATTCAGAGTCTGCACCAGGGAAGTATTCAGAAAGCAAGCTCCCCCCCTTTGCAATCCGAAAACTTGTTTATAAGGAATCTGCCCTGATGACTGCACTTGTGCCTTTGCGGATTTTTTTTCAGGGTACTGACAACAATCCCAGACTTTTTGATGGAAAGCTCAACCCGTTTCTTTTAATTTTTCCATTTTTTGCTTTTATAGGGATTAAGAACGAATCCCCAGAATTATGGCGGCTTAAATTATTTTTTTCGTTTTTTTCAATAGCTATAATTTTAATTGTATTTTTTTACCATGACATGCGAATTCGGTATATTGCACCTGCTGTCCCGTTATTGTGCATTCTCGCAGTTTTTGGAATAAAAAATCTGCTGCATCATGCTCAAAATTTATTTTTAAAAATCCTGATTATCCTTGCGGTCAGCTTAATGCTTTTTTTAAATTTTGATTATTCCATTAACCTTTTTAAAAAGACAGCACCAATGGGATACCTGACAGGCAGTGAATCAAGGGAGCAGTATATAGAAAAAAAGCTGCCTGAATACGCTGCAATGAAGTATGCTAATGAAAATTTTAAACAATCAGATGTAATATTTGGGGTTTTTATTGGCCGGAAGAACTATTACCTTGATAGAAAAATGATTTTTGATATAAATCTTTTTAACAATATATTTAAAGAAGCAGAATCATCAACTGTTGCATTAAACAGGATCAGGGAGCTGGGTGTCACTCATTTGCTTGTTGGTCATGCTGGTTTCAATAAATGGGTGAATTCCAGTTATACCAATGACCAAAGGGAAATACTTTCTGACTTCTTTGCATTAAACACTAAAGTAATTTTCAAAAAAACCGGCTTTGGGTTATACAAGTTAGAACCTTGACTTTGTCGACAGCGCACCTGATAAACTGCCATGGGCAGACTAATTTATGAGTTTATTTTCTGGCCCTGGGCGAAATATGGAAGAGTTGTAAGTATTTACGGTATCTTTCATACAAAATGATATGAAAATAAAGTTCACAAACGAAAAAATGTCTTCAGAGCGTCTAATCAGCATATTGCTTTTTCTTATGGTGCTGATTGTCTATATAAACGTTTCGCAATTTGAATTTACAAATTTCGATGATGACATTGTTGTTTCGCAAAATAATGATGTGAAAAGGGGACTGACCCTGGATAATATCGGATGGGCCTTTAGTTCCCTTGTGGCTGCCAACTGGCTGCCCTTAACCACCCTGACCCATATCACCGATTACGCACTTTTTGGAATGAACGCTGGCGGCCACCATATGGTAAATGTATTATTTCATGGCCTGAACAGCATATTGATGTTCCTTGTTTTTTTTAGAATGACCGGCGCAATGAGGCGCAGTGCAATTATTGCGGCCCTTTTTGCTTTCCACCCTCTCCATGTGGGGGCGGTCGCCTGGATTGCAGAGAGAAAAGAAGTTCTCTGCATCTTTTTCTGGTTGCTGACCATGCTGGCTTATGTTGATTACACAAAAAATCCAGGCAAAAAAAATTATATGAAAGTAGTAATCTTCTTTGTCATGGGGATCATGTCAAAGCCTATGATTGTTACACTTCCCTGTGTGCTGATCCTGATGGATGTCTGGCCCCTGAACAGGCTTACTTTTTTTGGCCCTGATGGTTTTGACAAAAAGAAAGTACTCCTGATTATTTTTGAAAAAGTTCCCCTGCTGACAATATCAGCTGCAATGGCTGTACTGACATTTTCCACACAACAAATCAGCGGTGCAGTACAGTCAATGACCAGGATGTCACTGGAAGTCAGAATCGCAAATGCAGTTGCAGCATATGGCGAATATATTTTCAAAACCTTTGTTCCAATAAACCTTAGCGTTCATTACCCCCATCATGGTATGCCTCCATTGTGGAAGTGGCTGCCCTCTTTGGCCCTGCTGGGTTTTGTGACAATATTTGCAGTCAGGAATTTTAAAAAATACCCCTATGTCCTGGTCGGCTGGCTCTGGTTTCTGGGAACACTGGTTCCTGTTATCGGCCTTGTTCAGGTCGGGTCCCAGGCCCTTGCAGACAGGTATACCTACATCACCATCACTGGCTTGTTTATCATTATCGTCTGGGGAGTTTTTGATGTATTTGAAAAAAATAGAACTGGCAGGTTGATACCCACAGCTTTTTTTTCTGTGATTATCATCATATTTGCCAGCCTTTCATTTTGTGAAACGCTATACTGGAAAAACACTAAAACCATCTTTACAAGGGCTTTGCAGGTTACTGAAAATAATTTTCTTGCTCAAATGAACCTTGGCGTAGCCTTTGCCGAAGAAGGGGACCTGGAAAAGGCAATCAGTCATTATCAAAAAACAATTGAAATAGAACCAGAATATGCACCCTGTTATTTCAATCTCGGTGTTGAGTATCAACGCATGGGTGCGCATGACAGGGCAATCGAGTACTACCTTACTGCAATTGATAAAGCTCCTGAAATGACGAGGGCCTATAACAATCTCGCGATGATATATACGATGAAGGGTAAGCACAAGCTTGCCATGGAATATCTTCATAAGGGTGAAACAACTAACCCGAATAATGTGGACATCAATAACAACCTGGCCCATGCATATGTACAGGAAAAAAATGTTCAAAAAGCCGGGCAGTACTACCTTCGGGTCATTGAACTTGCCCCGAGCAATAGAGTAGCATATTGTAATGTAGCTGCACTTTTGTATGTAAACGGGAAAAAAGATTTGGCAAAAAAAATGTATGGTAAGGCGCTTGATATTGATCCCGAATATATCAAGGCTGCCAGGGCACTTCAAAAAATTAAACGAGATGAAAGCAATAAAGTCAGTGATTGACAGGATGATGAAAATTGTCACCCTTGTTTTTATTGTTGATTATGGTGGTTTTAAAATCTGCTGCTGTTTTGGATAATACAGATTTTCTTAATGACAAAATTGGTTAAAATATTTGAATAAAGATCGCAAAAAATCTGTTATTACAGAGGGAAAACTATTTCCTGAACTACTCATCAGTATGTTGCTTTTTACTGCTGTGCTGGTTGTTTACATAAATGTTTCGCAATTTGATTTTACTAATTATGATGACGACATTATAGTTTCGCAAAACATAAACGTAAAAAATGGCCTGACTCTGGATAACATCACATGGGCCTTCCATTCAGTTGTTGCCTCCAACTGGCATCCGCTGACAATGCTGACCCATATTATGGATTTTGAGCTTTTCGGCATGAACGCCGGGGGCCACCATATCACAAATGTCTTGATTCACGGCATGAACTCTGTGTTGATGTTTCTTGTGTTTTTCAAAATGACCGGTGCAAAGAGGCGGAGTGCGATAGTTGCGGCTCTTTTTGCTTTCCACCCCCTTCATGTGGGAGCCGTCGCCTGGATAGCCGAAAGAAAGGAAGTACTTTGTGCATTTTTCTGGTTATTGACGATGTGGGCCTATGTTGATTACACAAAGAATCAAAGCAAGAAATCGTATTTAATGGTAATTGTTTTTTTTGTCATGGGGATCATGTCAAAACCCATGATCGTTACACTTCCCTGTGTTTTACTTCTAATGGATGTCTGGCCCCTGAGCAGGCTTTCTATTTTTGACAGGGAGATTTTCAGCAAAAAATCACTTATAATTGTTTTTGAAAAAGTTCCTCTTCTCGCACTTTCTGCATCAATGGCAGTATTAACCTTCAGTGCCCAGGATGCCACGGGTGCAGTTCAAACGATGACTCAGATGCCACTGGGAGTCAGGGTTGCCAATGCAGTTGCAGCATACGGCGAATATGTGTTTAAAACCTTTATACCAATCAACCTGAGCATTCTCTATCCCCATCCGGGTATGCCCCCATTATGGAAGCTGCTGCCGTCAATAGCTTTGATTGCATTTGTGACGATATATGCAATCAGGTTTTTCAAAAAACAACTCTATGTCCTGACAGGCTGGCTTTGGTTTCTGGGAACATTAGTGCCTGTCATAGGTTTAGTTCAGGTCGGGACCCAGGCTCTCGCAGACAGGTATACCTACATCTCGATAACCGGTATTTTCATTATTGCAGTTTGGGGAGCTTATGAAATAATAGAAAAAATGAAAATCAACAAAAAGGTATTTACCGTCGGCTTTGCCGTGATACTTTCAGCGTTTGCTCTCCTTTCAATGAAGGAAATATTATATTGGGAAAACAGTGTTACGCTTTTTAGCAGGTCTGTGCAGGTTACTGAAAACAACCACATCGCCCATCTGAATCTAGGCGCAGGGCTTGCCGATGAAGGAAAAACAGATGAAGCAATCTCCCATTACAGGAAAGCAATTGAAATTAAACCAGACTTTGCAGACAGTTATTTCAACCTGGGCGTTGAATACCAGGGGAAGAAGGCATTTGATAAAGCATTGAAATATTATTTTGAAGCAATAAAGATTGAACCGGAAATGACTATGGCTT
>JAOZSB010000062.1 GCA_029939895.1 Desulfobacterales bacterium
TTACAGCACGTTGGGTGCTATTCTAAAAAGTTAAACGGGACACTACTGATAACAGATATAATTTCTTAAAACAATATTGATTAGCGATTATTATACAATTTTTTTTCAAAACAGAATATTAAGAGGCCGTTGAAGGCTGTAAAATTTTATATGTCGTCAATGCGAGAAAAGGGACAAGGGGAAAGCAGTATTTCTCCCAGACTTGATAGGAAAAAGGCATCACAAGAAGAAAAGAAAAAATTGTCAGGTTAAGTAATAAATAGAAATCAACAGAACTGTTTTTAATTATTTGGTAGCACTTCTCAACTATAACAGCCAGGAACATTAACCCCACAAAAAAGAAAATAAAAAAGATTGAATGTTCAACAACGGGGTTTGGAAAGGCATACTTGATAAACCTGTGGACAAACCCGGCAGTCAAAAGACCGATCTGTTCATAGGTAATCTGGGATGTTGCTACTGGAAAAAAGAAATAAAAAGGTGATACCAGAAGCGATGCAATTGCCAGCTTTGGTGTAATTTTCCGATACACAGCAACAGCAACAAACGGGAAGGCGTATATTGTTAAAAAAACAATATAGTTTGTCAGATAGCCAAAATGGTATATGGTTCCCCCGCCCCCTGTCCACAGCCCCTTGCCCATGGGCGGAGCAAGGCCTCCCCATAATAGAACAAGCACGCCAAACGGAATGAGTCCAACTGCGCAGGCAATGCCCATTTTTAAAGCATTTTTTTTGTGTCTGCCAATAATCGCATCCCAAAAAAAATAACCCAAAATTGCAAGGGAGAAAAAAACATAATACTGTCTACACAAAATTGTAGCAGCCATTGCAAAAGCCAGAAGAACTGGTCGCTGTTCATAAACTGCAAGCAAAGTAAGCATCAGAAATAGAAACGCCGGCATGTCGGTAAATACAAAAACACTTGTGCCAAGAACATAGGGGTTTGCCATAAAAAAACAGACCGTTAAAAGGGCAATAAAAGAGTCCCTTGTCATCCTGAAAACCACAGTGTGCAGTAGAAGAAATCCGAAAAATGAAAGTAAAATATTGAAAATTCGCATGCAGGCCAATTGAGTACCAAAAATAAAACCCCACAAGGAATGCAATACATAAACAAGGGGTGTAGTTACCTCTGGATAGTCAGCTAAAATTTCAACTCCAAATTTTTCAGAAAACAGGTTGGCGGTCTTAACAAAATGATTCTCATCGCCCCAATATGGCCGGTCAAGCACTCCAAACGCAATCGCCACTGCAAAATATATAGTTATTATCAACAGGAGAATAACAAGGGATGGAACATATCTATTCCTGAAATTTGATGTAGTATCCATGCTTAAAATATTTGTAACGGCCCGCTCAATAAAACGTTTGAAGAGCTTAAAGAAGTACTTGAAAGGGTTTTAATAAAAAATTGAAATATTTTTTTAAAGCAATCATGAAAAAAGGTTGTACTTAATGATACACCATATCGCCTGCACGCCGTCCTTCCAGCCAATCTTCTTCCCTTCTTCATAAGAACGCCCCCAGTAGGATATTGGCACTTCGTAAATACGACATTTCATTTTCACTATTTTAGCTGTTATTTCAGGCTCGAACCCAAACCGATTCTGTTCTATTTCTATATTTTCAAGAACTTCCTTCTTGAAAACCTTATAACAGGTCTCCATATCAGAAAGATTGATATTTGTAAGAATATTTGAAAGCATCGTAAGAAATTTGTTGCCAAGGTAATGAAAATAATACAGCACTCGATGGGGTCCGCCAAGAAACCTTGACCCATAAACCACATCGGCAACACCTTTTTTGATCGGTGCTAAAAGACCTGGGTATTCACTGGGATCGTATTCAAGATCAGCATCCTGTATGATAACTACATCGCCAGTGGTCTTCTTAAAGCCAGTCCGTAACCCGGCTCCCTTACCCTGATTATTTTCATGGTACGAGAAGTCAATGTTGTCCACACGGATTTTTTTTTCAAAACCTGGCACTTCAACCTCTTCGGTGACTCCTTCCTTTTTTTTTGCATCAAGCCCCTGCAAAAGCTCCCTGGTGCCATCAGTTGAGCAATCGTCAACCACTATCAACTCCATGTCCATATCTTCTACAGGAGCATTCTGTACACGATAAAGAAGTTCGCCAATAAAATTTTTCTCATTATAAACAGGTATTACTACGGAAATTTTCATATCAACTCCATTTAATTATTATCTATAATTGCCATTTAATAAAGGCATAGAATCAACCTACAGCGACAAATCTGCCAACTTGGTATATATATCCTGATATATATCAACAATTTTTTCAAGTGAGAAATTATCTTTTATTCTCTTTCGAGCTGCCACACCAATTTTCTGCCTTTGTTCAATCCCCATCTGGGAAAGCTTTTCAACACCCTCTGCCAATCCCGCGAAATCCCTTGGGCGTGCAACAAAGCCAAAATCATCGACAATATATGCAGAGTCTCCAACATCGGTCACAACACAGGGAACACAGCATGACATGGCCTCTGCTATCGTATTGGAAAAACCCTCCCCAAATACTGAAGACAAAATCAGGCAGTCGAGCCCGACATAAAGCTTTTCAATATTTTCACGGCTACCCAGAAGTATCACATTATCAGCAAGAGCGTTATTTGAAATCATCTGCTTAATTTCTTTGTTGCTGTCGTCAACCCCCTTGCCAGCTAAAACAAAAACTGCGGATTCAACTTTTTGAGCAATAATTCCTGCAGCCCTGAAAAAAGTTTCAAAATCTTTCTGAGGATCAAACCTGGCAACATGGCCCACGATGAAAGCGTTTTGATCAACACCAATTTCCTGACGAAAAGCTTTTTTTTCTAAAGCATCCGGCCTGAAAAAATTCGTGTCAAAGCCATTGGGTACCATCTTCATCTTTGGTGTAGAATAACCAAGGCCTTGATGCACCTGTCGTCCTTTTTCAGAATTGACCAGTATCAAATCCGGCAACCTGGAAAGCCTGGCATTGAGCTTCACTGTCATTCCGGTCAAAAATCCGTAATTTTCAAACTCCATATCCGAACAACGGAGTCCCCATACTATTTTTCGAACCATTGCCATCTTTCCAGCCATAAGCCCCATGAGGTCGGCATGGTAAAGCCAGGTCTGGACAACATCTGGTTTTTTCTTTTTGATAATATTGATTAGTT
The DNA here is from genome assembly GCA_029939895.1 of Desulfobacterales bacterium. GTDB lineage: Bacteria > Desulfobacterota > Desulfobacteria > Desulfobacterales > JAOZSB01 > JAOZSB01. The sequence continues at coordinate 3,169 of JAOZSB010000062.1, forward strand.
TTAGAAATTTAAAAAAACTGGGTTTTCCGAAATCCATGTCAAGAGCAATCACTTCAAGCCCTTTGTTTTTGATATTCAAACCAAGAGGACCAGTATCGGTCATGGAAATGACAATATTTTCAAACTTCTCTCTATCCATTCCAAGGACCAGCTTTTCAAGCATCCTCTCGGCACCACCGATGTTTAACTCAGTGATTATATGCAGTACTTTTATTTTGTTCAATTCCATTTCCTTCAGTCGCCACAGCAACAATCGAATTACCTATTATTATTATTTTTTCGTATCTACCCAGGCAATTTGGGAAATTAACTTTTGCAAAGGAGTTTTATCATAAGTATTTCTATTAAAGCACCAATGATATTGGAATTCCTAGCATTTGTCAAATTGAATCGCATTTAATTCAGTTTCTTAGCTTAAGTAATAACTATTGTAAAAGTATATTTATTTCTATAATAATCCTTGATTTTTTTCCCACAATACCACATAAAGCCTATATGAAAAAATGCATACTAATAATCAATTGTTACGTGGATGAGCTTCGCCAAATCGTACGCAGAAGAACAAAGGTTCCAAAACCTATGGCACCAGCTTTTCTTGCGGGAATGTTTTCGACAGAGAACTGCGACATCGTCCTCTATGATGAGCTCTATTCAGGGCCACTGGAAAACAAAAAACTCCTTTCTCCAGACATGCTCGTTCTTACAGGGCTTAACACAGCCTTTGACAGAATGCTACATATTACTGCCTATGCTAAAACCATTAACCCTAAAGTTGTTGTGGTTGCAGGCGGACCAGCAGTGCGCTCTCTCCCGTTTTTTTCTTCCAAATTCTTCGATTACTGCCTTTCTGGCGACGTTGAAGATATGGAGCCGGTCATTGAAGAGGTTCTGGGCAAGAAATATGTTTCAGAGACACTATCTGAATTCTCAAAGCCGATTCCAAGGTATGACCTTGTATGGTGGATGGAGAAAATGGCCTATCTGGAGTCAAGTCGATATTGTTTTCACAACTGTCATTTCTGCTCCCTTACACCTGAAAATATGAAATTCCAGGCCTATGAAACTGAATACATTAAAAGACAGTTCGAAGTACTTGGAAAACGAAAATACGTTATTTTTTTAGACAATAATTTCGGGTGCCCAAACAGTAAAATCCTTGATGAAAGATTCAAACTCATGCAGGAAATGAGGGCCAAGGGTTACTACTCATTGTTTGCGGCCCTTGTTTCGAACGAATTTTTTAATAATTCAAAAAACGTTGAAAATGCAGCTAAAAGTGGGGCTGGCGTTCTTTTTTGTGGAGTCGAGTCATTCAACAGGGATGCCTTGAGTAGTTTGAAAAAATATCAAAACATGAAGATACCGCAGGTTGAAACCATAAAAACTTGCCTTGAAGCAGGAATTACTTTTCTGTACGGTCTTGTCCTTGATGTTTCCGAAAGAAGTGTTGAAGATATGGAAGCAGAGCTTGATTTCATATTAAATACCCCGGAGATCACCCTCCCCTCCTATATTTCAGTGGCGATCCCAATGCTCAAAACTCCATATTTCTATGAATGCCTGAGCAATAACAAGATACTCCCAAATGTGAAACTGCGGGATCTTGACAGCACCACTTTGACATTACGGCCCATGGACCCAATGGAAAAGGTTCTTGAATTCATAAAAAACATCCAGACACTTAAACATCGAAAAATAAAGGTTCTACGCCACTCCAAGCAATTTTACCAGCTATATAAAAATACTCTGACATGGCAGCATATGGCATTTGCCTTGCACAATACTCCTCTGCTGTGTGCTCCAAAACTTGTCACAGGTTCTGGCAATCCTTTCAAGAAAAAACGAACCCATCTTGGGCCAGATGAGGCGCTTGATACATTTTACAAACCAGCATTTCCTGTTGACTACAATCTCAGGCACTACTTTAAACCGACCATGCTTACGGACAAAACTGGCAATATATCTGAAAATCTTGCAGTTGACCTTCTTTCTAACTAACACCAGGGGCAGGCATTTTTTTTAAACTCACTGCCTCAATAGATTTGAAAGAATTCAAAAAATTGGAATTAGTTCTTCTTCATCAATTTTTGTACATAAAAAGGAGACCACAAACATGGACAAAACAAAGGAAAAACAAGCCGAGGTTACCGACAAAATAGGAATATGCTTTTCAGGCGGTGGATTCAGAGCATCTACTTTTCATCTGGGTGCTTTGTCATACCTTGATCATACAGGCCTGATTAAAAAGCTCTCTATGATTTCAACAGTCTCTGGCGGGTCATTCACAGGTGCAAAATACGTTCTGTCCCTTGCAGAAAAAGCACCCTTTACAGAATTTTTTACTGAGTTTTATAGGTTCCACAGAGAGGTAAAACTCGTAAGCGAAACTTTCGCATATCTTGCATCCAACCAGTCAGAGACTGCCTCTGGAAGAAACACACTAATCACCTCCATAGCCCATGTATATGCAGACAGCTTCCTGAGAACCGAACAGGGAGAGTATGCCTTCCTGGGCGATATTCTTGATGCCGATATTGATATGCAGGAGATGATCCTCAATACTACGGAGTTCCGCCACGGTCTTGATTTCAGAATACAGAAGAGTGATAACAAACGGGTTAAAATCGGCAACAATAAAATTAACATACCAGTGGAATCAGCAAAAAAAATTAGACTTGCCGATGCAGTCGCAGCATCATCATGTTTTCCTGGCGGTTTTGAGCCTATTGTATTTCCAGACGATTTTGTGTGGAAAGACAAACATGTTCCAGAAGAGGTGAAAGAGAAGTTTCAAAAGGATGGCAAGCCAGATCCAATTGCCCTGATGGACGGTGGAATCTATGACAATCAGGGCATTGAAAGCCTGATGCTCGCTGACAAGAGGAACCTTCAGGAACTTGGGATGTTTATTATCTCAGATGTTTTTCAAATACCAGACGACAACTATCCGGTTGAGGCTAAAAACCCTAAAGGCTTTTTAACACTTAATATGGTCAATATCATATCCGTGGCCATGCTGGTCATCTGTATTTTAGCTGTAATTGGCATCGGTTGGAACCTCTTCAATAAATTTGAAACAACTGGGCTTGAACTTTTCTCTGATTTTTTTCTAAACTTTTTCCCGATACTCCTTGCTGCCTCAACTGGTATTTCAATTATTGCGATTAGAGGATTCATCAAAAACGATCTTTTAGATGAAATCCCACAGGCAAGGGGTGGATCGTGGGATGACTTTAAAAAAATCACCATAGCAAGGGCATTAAACCTTGTTGCCATGAGAATACGCTCAATGTACACGTTAACCAACTCAATCTTCCTGACACGAATACGTTCTTTATGCTTTGGATTGATTTACAATGACAAGGACTTTGATGGCAAGCGGGTCTCAAACCTGATATATAATCTTAAAAAAGGAGCCAAGTTTTCCAGTATTCTGGAGAAAAATGGCATTGCACCCCCCTCGGAAATAATGACCAAAGTTGGGGACATTGGGGAAAATATACCACGCACTTTTTGGTTCGTTTCACGCGACCCTTGGGAGTTGCCCTGTCTTTTTGCGAGCGGACAGTTTACCCTGTGCTACAACCTTATGAAACTAATCGCCAGAAATTGCGAACAGTTCAGTTCAAAGGATGAATGGCCCGAAGACACGCTTAACTTGTGGAACAAACTTGAAGATGATTGGAATAATTTCAGGGAAGATCCATACCATATCGTTAAAGACTACCTGGGAGACGACGATCTTGTGTACCCTGAATAAAACTATCGCTTCTTGTTTCCAAAAACATGGTTAATACTTCACAGTGTATTTAGTACAGATTGTCTAAATAATGCCTGAGCGAAAGCATAAAAAAATTATAATTCGCTCAGGCATCAGATAGTTAAACAACATCGCAACAGTTTTTTTGCAAAAAATTCACCCCCCCTTTATGCCTGTTTGCCTTCTATTTCTATCACTTCAATACAAGAATAACTTGCAAATAATCTAAATATATGTAATTAGTTTTATTATGAAAACAATACCGAATTATATAACAGGAGATTTGTTTTATAATAGCCAAAGGACTGCCGTTTATCGTGGTATTCATTACGAAAATGGCAAAAAAGTGATTATTAAATACTTGAACAGTGAGCATCCAGATCCACTTGATATTGCAAAGTTCGAGCGTGAGTACGAGCTGACCAAGAGACTGGAGCATATAGATGGTACACCCAAGCTGTTTGGCTTTGAAAAAATTGGGAACTCTGCTGCCATAATTTTCAAAGACAATGGCGCAACAGCCCTCAGCGAAAACAGTCTCAACCTGGAATCCAAAATAGAAGCTGCCGTCGGAACCGCACAAATCCTGTCGGAAATTCACGGGACAAATGTTATTCACAAAGACATTAACCCTGCAAATATTATCAGAAATCCAGATACTCGAAAAATTACAATAATAGACTTTGAAATTGCATCTGAACTTCCCAAAGAAAACCCGGAAATCAAGAGCCCGGATGTACTCGAATGCACACTGGCATACATGTCACCTGAGCAGACCGGCAGAATGAACCGCTCCATTGACTATCGTACCGACCTGTATTCCTTTGGCATCACTTTATATAAAATTTTCACCGGCATCCTCCCATTCACCTCAATCGACCCAATGGAGCTTGTACATTCCCATATTGCGATAATTCCAAAGCCTCCCCATGAGGTAAACGAGAATATCCCAGAACAGATTTCATTAATCATAATGAAGCTCATAGCAAAAACTGCAGAAGAGCGTTATCAGACTGCTGCTGGTGTCATGGCAGACTTAAAAAAATGCCATGAAATGTTAAAGGGCAAAGGAAAAATTGAAAATTTTGAAGTCGCCACAATGGACACTTCTGAAAAATTTCACATCCCAGAAAAACTTTACGGAAGAGAAGTTGAGATACAAAAACTGGTTAAAGGTTTTGAAAGAGTTAACCATGGCAACCTGGAATTCACCCTTGTGTCGGGTGCGCCCGGTGTCGGCAAATCAGCACTTATCAACGAGTTGCACAAGACCATCATAAAAAGCAAAGGCTATTTCATAACCGGCAAGTTTGACCAGTTCAAAAAAAACATCCCATATGCATCATTGATACAGGCTTTTGATGATCTGATACACCAGCTTTTAACAGAACAGGAAGAAAGCCTTGGCAGGTGGAAAGAAAAACTGCTTGGTGCCCTTAAAGCGAATGCAGGAATAATCACAAACGTCATACCCGATCTGGAGCTGATTATTGGAGAGCAGCCCCCGGTACAAGAGCTTCCACCAGAAGAAACCAAAAACAGATTCAACATCACTTTTCAGAATTTTGTCAATGTTTTTGCCACAAAGCAGCACCCTCTTGTAATTTTCCTTGATGACCTTCAATGGTCTGATGCTGCTTCACTCAATCTCATAAAATTGTTTGCAATGGATGACGATACAAAATATTTGTACTTGATTGGAACATTCAGGTCAAATGAGGTTGATGGTTCTCATCCTTTAACCGCGGCTGTTACCGAAATAGGTCAAGCTGGCGTAGACATATCCTCGCTGTTTCTTGCACCCCTGGACAGTGGAAAAATAAACCTGCTGCTTTGCGACACCCTGTCCGACGATCAAGGTAGCACAAGTCCCCTTGCCGCACTCATTCACAAAAAGACAAACGGCATACCCTTTTTTGTAAACGAATTCCTAAAGGCTCTGTATGTTGATAATGTCCTCTCCTTTAACCGTTCCCGTGGCAAGTGGGAATGGGACATTGACACAATAATAAGAATGGAAATGACTGAAAATGTTGTGGACTTGATGACCGCAAAAATCAAGAAATTTCCCAAAAGGGTTCAAGAGACAATCACACTTGCTGCATGTGTAGGCAGTAGATTCCATTTGCACATGTTGTCGTTAATACTTGATGTGCCCCCAAAGACCGTCATAAAAAACCAGTGGGAAGCAATCGAAGAAGACTATATACAACCGGTCGGTACCAATTACAAGCACTTGCTTCAATCCCTGGAGGCTGGTGAATTTAATCCTGATTTCGTTAAGGCCATAGTTTTCATGTTCCTTCACGACAGGGTACAGCAGGCTGCATACAACATGCTCCCTGACGATAAAAAAAAGATAACACACCTTAAAATCGGACGAATTCTCTTAAAAAGTTCAAAAGATGGAGACCTTGGAGATAATATATTCGATATTGTCAATCATCTTAACAACGCAATTAACCTGATAACCGATGCAGAAGAAAAGGACAAACTCGCAAAACTCAACTTCAGGGCCGGGAAAAGAGCCGAATCCGCAAATGCCTATGAAAATGCCCTGTTCTATTACAAGACTGGTATTAGCCTGTTGCCGGACAACCCCTGGGAACATGATTATGACTTTGCCCTCGACATTTACATGGGTTGCAGTGACTGCGAGTACCTGAGCGGACTTTTTACTGAAGCTGAGAAGAGTTTCAAGAAAATACTTAACAAAACAAAAACAAATCTCGAAAAGGTAGTGGTCTACAACAAGATGATTGCCATGTATCAAAACATGGGGGTTTATGAAAGGTCTGTAAAAACTGGGATTAAAGCCCTAAAATTGATGGGCGAAAATTTCCCCTTTGCTCCATCAAAAAAACACCTCTTAGTTGAGATTATAAAAATCAAGCTATTGATGCGAGGCAAAAACATTGAGGAACTTTACGAAATCCACTTGATGACCGATGAAAAAATCCGAGCTATTATCTCCATCTTTACAGCAATTGCTTCGGCTGCGGTTAATGTCGACAGACAGCTCGCAGCGTATACATCCCTAAGAATGCTTACCTTGACATTAAAACATGGAAACTCCGACCAATCAGCCTTCGTATATATTGCATACGGACTCATCCTCTCATCAGCCTTTGGGGACTATGAGTCAGGCTATCGATACGGCAAATTGGGCCTGAGTTTCCTTGAAAATTCCGATGATAAGTACCAGATATCCCGATGCCATATGGTTTTTGCCAGAGCAATAAACCACTATAAAAATCACGCCAACACAAGCCTGGGGTATTACGAAACTGCATTTCAGGCAGGAATTGAGTCCGGCAACCTGATCTTTTCTTCCTGGTCTGCCCTATATCTTTTTGTAGCACGATTCATTATTGGTGATTCTCTCGAAACAGTGGCTCTGGAAATAGAAAAATACAAGGGCTTCATACGCAAAAGCAAATACGATGATGTAATGCATTTTTGCGTACTCACGCACAGAATGATACTAAGTCTGAAGGGCCAAACCAGCGAAATATCCAATTTTGGCGACGATGAATTCGATGAGGATGCATACGTTGAAAAAATGGTCGCTGAATGCAAGCTCCCCTTTGCCGTGGCCTGGTATTATATTATGAAATCCCAGGCCTGTTATTTATCTGGCAAGTACAGGCAGTCCTTGGAATACTCAGATATTGTTGAAGAAGATTTTGAAGAAATCAAGGGAATTTTAGCTGTGCCAGAGCACTACTTCTACCGAGGCCTTTCAATGGCTGCCCTTTATCCGACAGCTAACCGTGGGGAAAGAAAAAAATTCAAGCGTGGCATTAAACAGATAAGAAAAAAACTAGCTGCAATGACAAAATCATGCCCTGAGAACTTTCTTCATAAAACGTTGCTCCTTGATGCAGAACTTGCCAGGATAGGCGGAATAGGTTCAAAGGCTGGTCGCATATTTGAAAATGCCATAAAATCGGCTGCTGAAACCAGATACATTCAAAACGAGGCCATTGCCAATGAAAGGGCTGCTGATTTTTACATGTCAAAGGGCATGGATAACGTAGCCATGCTGTTTATGGGAGAGGCATATTATGCCTACAGAAGATGGGGAGCGACAGCTAAAACAAGGGCAATTGTGACTGCATACCCGGATGCTGTAAAACAAAAAATTAAGTCTGATATTAAAACAGACTCCTCACCCACCACGTTGCTATTAGCATCGGATCTTGACTCTGGAACCATGATGAAGGCTCTCCAGACCATTTCCGGCGAAATCGTACTCCCTTCCCTTTTGGAGAAGGTACTCAAAATCATGGTGGAAAATGCAGGTGCCCAGCGAGGTGTTTTTATATACCGCAACAAAAATTCATTTGAAGTCTGGGCAGAATACAAGACAGAAACCGAAACCGTGAATCTTTTTGAACAAAAACAGCTTAACGACTTCACTGAACTGCCCCATTCAATGCTGGCTTTTTCAAGAAGAAAAGAAGAACCTGTCCTGGTGGAAGATGCATCCTCAACATCAATGTTTCCGGATGAGCCATATTTTTTAGATAAAACAAAAAAATCCATTCTGTGCATCCCTGTTATTCAACACGGCAAATTGAACGGAATGCTCTATTTTGAAAATGATATATCCACTGCCGCTTTTACAACGGAAAGGCTCGGAATTCTTACTTTGCTGGCATCCCAGGTATCAATTTCCGTTGAAAACGCCCGCATGTACAATGAGCTTGAAGGGCTCAACGTAAACCTGGAAGAAATTGTCGAGGACAGAACCAACAAGCTGCAACAGACTCTGGTAAAAGTTGAAGAAGCAAATCAACACATAATGGACAGTATTGAATATGCAAAAAAAATCCAACAGGCTCTTCTGCCAGCACGACAGCTTGTAAAAAACAATATACCAAACAGCTTCATGATCTGGGAACCCAGAGATATTGTTGGCGGCGACATTGTATACCTTGAGTTCTTCAAAGACCATTACATCCTCAGCGTTATAGACTGCACTGGTCACGGTGTACCTGGTGCCTTTATGACCATGATATCCTCCACCAGCATAAGGAGAATCATAAGGGACGAAAACTGCCGCAGACCAGATGAAATTCTCAAACGCTTGAACCTCAACATCAAAACCCTCCTGAAACAGGACTCCTCTGATGCAAAATCCGACGACGGCTTAGACGGCGCAATCTGTTGTGTGACCCCCAAGGATAAAAAAATCGAATTTGCTGGTGCGCGAACATCTCTTTTCATAATGGAAAACGGCAAAGTGCAGGAGATCAAGGGCGACCGCCATTCAATAGGCTACAAGAAATCAGACCTTAACTTCAATTTTACTACGCATGAAATCAAAGTCACTGAACAGACCCGCATGTATATGGCCACAGACGGCATATTTGACCAGCTAGGCGGGAAGAAAAACTTTCCTTTTGGAAAAAAACGATTCATCTCAACCCTCATGGAAACAGGGCATCTCCCGATAGCAGAGCAAAAAGCAGCTATTGCCAAGGCCTTCTATGCCTACTCTCCACGATCTGACAGGCTTGATGACGTGACTGTCACTGGCTTTCAGATATAGATACCTTAATGCAGTAATTTTTTGATGACGAAAAAAACTGTTCATAAAATCCAGAAAAAAAATTATACCCTGTGACCGTATCTGTCACACACTACCTGTATGATCATTTTAAAAACAATAACGGAGGTTTTTAAAATGATTCAAAGAATGTTTGACGGCTTACTCGACTTTTTATTTATGTGCCTTTTCCTTTTTGCAACGGTTTGCGGGACGTTTATCCTGGGGAGATAAATAAAAAACTATTTTTATTGTTTGTTGATTTCCTGTTTTTTTTGACACCTTGACTTGAATTTGATAATACTAAGGCTGTTATGACAAAGATATGCTGGAATTGATTCTAGTTCGAGTGGTATTCCTCAACAGGATACTTCCTTTTTGTTATACGCAAATTTTAAAACCAAAAAGGAATCAATGCAATGATCGAAGATGCCATTCATATTACTAATAAATACCAATTTGAAATCAAGCTGGGATATCAATTAGAAAGCAGAAAAAAAGCAACAACCTATGATGTTGAAACCTATCTGTTTTTTCCCGACAGCCTTGGGATAAACCGCCATACCTATAGCAAAAAAAAGTTTTATAAAGATATTCAAACCTACATCAGACTAAGAACCCCGATGGTATTACTAAATACTATTGTTAATGAAAAAAACAGCCCGTTGGAAAAAATACAGGTAAGCATTGACCGCTTACTTTCACGGGTTAACGAAACAAATTTTGCAAACTATGAGTTCCATGTTAAAATGTTTTGCTGTATTTTGAAAAGCTCACTTCGGGATCATGTCGATTTCATGGCAACAAGACAAAATGTAAGCGACATCCAGGATCTGCTCTGTAAATACATTGAGTGCGTTCAGGAAATTACAAAATCGTTTAGAGCATTACGTTTCAAACTAAACGTTCCTACGATAAACCACAGTATTTTTTCTGTTTTTTTATTTGCTGATGAATATGTCAGCTTATTGATCGAATCACAGACATATGCCCTGTTAGAATACACCAAAACAATTACAACCTTTGAAAAAGATGAATATACAAAAAAAATATTTGCGCTGATAACCAAAGAGCTTGAATACCGAAAATTGAATAACTACCCATCAATACCATTGGCTGATTCCTCAAATGAAGAATTTGTTTTTCGCGCTGGCGTGCTGAAAAAATTCATGAAAAATGTGTTATTTCTCAACACCCGCTTTAAACAGGAAGGGGAAATTGCCGAACAAATGTCTTTTGCCATGGCAGCCGGTATTGCCATGATTTTTGCTACTGGTACTATTTTTCTGGTTCAATCTGTTTATTCAAATTTATCCATGCCCGTATTCATCGCACTGGTAATCAGTTATATGTTCAAGGATCGCATCAAGGAACTAACACGCGGTTATTTATGGGGCAAACTTCGCCATTTGTTTTTTGACCACAAGATGAATATCTATTACAACCTGAAAATGAAGCTTGGCTGGTGTAAGGAAGTTTTTGCATTTCTAAAAGAAAAAGATATTCCAAAAGATATTTTGGAAATCAGGGATAGAAGTCATATTACCGAGATTGAAAATGGATCGATGGGAGAAAAAACCATTCTATACAAAAAGCGAATCAAGCTTTTCCCGAAAAATCTTGATTGCGTTTTTGTTGACTATCCCCAGGAAAGCGTCGTCGATATTATGCGATTAAATATTTTAAGTTTTCTAAGCAAAATGGATAACCCTGATAAGCCCCTGTTTGTTAACGATGGTATGGAATATCAAAAACAATTTGGCAAAAGAGTATACCACATGAACATGATTACTAAATATTCAATAAAAAACGATGTCAATTATAAACGTTTTAGAATTATCTTAAATCGAAACGGTATTGAACGCATAGAAGAAGTTATTGTCTAAAAAAGCAACAACGCAATAATATTATTAAACTGAATTAAAGCGCATAATATAGGAGAATACAAACCATGATTGAAAATCATACACCTCAAAAGGAAAAAATGAAAGCTGTCTGCATTACTTCCGATAACAGGGTTGAGTTAAAACAAGTTCCAACACCTGAAAAAGCAAAGCCAGGACACTTGATAATCAAAATGGAAGCATGTGGAATCAATCCAGGCGATATGTCTTTTATTGCCGGTGCATTTCCCCCTGGTTTTATGCCTGAGAGCCAGCACGATATCTGTGGGGTATCCGGGGCCGGCAAAGTAATAGATGTTGGAGAAGACGTTCCCTCGGGGTATAAAAATAAAAATTTAGCAATATATAAATCCTTAAAATTTAGTGACCATATTTTCGGTACCTGGTCGGAATACTCCCAGATGCATTACCTTCATTGCGTTATACTGCCCGATGATGTGAATCATGAAGAGTACTCAGGCTCACTGGTCAATTGTATTACGCCCTATGCTTTTTTAGAGCAGATAAAAGAAGAAGGACATGCAGGAGTTATCTGTACTGCCGGCAATTCTGCTACAGGACTCGCTATGCTTGGGGTATGCCTGGCAAAGAAAGTGCCGATAATATCTATTGTCAGAAACGAAGAATCAAAAAAGAACCTGCTAAAACTTGATGCACCTAATGTTCTAACCCAAGACGACCCTGATTTTGATGCTAAACTAGAAGAATTATCCAATCAATTAAACATAACAGCAGTATTTGATGGTGTTGGTGGTGAGTTAATCAGCAGGGTCGCAATGGCTGCGCCCCGTGGTTCTTCAATTTACGCCTATGGTTTTCTTGGAGGCCCTGAACCATTGAGCATCCATACCAGTGCAGTGCTTATGAAAAACCTTACTATAAAAGGATTTGGAAATTTTACCAGCAAAACCGTCACAGATCCAGCAAAGCTTGAGGAAGCCCTTAAAGGTCTCAGCGAAATAATGAGTATGCCACATTTCAAGACCAAAGTAGGAAAAACTTTTAAGTTGGAAGATATTGATGCTGCAATAGAGTTTTCTTCCAGTGGCGCAGGAAAAGCGATAATCAGCCCCTGAATCTAAAAAGAAGTTTTTTTGCTTATTTTATGACCAGACTTTAGGGATGAACAAAACAATTGGCTTCGATGCTACTAATAAATTTATCAGGAAAATGAGCATCCTCAATTATTAAGATTACATTTTTGAAGATGCTCAATATCCCTATTGTGCTCCTGATAATAATTTTTGGGCAATGTCCCGGATCCCTTCCAGGTAGACATTCATTCCCCGGAAAAAGACATCATTATGGTTGGCTCCTGGAATCATCAGCAAAGTCTTGTCAGCGGCCCCACAGCTGTCATAGAGGGTTTGTCCATCTGAGAAGGGAATAATATGGTCAAACTCAGCATGAATGACCAGAACAGGCTTAGCAAAATTTTTCAGTTTCACATGATTGCCCAGCTCGTCTTCTCCTTCATCTGTCGTTTTAATATTTGCTCCTAAAAGCCTTAAAAGAGGGGCAGCATAGGCAAATCCGCTTTCAATGATTAACCCGCCGATGTCTGATTCATAATTCTCTGCAATTTCAAGGGCAGAAGCACTTCCCAGGGATCGTCCCATTACCAGAAGGGGCAATGTATATCCGTCCTTGATTAGTCGGTCTTTTACATATTTAAAAATATAATGGCAATCCTTCATCATGCCTGTAACACTGGGGCTTCCGGTTGATTTGCCGTAACCTCTGTAATCAACGGGGATAAAGTTTATACCAATTTTGTTGTAAAGTTGTCCCATGTCATCGTAATCTTCAACAATCTCGCCGTTGCCGTGGAAAAAGAGGATCACGGGCATCTGCGGGCCGGGTGCTGAATAGAACCGCGCACCGATTTGCTCGTTATCAGCGACTGGTATCATGATTTCTTCCCAGTCACCAGGGGTTCCGCCTCCCCATTCAGCCCTGGGGTGAAAGAGAACGGAAAGTATGGATGGCACATCAAGCTCTGAATAGTCAATTTTTTCTATGTCCGGCATGTTCAGCTCCTTGTTGCAGGGTTTATATTCCTTTTTCATGAATTATATTTAAGTTATCAGATTTCGTTAATTGACACAATAGCACAAAGT
>JAOZSB010000372.1 GCA_029939895.1 Desulfobacterales bacterium
TATGTTTTTTTTACAACGCAGATATTGGATGCGAAGACATTTTTTATCAGGCACATATTAATTATTATGGGAGAATAACTATGTATTTTGACAAACCAGGTAAAGACAACACAGATGCTGTTTTACAGGCAGCATATGAGCGTGGGAAAGAGCTTGGAATAAATGAGGTGGTACTTGCCACAACCACTGGTGATACTGCATACAAGGCGCTGGAGGTGTTTGACGGGTTTAAGATCACTGCGGTAACATACCACTGCGGGTTCAGGGAAGCCTTTAAGTCGGTTATGGATGCAGATGTCCGGACAGACCTTGAGCAAAAGGGTGTTTGGGTTGTCGGCGCAACACACGCACTTTCTGGTGTTGAGCGGGCAATAGCCAAAAAACATTCAGGCGTATACCCTGCCCTTATAATCGCAGATACCCTGAAACTCTTTGGTCAGGGGACAAAAGTGGCTGTTGAAGTTTCCATCATGGCAGCAGATGCCGGTGCGCTAACGGGTAACGACATTGTCTCCATAGGCGGTTCATCCAAGGGTGCTGACGCTGCTCTGGTTATCAAACCCGCCAACCAGTCTGCCATGTTCGACATGAGGATAAGGGAACTTATCTGCAAGCCACGGTCTTTTTAAGCAACCTTAAACAGGGTGATTGATAATGTTTAAATGAAAATGGCATTTTACCTTGAACATGTCATCCCTTTATAGTATCAAAAATCAGTTTTGTTTTTTTGGTTGAGCCGGTTTCAACCTGTTTTAGAAAAAGGCTCCAATTGGATTCAATGGGAAGTGTTGCAACTGGTTTGATTTTAATTAAGTAAATGCCTGTCCTTAAATGAGATAAGGCACTAAGGAGTGCAATAAATGGCTGAGATAGTACCTTTTAAAGGTTTTTTATACGATCCTGACAAGGTTGGAGGGCTGAAGAATGTAGTAACACCGCCCTATGATGTTATCCCTGTGCCGGATCAGGAGAAATTTCACGAAAAGCATCCAAACAGTGTAATTCGCCTGATTCTGGGAAAGCAGTTTGATACGGATAATGAAAATGACAACCGCCACACCAGGGCTGCCGAGTATTGCAGCCAGTGGATTCAGGACAAGGTTCTGGTAAAAGACGAGGTCCCGGCCCTGTACTTTACGATGTCGGAATATGAAGCACTTGGGCAAACACATACCCGCTGCGGCATCACCGCCCGTATCAGGATTGAGCCTTTTGAAAAGGGTGTAATCCTGCCCCATGAAAAGACTTATTCAAAGGTTAAATCAGAACGCCTTGGCCTTATGAAGGCTTGTGCTGCTAACTACAGCTCGGTTTTTTCACTTTTTCAGGACCCTGACAGTGCAATCCTTAACATCATGAAAAATGCAGTCCAGGATGTAACACCAGACCAGGATTTTACAGACCACAGTGGTCACGGTCAGAAGCTTTGGAAGGTGACAGACACGGAAACCGCAGCAAAGGTTGGTGCTGCAATGGTTGACAAAAAAATATTTATTGCAGACGGTCACCACAGGTATGAGACTGCCCTTGCCTATCGTGACTGGGTTGCTGAAAATGACCCTGCATTTGATGAAAACCATCCTGCAAATTTTATAATGATGTACCTGTGCAGCATTGCAGACCCGGGCCTGATCGTTCTCCCGGCGCACAGGATGCTCTCTGACAATGGTGCATCAAACCTTATGGGCTTCCTTGAAAAGGCAGAAAAATTATTTACAATCGAAAAACTCCCAATCGAAAAAAAGGAAGAACTTGAAGTGCGCCTGGCTCAGGATGCATCATCACACTGCCTGGGGCTGGTACTCAAGGGGGATACCCACATCCATGTACTTAACCTGAAACCAGGTGTAATGGATGAACGATATGAAAATGAACTTGCCCCGGCCCTGAGATCCCTGGATGTGACCGTTCTGACCCGCCTTATCTTCAACGACCTCCTGGAACTCGACTCACAGCGTCTGGACGATGAAAACCTGATGTCATACTCCAGCGTGGTGTTAAGTGCCGTGGATACCGCAGTTAGTGGAAAGTGCGCAGCATCCTTTATCCTCAATCCCACAAGGATAGAGCAGGTACGGGAAATAGCTGAAACCGGGCTCATTATGCCAAGAAAAACAACCTATTTTTACCCAAAGGTGATAACTGGCCAGGTAATCAACCTGCTGAAACCATAGAATTTAAGTCTTTTTAGTTATAGTATTATTGCCGCAGAATTTTAAATATTTTTTTCAGGGAGCTGTTAAATGCCGGACCAGGACAAGCCAAGGGGCGCAATTCTACAGCGGGACAAGCAGACATACGCTATTGTTCCAAGAATGCCGGCAGGACTGATAAAATTAGAAGACCTCAAGTCAATTGTTAATGTAGTAGAAAAATACGACATTCCGATTGTTAAAGTTACTTCCGGCCATCGCATGGCACTGGTAGGCATGAAGGCGGAAGTAGTTGATGATATATGGCAAGACCTGAAAATGGACGCTGGCAAGGCTACTGAGCTGTGCCTGCACTATGTTCAGGCCTGCCCTGGCAATGCTGTTTGCAAATTTGGCGTACAGGATTCACTGGGGATCGGCATTGAGCTTGAGGAACTCTTCACTGGCATGGACATGCCGGCAAAGGTAAAAATTGGTGTTTCCGGCTGTTCCCTGTGCTGCGGAGAAAGTTATGTAAGGGATGTTGGCTTGTTTGGCAAGAAAAAAGGGTGGACGGTTATTTTTGGCGGCAACTCTGCAAAACGCCCAAGGATTGGGGATGTTATTGCAAAAAATATCGAAAAACAGGAAGCCATTGACCTGATAAAACGCGCCCTGGAATATTATGTTGCCAATGCCAAAAAAAGAGAACGGACAGCCAGATTTATTGATCGAATCGGGATTGATGAGTTTAAAAAATCAGTTTTGTAAATCGTATCAGACTTCAGCCTGATGCGCAGCTAAATCTTTCCCAAAAACCAAATTCCTGGTAGTATTTTTGGAAGCAATCGGTTTTATATTCTAAATTTGAATCCCTTGATTATTTTGTTGAAAGTTTCTTCATCTGCATCAAAAGATTCCGGAGTACTTGTACAGGCAAGGACATAAAAGTTTGTGCCACTCACCAGCGAATACATCATGACTTTATATTCGGTTCCATTATAGGTGTGAGAAAAGACAATGCGATACCCCTGTAACTTGTGAACATATTCATATCCAGAACTAAATTCCACAAAATCCTCTTGCTCCTTCAGGCTGCTTAAATTGATTTCCACAAGTTGTTGCAGATCGCCAACCCGTTGTAACATGGAGTAGGAAACTGAAACATTTGTCCTCGATGAATTTTTATAAAAGCTTACTGAAATCGGGGTATCAGGATTATCATCTTCCTCAATTGTCCAATCGCCTGGATACTTTATGGAAAATCCCATGTTTTTGTCTTCATAGGTGTTATAACCATCAATTGATGAGCATCCGTATAAGAAAATAATGGAAATAAAAAGACTGGTAAGTACTTTCATGGACAATATCCTCTGGTTGATTATCGCATTTAATCCTGCGATAAAAATTAAGAATGGTGGTATAAATCAGGGCAAACATCCTTTTAAAGAAACTTGAATTATTTACTCAATAACTCCATATTTTTTTTTAATTTGCCTTATACTATCTTTCTTTAAGACAATTTTCAAGCTGTTAATAAATTTTTTAATATAATGAGTGGATATAATCACATTCTATCCTTGAATGCATATATCTTTGTCGCCCTGCCTTAACTTACCACCAGCAACTCTAATTAAAACCATTTTCCCGTGGACTGCCTGGTTCGATTCGGAATCTCTTTAAACGTTATGGCTTGAAAAAAATGAAAAACAATCATCAGGCTGAAAAAGTGAGAACTATAACATCTGTATAACCCTTCAAATAAAGGGCCTGGGACATCCATTGTCGAGCGAAGTCTCATAAACACAAAAGCCCCGACAGCAAATCACTGTCAAGGCGTATCCACGTGGCTATTATTAAAATGGCGGAGAGGAAGGGATTCGAACCCCCGATCCGGGTTACCAGATACCGCTTTTCGAGAGCGGGGCCTTCAGCCGCTCGGCCACCTCTCCGCTGATACATTGATATTATTTCTTTTGCTGTATGTCAATGGCTCTGACAATTAATTTTTTATGCCCCTTTTCAGTAAAATACCTGTTAAATATGTCGATTTTTTTGTTTTATAATAATAGTATGTTAGTCAGAGCAATAATTTTTTATGCTCATTATTTCATTGCTGAATAATCACATAAAAAAAAACCACAAAATTCTATTATAAACTTAAAATTGTTTTTAATTTTTTTTAGTTGCTATAACACCTGATAAATGTTAGATAAAAATAATAATTTTTTTTAGTTTAACTATCAAAGATGTTTTGGGAATGCTGCAAGGCATTACACCCTGATTTTCAGGGGTTCTTGCGGATATATATTTCTCGATAAAATAGAACAGTCGATCCTGAAAAATAGAATTAATGTTTGAATTAATTGACAAAAGCTTTTGT
>JAOZSB010000373.1 GCA_029939895.1 Desulfobacterales bacterium
TGCCCAAATCCAATTGAAATTATTCGATTTTTAACGGGACACTACTGATAAAATAAGTAATTTTATATTACTTCTGAAAACCGACAAAGACGGTGATGTCTGGGCTGGAGCTGAAAGGGGACTTTTTAAATTTGATCCCATAAATGACAAATTTATTTACTATGGTCATCCTCAAGAAAAAGCAGGCATGATTGGGCCTGGAACCGTCTGCGCCCTATTAAAAGACAGCCTGGGAAACACCTGGACTGGAAATCCCAGCGGCTTGTTTAAATATCAAAAAAAGACAGATTCCTTTACCAGGTTCAGCAAGGCAGACGGGCTTATTGATAATTTTGTATCAGGCATAGTGGAAGAAAAACCCGGCCTACTCTGGATTTCAACTGCAAAGGGGCTTTCAAAATTTAATTATGAAAAAAACACCTTTGACAACTATAAAGTCGGTGTGTTCAACCGGGGAGTTGCCAGCATTAAAACCAGCAGCAATAAGTTACTGTTTGGCACCCCTAATGGAATTTTTCATCTTTACCCAGATAAAATCAAGACAAACACCTTTAAACCAAAAGTTGTGCTAACCTCTTTTAAGGTGTTGAATAAGGAAATTAACACAAAAACACCTCTTTCTAAATTGAAAAAATTTAATCTAACCCACAAGGATAAATTCTTTTCCTTTGAATTTTCCGCACTTGATTATTCCGATACAGGCAGCAATAGATACAAATATAAACTCGAAGGCTTTGATAAGGACTGGATAACTTTAGGGCCCCAAAGACATTTTGCAGGCTACACAAATATTGCCGGCGGCAACTATACCCTCCGGGTTAAAGGGACGAATAACGATGGTCTCTGGAATGAAGATAAGGATGGGGTCATTCTTAAAATTCATATTTCATCTCCCTTTTGGCAAACCACATGGTTTTCCTTTTTTGCATGGATAGCAGTTTTTTCAACTATCTGTATTGTTGCGTATTATGTAGTAAAACTTTTAAAAGAGATTACAGAACGCAAACACGCTGAAGACACCCTGAGTTTGCGATCCCAGGAGCTGGACCATGCCAACCAGGAACTCTCAAAAAACATTCAACTTCTCAACCAGGCCCAGGAGATTGTTCATATTGGCCACTTTAACTATGATATTACCAATAACCATTTAGTATGGGCAGATGAGGTTTATAGAATATTTAAAAAAGATCCAGAGGTGTTCTCACCAGCATATGAAAACTATTTTGGATACCTGCATCCAGATGACCAGGACAGAGCCAGAAAAGAATATGCAAGGTCCCTTGAAAATAAAACTGGTTTTGATTTTCAAGCACGGATCCTGTTCGACGATGGTGAGATCAAATATATTCAAAACACAGGCAAAAATGAATACAATCAGGATGGTGAACCAGTCCGTTCTGTTGGTATGATTTTAGACATTACAAGCCGCAAGGTGGCAGATAAGAATTTATTACTATCAGAGCAAAAGCTTGCCATGCATTTTATGCAGACACCACTTGCGGTAATAGAATGGAATATAGACTGCAAAATCCGGGCATGGAACCCTGCTGCAGAAGCAATTTTCGGATATACACAAATGGAGATTCTTGGCAAACATGCTTCTGTTATTATCCCGGAAAAACATAGAAAGTACATTGATGCTGCCTGGGCAGAACTTCTTGAGCAAAAGGGCGGCAGCCGCAGTACAAACAAGAACCTTAATAAAAATGGCGATGAATTATTCTGCGAATGGTTCAACACTTCTATTGTGAATGAAACCGGAGACACCATTGCTGTCTTTTCTCTGGTTCAAAATATCACCAGCCGCAGGCAGGCAGAAATAGAAAAGAAAAAACTCACATCACGTCTCCAGCAAGCCCAGAAAATGGAATCCATCGGCACCCTTGCCGGAGGAATTGCTCACGATTTTAACAATATCCTTGTTCCAATATTCGGGTATTTAGAAATGGTTATCGAGGAAGTTCCTTCCTCGGCCCGCGACCTGCTTGGAGAAGTTTATAATGGAGCGCAAAGAGCGCGTGAACTGGTTAAACAAATACTTACTTTCAGCCGCCAGTCAGACCACGAACTGAAGCCGTTAAATCCCCATATTGTTATCAGGGAGGCCCTGAGACTGCTTCGATCCTCCATACCAAGCAGTATTCAAATCAATCAAAACATCAACAAAAACTGCGGCATGGTAATGGCAGACCCTACCCATATCCATCAAATCGTTATGAACCTTTGCACAAACGCCTTTCATGCAATGGAAGAAACAGGCGGCGAATTAAATGTCTTCCTAAGTAAAATTGACTTTTCAGAAATTGATTTAAAAGATCCAGGCATGTCACCTGGTCCCCATATCTGCCTGGCTGTATCTGATACAGGCCAAGGCATTGAACGGCAAATACTTAACCAGATATTTGATCCTTATTTTACAACGAAAAAAGAGGGTAAAGGCACTGGACTCGGCCTGTCGGTCATACATGGCATTGTGAAAGACTATAAGGGGCATATTAGCGTTTACAGCGAACCAGGCAAGGGAACGGAATTTAAAATTTTTCTACCGACAATTCAAGCCAGCAACGAGGCACAAAAAACAAAACCAGACATTCCGCTTCAAGGAGGATCTGAAAGCATTCTCATGGTTGACGATGAGCCTGTAATTGTTGACCTGGGTAAAAAAATCCTTGAGCGGCTGGGGTATCAGGTGACTGTGCAGTCTAGCAGCCTTGACGCTCTGGAGCTGTTCCGGTCCAAACCCGATAATTTTGATCTTGTTATTACCGATATGGCAATGCCAAATATGACAGGAGATAAACTTGCAGGGCTTATGATTCAAATAAGAAGTAATATCCCTGTTATCATGTGTACAGGCTTCAGCGAAACCATGACAGAACAAAAAGCAAAAGACCTCGGAATCAAGGGGTTTTTAATGAAACCGATTGTAATGCAGGAACTCTCGGTCAAGATACGAGAAGTACTTGATGAAAGCAAAGGCGAGTAATGAGTTCTTGTCATAAAAGTTGTCAGCCTTTTCTGCAATTGGTCATACTGACTTTGGCTCCATGAAGCTAAAGAGCCTCTTACCATGCGTTCCCAGGCAGAGCCTGGGAACGTGCAGGACAGATACTGATCCGCCCTCAAAGCTACTATTTGAAGGGTTTAAGGCAGCTTAGTCAAGGCCCACTGCTCTTGAAGCTTTTCTCCTTCCTTCAAGTTCACGGTACCAGCTTCTGAAACAACTTTTTGTCCTTCGTCACTAAGAACAAAGTCGATAAAATCTTTGGCTCTTTTGCCAGCATTCTTGCTGACAACCAGGTACAGTGGCCTGAAAAATGGGTATTTGCCCGATGCAATATTGTTTTTACTTGGATAAATTCCATCAATGCTAAGAAATTTAACATCTCTTTTTTTGGCAGAACTAATACCAGTTATTCCAACTGCTGTACTTCTCATTTCCACATTTTTTTCTAATGGCCCTGATGATTTAAATTTCGAAGCAGAGCCTGGGTATTCAGCATTTTTGTCTTTTAATAATAAAAGGCGAGTCATATAACCGACTCCCGATATTTTACCTTTCCTGACAAGTAGATTTATTTCTTCATTGGTTCCGCCAACTTTGGACCAGTTGTTGATTTTTCCTGTAAAAATATCCTTTACCTGCTGTAGAGTTATGTTGTCCACCTTGTTATTCTTGTTAACAATAACAACAAGCCCGTCCCAGGCAACATGTACCAGTTTAGCGTTTGCCTCTTCTTCAACAGGTTTATTGTTTCTGTCAGTTATAAGATGGCGACAGGTGCCTCCCACATCCGCAGTTCCATCAGAAGTTAATCGAATACCCTTTGTTGCACCACCACCAGCCATTCGAAACTTGATTCCTGTTTTTTCTGTGTAAGCTTCTGACATTTTTCCCATGAAGGCTTTTTTAACAATACCACACCCCATCCATACAATCTTTTCACTCCTTGCAGCATGGGTTGAAATCGCAAGCAAAATAATACAAAATGAAACCACTATACCAAGCAAAGACTTTTTCATTGTAACCTCCCAAAATTTTGAAACATCTTTATTATTGACAAAACATACCAATAGCCTCGCACCTATACCTGCTCCAGCACCTCCTTTTAATTTACAGGTATTGGGTTAAATAAAACTTTTTTCAGGTGCATAAAAAATCATAATAAAACAACCCATTGCAAAGATGCCCATCTATGCATTTTAGCACTGCCATCTACAATCAAGCATAGAGATAGTTGGATTACCTGCAATCTTGCAATGAATTATCTTTTTTACAACTACGTATCATACTTTCACCATTAGAAATCAATTGAAAGCGTGCGAGATACGTAAATTATCTTTACTATATTACTATTTTTGTATAGATTTCAAAATTTCTATATGTTTTATCACATTTTGTCAATAAAATTTTCAAAAAACATCGCAACATGCCAAGAAACCCTGGTCACTTCGTAACGTCAACCTAAAAATGACCCCCAACGACAATGCAAATTTGACCCAC
>JAOZSB010000063.1 GCA_029939895.1 Desulfobacterales bacterium
AAAGCTACTGCGTTGGGAAAAAATAATTCAGACCAGATAGTTAGCTCAATAGCATGGCTGTGAATGTAAAATCAGGTGCTCATTAGAAAAAGTATTGGTGTTTTTGACTATTATTTTGTTCTACATCCCTGCTGTTTTGGTAAGGTCCCACATGGGAAGGAAAATTGCAAGAGCGAAAAATCCAACAACCTGGGCAAGAGCCACAGTCAGTAATGGACCAATGGCTTCTGCAAGTCCGGCCACAGCGTATTCTACTTCCATATCGTAATGGGCGGCAATCTCTTTGAGCATTTCGTCAAGATTACCTGTTTCCTCGCCAATGGCCACCATATTTACCAGCATTGGAGTAAAGTATTTGGCAGATCGCAAAGGGCCTGAAATTCCCTGCCCCTTTTCTAGCCTTTCGGTGATATTCTCAAACTCTCGTTCTATGGCAGCATTGTTTATAGTGCCGGTTAGAATTTTCATGGAATCAAGAACACCCACACCGCTGGACTGTAAAATGCTGAATATACTTGCAAAGCGGCTCATGGCTGATTTTACTATTAACGTACCCACAATGGGTAGTCGCATGACAGTTGAATCTTTTACGTATCTGCCCTGATCGGTTTTTAAATACTTCTTATAACTGATAATAGCCACGACTGTACCGACAAGCATTATATGCCAGTAACTGGCCATAAAATCTGACATGGCGATGCATATTACTGTCGGCAGGGGTAACTCAAGTTTGGCGCTTTTAAATATTTTTGCAAACGTAGGTACAACAAAGTTGAGAAGTACAAGGAATGCAACAAAAACAAAACCAAGGATTATCTGAGGATAACGCAGGGCAGATTTTATATCAGAATTGACTTTATTTTCATGTTCAAGAATGTATACAAGTCTTTCTATGACTTCAACAAGGGCACCTGATGCCTCACCAGCCTCTATCATGCTAACGTAAAGAGAAGTGAAAGTCTTTTCATGTTTTTTAAAAGCCTCATGAAGCCCCTTGCCCTCTTTCACGTCCTTGGATATCTGTGCAATGATTCTCTTCAGCTTATTATTTTCGGTCTGCTCTTCCATAATTGTAAGGTTGTGCACCATTGGGACACCAGCCTTGATAAGTGTCTTGAATTGTTTGGTGAACATTACAATTTCCGATACCGGTATCGTTTCAAAACGTTCTAAAAAAGGGACAGCATCAGCATCACCACTTGATCCCCCCAATTTCTTAGTGACCTTGGTTGGAACATATCCACGGCGTGTAAGAATCAAACTGGCTGCATCTACACTGTCAGCCTCTATATCACCTTTTATTGGGTTTCCATTCTCATTTATAGCTTCATATGCAAAGTGGGACATTATTTATTCCTATACAGTTGTTACTTTTATCAGCTCATGACTGCATTTGCAGCCTCTTCAAGGGTGGTGTGGCCTTGTATTATCTTTCCTGCAGCATCATCCATGAGAGTCCTGAGTTTGCCCTGGCTTCTCTGTGATTTAATTATCTCCTGGGACGATGCTTCTCTAAGAATCATATGTTGAACTTCATCGTCGATCATAAGGACTTCATAGAGTCCAAGACGACCCTTGTAGCCTGTGTTAAGGCAGTTGTGGCAACCGTCGCCCTTGCGATAAACCGCATCCTTTACCTGGTCGAGTCCCCAGCGGCGCAGTGCCTCTGGAGATGGCTGGTATTCTACTTGACAGTTGGAGCAAACTCTTCTTACCAGCCTTTGTGCTATTACAGCAAGTAAGGTCGAAGCCAGGAGAAATGGCTCAATTCCCATTTCTACAAATCTGGTTACGGCCTGGGCTGAATCGTTAGTATGAACCGTACTCATTACCATATGGCCTGTCAGAGCCGATTCAATCGAAATTTGAGCAGTTTCTCTGTCCCTGATCTCTCCAACCATTATTACGTCCGGGTCCTGACGAAGAATTGAGCGGAGTCCACTGGCAAATGTCATCCCCGCCTTCCTGTTAAGCTGGACCTGTCTGACTTTTTCCATCCTGTATTCAACAGGATCTTCAAGTGTAGTAATGTTAACATCAGGCTTATTGAGAATATCCAATACTGAAAAAAGAGAAGTACTTTTACCGCTACCAGTCGGTCCTGCACACAGAAGCATTCCATAGGGCTGGTGTATCGCTTCGAGTACTTTCTTCTGTTCATCTTTTACATAACCAAGTTGATCCAGGGTCAAAGCACCGCCACTAGTGTCGAGAAGCCTCAATACGAGGTTTTCACCATAAATAGTTGGCAGTGTTGATGCCCTGATGTTTATTTCTTTATTTTGGATCTTAATTGCAAAACGTCCGTCCTGAGGTATACGCGAAGAAGCAATGTCCATGTTTGCAAGAATTTTGAACCTTGAAACAATCGCCGAAACCATATGCTTTGGCGGCGCAGGAACCTCCTGAAGTCGTCCATCTACCCTGAATCGAACTTGAACATATTTTTTTTCAGGGCTGACATGAACGTCACTGGCACCCTCCTTTACCGCCTGGGAAAGAATTGAGTTAACCAGTTTAATTACAGGTGCCTCTTCCACCTGATCCTGAAGATTTCCAAGACTAATATCAGAGTCTTCAGCTTCATCAACATCGGCGATGCTCATTTCATCAAGGATATCATCAAGGCCAGTGAATGACCCATATAGGGCATTCTGAAGCTGCCCCAGTTCCTGTTCAGTACAGATAACAGCTTCCAGTTCGCAATTTGTGGAAATCTCAATGGCATCAACAGCGTTGATGTCCATAGGGTCCAGCATTGCGACTGTCATTATAAATCCATCCTTTTTGAGGGGAGCTAATTGGAATTTCTCCGCCAGGTCCGAAGGAATAAGATCGCTGTATCTCGAATCAACAGGAAACTCTTTTGCATTATATTTCTTAATCCTAAGCTGTTGGGACATCAAATTAACAATTTGTCCCTCCTTGACAATCCCTTTGTGAATAAGGTATTGTCCAAGTTTCATGTTAGCTCTTTTTTGATCTTGAAGGGCCTGCATCAGCTGCTTTTTTTCCAGAAGACCACCTTCAACGAGCATATCGCCAAGTCTTTTTTTAACGCTCCGTTTCAAGATTCCACACTTCCCTTATATAATATTCTTGTAGTTAAAATTTAGTACAGGTTTGAATAAAAAATCGTACCCACACCCCAGTTTGAGACTAATAGTGATTTTATATTGCTATTGTTCTTCAGCTCTACTATCTTCTTTTCTGCATCAGCCTTATCTTTAAAAGTCTTTTTGTAAATTAATTTTAATTCCAGTCCGTTGTGTTTACTCCAAAGTGGAAAAAGGTTGATAGATATCTGCCTTTTTTTAAATGCCTCAATTTTGAATAAAGCCTCCGAAAGAGTTTGGGCATTTGCAATTTCTATCATCCAGTTATCAGGCTCACGCAACGTAGCCGGTATAGCCGGAAAAACAATCTCATCACCCACGCATATCATATTCGGGTTGGTTATAGATGGGTTTGCCAGAAGAACAAAGTTTTGATACTTTGGATTATATAATCCGTATACTTTTGCAACTAAATCTCCCAATGTATTTTTATTTTTAACTTTAATGACACCTAAAGTTATGGGAAAACTTCTGCCAATTGATTTTCCAGGAAATATAGTTTCAGTTTTTAGAATATTCTCATCTATGGCAATATCTTTAACTTTAAGAACTTGAACAGGGGCTTTTTTTTCAGACACAGCTGAATTATCTTTTTCAATATTACCTGACTGTTTTGAATTGTATGAAGAAAGCAAAACATTTGATGAATCATTAGTGTTGATTTTTTTTTCTAAGCTGATGGCAACCCGTTTAATATTTTTAAGTGGACCTTGCGTTCCGCGCATAAAAGTAAGTAAACCAACTCCAACAAATAATAATACGAGAACAAAAGCAAACACTGGTATCGTGCGGGTTGGTTTTCCTATACGGTTTCTTTTTGCGCAAACATTGACAAGGGCCCAGTCAGCCTTTGTGCGGTTTTGAATAATCAGGGCCATGAGTATTTGATGACACAAATTGATGATCTTGCGGGGATAGCCGCCAGTAATAAAATGTATGGCTAAAAAACTTGAAAATGAAAACAGCTTTTCAGGTTTATCACTACTGCATGAGTGCTTAATTCTGTGTCTTACAAAGCTAATTGTTTCTTTCAGGCTAAGCGGTTCAAGACTAATAGTGAGATTTATTCTATCAACAAAATTTTCATGCCGTATCAATACTTCTTCAAATTCTTTTTGTGCAAAGATTACTACTTGCAGCAGTTTAAACTCATTGGTTTCGTAATTTAAAAATTCCCTTATAATTTCTATGCAAAATGATGGAATTTTCTGCCCCTCATCTATCACCAGGAGTATTGTACGATTTTCTTCAACACCTTTATGGAAAAGAGAATTCTTTATTAGTTCCTTAAGTCTCCACTCATTGTCATCTTCTTTGTACTTCCCATGCTCGCCAAGCATATCCGCAACGCGACGCAAAAATTCAATCGAGGTATCAAATGATGGATCAAGGATTATTGCTGTTAGAAAATCTTTTTCACTTGAAAATCGGCGCAGAAGTTCCCTGCAAATTGTAGTTTTGCCAGTACCGACTTCTCCCATGACAATGTTGAGGCCTCTTTTTAACCTGATGGAGAGTTCCAGCTTTTGAAGGCAACCCTTGTGCTGTGTGGAATTGAAAAAAAAATCGGGATCAGGGGAATTGGAGAAAGGCTCCTTTTCCAGATTTAAAATTTTGTAGTAGTCCATAAATTATGGTCCCGATATTATTTTGTATATTATTAACATGCATATTATTTTACTATTTTTCAACCTTATTCTGAGATGGTTGTTTCCTTAAGCTTTTTTGCAGTATATTTTCCCTCATCTAAGATTTGAGGAATAATAAAAATAAGCAGCTCGCTACTGATTTTTTGACGACCAGTTTGTTTAAAAAGAACACCGAGTACTGGCAGATCAGCAAGACCAGGTACTCCATCATCGGCAGATCTTATTTCTTCATTTGACATGCCGGCAATAACAGTAATTTCACCGTTTTTAAGTATTACATTTGTTTCGGCAGACTTTGTATAAATAAACGGGTTTCCAGAAACTGTGTTTGTTGTGTCTACGTCGTCTTTACTGGTGATTATATTCAACTTCAAAATATCATCACCAATAATATGTGGAGTTACTTCCAACTTAATTACAGCTTTTTTATATGAGATGCTTGTTTCCCCATTTTCAACGGTCTGATAAGGTATATCTGTTCCGCTTTCTATGGTTGCTTTTTGGTTATCAAGGGTTGTGATTGACGGTGAAGAAAGTATATTAACTTTTCCGTCCTGCTGAAGTGCGGAAAGCTGTACTGTCAGCAGTGTTTCGCCAACTCTTTCAAAGGCATAACCAAGTGATAAGCCGGACATGGTAGCTGCTGTTGCTAATGCCGATGGAAGATTACTGATTGCGTTTGCAGTAGTCGGGGCTATTGCGGTGTCGAGATTATTCCCTAAAATTCCTGTAGAACTGCCAGGATATATGTACTGGTTTGAATTAGTACCTGTATTAAATTTCCCCGAACCACCCCACTGGACTCCTAAATATCTTGCGGTTGTGCGTTGAGCATCAACTATATAAGCTTTTATCATGACCTGTTTTGTTGGCCTGTCAAGCTCTTGAATGACAGGAAGAATTTTTTCCATATCAGTTTTAATGGCTTGTATAAGAAGGGAATTCGTGTATGTATCAACAGTTATAGATCCCAGGATTTCATCTTTACCAAGCGAAGTTAAAAACGGAGTTAAGTTTTCTTTTAATAAATTAGCATCAGAAAAATCAATTTTTACAATTCTGGTTTCCATCGGCTGGATCTTTTCCAGTTGCCGTTTTATTGCAGCGGCTTTTTCCTTTGCCACCAGAAGCTGAACATCACTTTCCATATCGCTGACAGTGATTATTCTCAGAACATCGCCATCCCACTTATATGTGAGAAATAAAGATTTTAAAATACTTTTAAAAACCTCATCCCATTTTCCGTTGCTAATACTTATGCTTACCTTTCCTTTTATTGAGCTATTTATTACAATGCCAATATTTGCTGCTCTTGCAAGAGCCCTAAGCACAACAGGGATTTCTACGTTATGCATTTTCATTGTCAGTTTTGTCTTGGGGAGGGGTTTCATCATGGATGCAAGATCAACAGCAGAATCAAGATCATGAGCCTGAGAAAGCTCGTCTTTAAAGGTTTTATCAGTTTCACTGAGAAGTAGTCTGGCCTCATTTGTCCGATAGGAAGGAGAAATACCTATGGATGATGATTCTTTATCCTTCCATTTTTCGATAAAGGGGTCTGGTTCTTCAACTTTTTTACCGACACACCCTGTAAATATTGTAACGGTAAAAGCCATTACCAAAAATATCGCCAATGTCTTGCTTATTTCCATGCTGTATCCCATATTCATAGTCTTTACTGAGTTAATGGTGTAATATCTGATTCATCTATTTCAATGACCCGGTAACTAACTTCGCCAGCCACATGAACCTCAATTTGTAACGGTGATATGCTAACCAGGTATGCATTGGTTCCAACTATTTGGTCGCCTATTTCGTATTCTACACCGTTAATAATAGCAAGATCAAGTGAGCCAAGGGCAAGAAAACCAGTGTAATTCAAGTTTAGTTGTACTTCTATTCCAGAAGAAGATTCTTCTTCATTTTTCTTTTTGCTGGTTTTTTCAACTTTTAAGTTAATGAATGGGTTATATCCCCATGCAGCAACTGCTAATTCAATCATGCTTTTTTGAGAATCTGTAAGTCTGGTAGCACTACTCATGAGGCTGACATTCTGGCTGAAAGTGTTGAGTTCTTCCATTCTTTGTGCAGAATCTATCGATGTATCAACCGGTTTGGGTATCAAATACACGAATGCGCCATAACACAATGCTATTACCATGACCACGATTATAATAATTTCTCTTTTTTCCATTTATCAAGCGAGCCTTTTAATTTACATATTAAAAAACTATTTTTATTATTTTAATCTTCCATTGCCATCCAGACTAATAGATCCATCTGTTTTGTTCCTGGCAGGGAAGTTATCTCAATAGTTTCGATTTTTACTTGTCCTGGGTTGCCACCGAGTATTACTAATAACTCACGAAAATTTTCAAATTTTCCGGTTGTAGTAAGGTTGAGTAACAGATGCCCTGGTTTTGAATCGGTAGTAATTTTAGTTAGATTAAGGCTACTATCAATTGCCATCTGTTTAAGGAACTCTGTAATGGACTCAGACTCATCACTGTTTAATTTTTTCAAAACAGGGGCAGGGAGTCCGGTCGGTTCTGCAGTATTATTTTTATTCTGCAACAGAGAATTGAATAAAGGAAACAATACATTTTGTTCCTCTATAGCAAGTTTTTTTTGGGCTATGGTCAGGTCCAACTCTGTCAGGCTGACGTATGCCGGATAAATCAAAAGTCCTATGATACAAACAATGCCTGAAAGGCACAGGAGTATATAGACCATACTTTGCTTAGGTAAGCTGGGAAGATTAGCTTTCGCCATCCTGAATTATTTCCATTTCTAAAGTAAAAACTAGGTTTTCATCCAAATTGCCTTGCTCTAACGGCTGCTCAATTGTCTTGGTTCTTTTAATTATTTTCCCAAAAAGAAGTGACTTTTCCAGTCCAGAAATATAATTACTAAGCTCAGGCTCAAGAGAGAGTCTGTCTCCTGAAACAATACCTGAAAGTTTTAATATTTGTTTGAACTTAACTGCCTTGTCTTTACTGTTTTCGTCAGGCAGTGTTATACCGCCGAAGTTGGCAAATGCAGATTTCAGCTTAATATTATCTGGTGTGAGTCTGGTCAACTCATTTATTACAGCAAGCCCCTTGTATCTACTACCAAAAACCTTGAGGGCTTTCCTTTTTTTGTTTACCTGAGCAGAAAGTCCAAGCACAAGATTTTCGTCAATTCTGGGTGAAAATCCATCCAGCTGTTTTTCGAGTTGCATGATAGTTTCATTTTTTTGCCCGGCTTTGTAGTCCAGAAAGCCATAGCAACCAAAGCAAAGTACCATGATGAAGACAAATGCAAGCATGACAGTCTTGTTGAGTTTGGCAACAAGTTCTAAATTATCTTTTTTCTTATAAGTAAAAATGAAGTTAGGTGTCATTTCATTATTGGAGAGGGCAAGCCCAACTGCAGGAAGAAATGACTCTTTTGCCTGACCTGATTTTTTAATTTCACTTATAAAAGGCAACTCTTCTTCAAACTGTGATAAGTCGCTGTCAAGATCAAATTCATCGCCGATATTATCAATTTTGTCCCTGAAAGATGCAATGTGGGAAGTAGATTCTGCAAAAAGTAGAACATTATCGGAAAATTCACCAATAATATCTTTGAAAGAAAGGCTGGTAATATCAAGCTGATAACCAAAATGGTCAATCATGCGAGTGTAGTCGCTTATCTTGCCTGATAACCATATTTTGCTAACAGGAGATCTTTTGAACAAATGAACATAATGACCAAGAGTTCTTTCTACCTGTCTTACCAGGCGGTCAAGAGCTGGGGTTATCAGGTCAAACATTTGTTTTTCGTTAATGTCTAAATCAGAGTACTTCTCTGGAAGTGGCTGTCCATGAATCAGGGCGAAAAAAATTGCTTCTGCATCCTCTACAGACATGGTTAAAGCGCTATCATCATCAACAATATCAAGCTTGATTTCCCCGGATTCATCAAATTCCAAAGGCTCTGCTTCAATAATATCCTGAATATCTTTGGCAAAAGGCTCAATCATGCTACGGAGTCCGGTTTTTATGTCCCTTGTCAGAACAAGGTTTCCACTCGAAAAAATATCAATTCTCGACCATCTGCTTCCTATGTAAAGACTACAGATATTGCTGTCGTCATCACCGGAAAATCTGGTCCTGATAAAATTTTGTATTGCACATGGAACTATCGAGATACCGTCTACTGGAAAGCCTGCCTGGCTGAAAACGCCTCTGATTTCTTTTACTTCTTCACGAGGAACAGAATAAACCATTGATTCAATTTTCTTGAATCCGTCTTCATTTATATCGCCAAGAAGATCAAAGTCAAAAATTGTTTTTTTATCATCAAAGGAAAATTCTTTTTTTGCTGTCCAGTAAATAGCATTAGAAATTTCATTTTTGGGAACTTTTGGAATTTTAATATAACGCATCTCAACCTTGGCGGTTGAAATTACAGTCCAGATATTTGCAGCTTCACGGTCAACTCCCACAAAGTCAGTCAGACTACTTTTCAGCAGGCTGACAAATTTTGGCCGATTAGCGAAAACTTCCTTTTCAACATCATAGGATTTGTATTCCAGTAACTCTGGCAACTTGCCTGGAATAGTTTTCAGCTTGACCATCTTCATGTCTTTTGTTCCAAGAATAACGCCTACATTGAGGATATTATTTCTTGGAAAAAGGCTGAGTTTGCTTTTTTTAGCCTGAGGGGGTGCAGCAACAGTATCTTTCTCGTTTCCTGTATTATTTAATCCGTCATCATTTGATCGGATCACATTCAGGAGTTTCTCAGTGGAATCTATTTCATTGTCTTTGGGCAAATCAGTTCTCCCAATAAACTTAAATTAAAATGAAGCTTTTGCCCATAGTTTTTCTAAGTTAATTCATTTAAAAAATAAGCAAAAAAGCTCTTAAATAAAAGCTAAATTAGTTTAATAATGACAGAAACAAAATAAATTGATTCTGGTTAATGGATTATTTTGTATGTATTATTATTTTTACTACAGTAATTATTACATTAAATTTAAACCACTTGTCAACCCCAAAATAGCCATAAATATCAAAAAAAAAATCTATATATTGTATGTATGAAATATTTGTGATTTTGAAGAATATTCTTAAAAAAAAGGGGGGTTATATAGATGATATGGTTACACTGGGGTGGCCTGTTTTTACAAAAAAACCCTTGGGAAATGCCTCCAAAACATCCGTCTGTGCACCAGGCAAATGGACAGCTTTTTTCGGAATTCCCCATTCGATGATCAGGCTTGAGAAGGTGCCGTTTGAATATGGAAGTCGATTTGTGGCTTTATTTAATCGGGTTTTATTAGTTTTGTGCAGCCTTTCCATGTGTACCTCCAAGTACTTTACCACCAGCGGTTTTACCATACAGAGTTTGGCCCTCATCAATTTCAGAGGAACTTGTTAATTTGCCATTGTTTATGCGCACAACGTTTTTTTCTATTCGCCACTTTATTATTCCGTATTCCATGCTCACCCCCATTTATTATAATTGTTCTTATTTATATAATCGGAAAAAGTTCAGCACAACTTTACCTTGAAATAAGCCTAAATTAGCCGGCTATGTTCCATGCATTGGTTTGAAACTTTTTCTGGCTCGATAGAGTTGTGTCAGGGAGAAATGGTTTGTGGGCTAAAAAAGAATTTTTAATTGGAACAAGAATGAATTATTTATGGTAAAGGCAGGGGGTAATTGCACATATAAATAGACTTTATTTATGGAAATAATAATGCTCTGGTTAATCGTTGCAGGCAACTGGATGATTTTTTATGTTTTATTTTTAAATTTAACTGATTATGTTTGCAAAGCTGGAAATCTCAAAGGTTTTACAATGATTTCCAATAAAAATTTCAACTTTTGAATTATCATTTTCCAGTTGTTTTAGTTTGCTTTTGGCGACATCTCCTTTAATTCCTGCAAGTGTCCATGCTGCCAGACCCCTTTTGAAATGATCATCGGATAATAAAAATTCACTAACAGGAAGGACTGCATCGGCTGCCTTTTCAGGCCTTGACCAGGCAAGCCTTCCAATGCCCCAGATGACTCCTTTTTGCAGCTCTTCATGCTCCAGGTAGTTGCCACCATCTATTATATAAGAAATAAGGAATCGGGAGTATTCATTTGCTAACTGTGGATGCCGTGCCGTTATTTCCCCCATTGCCTCTGGTGAGCCCCAGCCTATTCCACCAGATTCATCATTAAGCGTCCACATGAGCCTTCGCATTACTACACGTGCAGATTCAATCTCAGACTCTGCAAGGGCATGAACCACTATGCCCATAGCAGTTACTGCACGCATCCGAATCACGGGGGTTTTGTGAAATAAAAGAGAAAACAAGGGATTGACGAGTCTTCGCCCTGGTATCCCAGAAATTGCTCTGGAAAAAGCATCATCGTTTTCAAAATCATTTAGCAGAGATAAAAGTCTGCTCTTTAATTTTCTGTTGCTATCCACGTGTTTTACAATTTTCGTATTTGTATTCTAATAACATAGAAGAGGTAAATTGAAATTTGCAATTACTTCATGCTTTGCTAAAGAGCACCTGGAAAAATATGTTCAACAAAAATGCTGTTGCTGTACTGCAAAAAGTATTAAATTGTTGTTCAATCACTCCAGTATATGCAGTCCTCCGGGCAATTTTTTATAGCGTCATTCACTTCCGCTTCCTGGTAAGTCTCAAGATCAATAATCTCTACAAATCCAGCGTCATTCATTCTGAATATTGCTGGTGATATATCTATGCAGATTTCGCACTTAACGCAATCGCTTAGCTCAACAACTGGCCTTGGCATTACATTATCCCCATGGGTGAAAGTTTTTTTTGGTCCCGGCAAGCTAAAACTCCATCGAAGCTTTTTGAGTGACGTAATCTAAGCGATTCGTTTATGAAATAAACAAAAGTCTTCGGACTTGCATTAGTAGTACTGCAATTTTAGTTTTTTATTGCTTTCCCAATTTTTTTTCCGAGTTCAACACATTCTTCCAGAGCATTTGCCCCAGGCACATATTGTACATTCAGCCCCTCGTCGATGAGTTCAAATTTCATGGCGGTGAGTTCATTGTTGATCTGTTTAACAGCTTCGCCAGACCATCCATAGGAACCAAAGGCTGCACCAATCCTGTTCTTTGGCTTGAGTCCCTTCATATATGTTAAGAGATCGCTGATTGTCGGGAAGAGATTGTTGTTCAAGGTTGGGGAGCCAACAATAACAGCTTTTGCATCAAGAATTTCTGTCATAATATCACTTCTGTCACATTTTCTGACATGCATTGGGCGAGCATCAATTCCTTCACTGCAAAGCCCTTCGTATATTGCTTCAGCCATTTTTTCGGTGCTGCTCCACATGGTATCAAAAATGATTACAGCCTTTTCTTTTGTCTCCTGGCTGCTCCACCTGGAATAAGCTTCGATTATTTTTGAAGGGTTTGATCTCCATAATATTCCGTGGTCAGGACAAATCATATTAATAGAAAGCCCCATGGAT
Organism: Desulfobacterales bacterium; assembly: GCA_029939895.1. GTDB lineage: Bacteria > Desulfobacterota > Desulfobacteria > Desulfobacterales > JAOZSB01 > JAOZSB01. The sequence goes on from JAOZSB010000063.1 coordinate 12,257, forward strand.
TGAACGCTTTCGAGAAGTTTTTTCACAAGGGGGGAAAACAAAAGAAGTATATTGGCATAATATTTTTTCGCATGAGGCATTATGGAATCCCCGATCTCGTCATCAAACACTTCTTTTCCGGCGTAATGCTGACCGAATGCATCGCTTGAAAATAAGATCCCATCTTCTTTTATATAGGAAAACATGCTGTCGGGCCAGTGTAGCATCCTTGTTTCTATGAAGCTCAGAGTCCTTTTGCCCAGACTCAGCTCATCCCCGGTTCCAACGACTTGAAAATTCCAGTCGTATGGAAAATGCATTGAGAGATTTTTCTGTCCCATTTTAGAGCAGTAAAGGGGTTTATCAGATCCAATTTTGTGCAGTACTTTAAAAAGTCCACCAGAGTGATCCATTTCTGTGTGGTTGCTTATAACATAATCAATTTTTTTTGGGTCAACCACCTGGGCAATATTTTTAAGAAGCTGGTCGGCAAATTCTTTTTTTACTGTATCTATCAATGCAATCTTTTCATCTACTATAAGAAATGCATTATAGGTAGTCCCCATATTTGTAGAGTAGCCATGAAAATCTCTTATGTTCCAATCCTTAACACCTACGTTGTAAATACCCTTTGCGATCTCTACGGGTTTCATCATATTTCTCCTAATAAACTTAAATGTTTTGTCGAAGCCAAACCATAGTTTATCCTTAAGGTCTGGTTATGAAATAAGCAAAAAAACTCCCAATAACTTAAATGCTTTAACGATGCTTAGATTTTTGTTTATTCCAAAGGCCTGGATATGAAATAAGCAAAAATCTCCTGGAGGTTAAATTATAATAAAGCTGGTATCTGGTTTATTTGCCTGGTTTGGTTCTGAGCCAGGCTGTAAAATTATCATAGCCCCTGGTCTGGGTTGCTTATGATTTTCTTTAATTGGTCAATCCTTTGTTCAAGGGAACCTATGAAACCATTGATGCTTTCAGTTGACTCTGGTTTCCAGTCGAAAACTTGTGTTTTTGACGATTCCTGCATTATATCGGGCAGGCTTTCGCATCCAATATTGACAACAAAATCGACGTGTTGGTTATAGAGTACCGTTTCAAAAGATTTGGGCGTTATAAAAGCCATGTCAATTTTGTGTGTTTCCAGGGCTTTTAATGTTTCACAGTCAATCTTTTTAGCAGGAGCAGTACCAGCAGACAGTACCTGAAATTCTCTGCCTAATTCTGCTTGTGCAAAGGCCCATGCAGCTTGAGTAAAGGCAGCATTTTGTTTACCCGCAAAAAGAATGGTCTTTTTATTTGCGATTGGTTCGAATAACTTTTTTGCAGCCTTTGTTATGTCATCCCTGACTTGAGGGTGTTTTCCCATATCCCCTGGATCTTCAATCCTTCGATAGGTCAAGTCACCGGAAAAATCAGATCCAATTGCATCAAAGAAGTACTTTGCAGTGAGTCGCATCCCATCAAAAAGGTTTGCTCCTTTTGTTGCACCAACCGCAAGAAGAAAACCCTTTCTCGAAGCCCTGCCCGGATCCTTGAGGCCGAGTCTGTAATGTCTGGACCACAGCTCCTGGCTCCTGTCTATGAAGGATTTAAACTGAGCCGGAGCATTGTAGAAAAAAATTGGGGTTCCGGCAATTATCACATCAGCCTCTTTAATAAGGGGCAATGCTTTGCTTCTCATGTCATCATCAAAGGGGCAATAACCTTTTTCCGAACATACACTGCACTCTATGCACGGACTTATGCTCATCCGGCCCGGCTCAAGAATAGTTGTTTTTGCGCCATATTGCTTTTTTGCATGTTCCATGAATTCATTGAGCAACCAGGCAGTATTCCCATTTTTCCGTGGACTTCCTTGAAGGCCTAATACAATCATGTTCTCATTTCCTCAATTTGCACATGGAGAATAGAATCGAACCGTTGAAAAAAAACTTACGGTTTTAAGTCACTTGATGAAAATTATGTCTACTGCAACTCTGTTCATCAAGTTTGCATTCTAAAACTATATTGCTCAAATGTGTGTTGCGTCAATAAGCAAAGTGCTTTTATAGTACACTTTTATTATCTTTGGAGTTTAATTTTAGCGACTAAATGCATGTTCTCATTTTGAATACTAATGAAACGGAAAGCACTAATATGAATTTGTGCTTTCCGTGATTCATCGATTTATCTCATTGGGTCTTTGTATTCAGCCATATTATATATAGCTGATTATGCTTTCCAAAGCCCATGCAGGTTGCAGTATCCCCGGGCAATAACAGAGTCGGCATCAATATTAAAGATGGCTTCTGGTGCATCGCCTGGATTGAGAAATTCCCTGAAAGCCTTGCCCCCGGCAATTACTTCGATCCACTCAATGCTGTGTTTTGATTCCATTGGATGGGCAACCTCGCCCACTGTTACCTTAAAGCCCTGGTCAACCTTTTCGATTACAGGAACATGCTTTTCCTTTGCAGCATCCTCGGTGTTTTCGACTATTAGTTTCATGGGCTGGCCGCAGCAACTAAGTGTTCCAGGGCCACCGTGAACAACCTCTACAATGTTGCTACATATGGTACATTTGTAAACTTGAAGATTTTCTGCCATGATATATCTCCTCTTCTTTTAATTATGAAAGTTAATATTAACAGCCTGAGAGTAAATCCTGCAGGCTGATTGTGTTTGATTGAACATTACTTCTCTACCAGTTTTCGCCATTAACCTCATAGTGAGCCTTTGGATGGGCGCATGCTGGACATTGTTCAGGAGCATCGGTTCCTTCGTGGACGTAGCCACAATTGCGACAGCGCCATGTAACAGGTGCGTCTTTTTTAAATACCTTGCCAGCTCCAACATTTTCAGCCAGATCACGGAATCGTTTCTCATGTTGCTTTTCTGCGTTGGCAACAAATTCGAAAAGCATTGCGACTGCTTCAAAACCCTCTTCCCTGGCAATCTTTGCAAAAGTCGGATAGACATCTGTGTGTTCTTCGTTTTCACCATTTGCCGAGGCAATGAGATTGTCATAGGTGCTTGAAACAACGCCTGCTGGATAGGCTGCTATTATTTCCGGGGTTCCGCCTTCAAGAAATGAGAAGAAACGCTTGGCATGCTCTTTTTCATGGTTTGCTGTTTCCTCAAAAATGCTGGCGATTTGAACATAGCCTTCTTTTTTTGCCTTGCTTGCAAAAAAGGTGTAACGATTTCTGGCCTGTGATTCGCCTGCAAATGCTGTTAAAAGATTCTTTTCTGTTTTTGATCCTATTATCGTAGCCACTTTTAATACCCCCTTAAAGGTTTAAATTTGTTGATTTATGAATTTTTAAATTCAAAAATCATATTATGTGTTTATATTGCTGTTAGTGTTTTTGATTCCATTTGCCATTTTTTTTGTGCTTTTTTATTTCATTATCTGCAAGCTGCTTTAACTGGTGAGCTGAATCTCGCATGACACCGTATAGAATTCCGCATCCAATGTCATCACGGTCAAGGTCGCCCTTGTCAGCAAGGTGCATCAAATCGTTTGAGAGCCGTAGCACTTCGGTTAAGTTGACATTGTATGGTTTCATAGTTTAGTCCTGACACCCTATCTTTTCTTTTTGAATATATTGAACTGTAAATCAAGTTTTTGTTTTAAAATTTAAATATTATTTTCAAAGCTATTATGACAGTTATCAAGTTTCGTGCCACAAATTATTTTCAAGGCATAATTTTAGAAAATAAATAAAATACAGTACTTTAAGAAATGTTTTGTTAGACCTTGTCAATGCTTGTTCAATTGTAAATATTTTTTTGGTTTGATACAAAAAAACAGCTTTAATTTGCAATATCTTCAACATATTTGTTCCAAGAGATTGAAGATATGGATAAAATGCTGATTAAAACACTTTTTGATTTATTGAAGAGACACAAGTGTATCACAAGACATGATGGTTTCAAAGATTTTATATCTCAAAAAAATTATAATCATGTTAAATTGAGCCATTTAGAAAAAAGACAAGTTTTGCGGGTGATTTAAAGGACTGAATTTATAGCATGAATTTTTATATCAGTATAAATCAGAGTGGAAATAGATAGTCGATCCTGAAAAACTCTGTCAGACGAGCTGAGAGCCGACGTTAATTTGCA
>JAOZSB010000064.1 GCA_029939895.1 Desulfobacterales bacterium
TGTATATATATATTACATTTTTATAAATAATTTCATAATTGTATTTTCTTGACTTGTGTGTGCTTCATTAATAATTGCACACAGAAAGTTTTTCATTAATTTGTTTGAATCCTATTTTTCGACGTTTTTTCTTTTTTTTTAAATATCTTACGAAAGGGATGGAGATGAAAATCAAACAGAAACTACTGCTCACGACCATTGGACTCCTTGCGATGCCAGTGTTTATGTTCATTTCAACCTGGATGGTGATAGGCAGCCAGAAGAACGATGGCCTTGTTATTAACCTTGCAGGGCGACAAAGAATGCTAAGCCAGAGAATGGTAAAGGAATTATTATTTTTCCAGTCACAAAAAACTGAAGGTGCTGGCGATTTAAACAAAATTTCAGCCGAAATTAAAAATAGCATGAAGGTGTTTGATATAACATTGAAGGCCCTGAAAGATTCCGGGAAAGCACCCCTTACACTTAATCTCAAAACAACAGAACACAGGTTTTGCCCTGCTGCTCAAGGGGTTGTCCATAGCCAGCTTAAAACAGTAGAAGCAACCTGGAAAGAGTTTAGATTAAAAATGGAATCTGTTTTAAATAACGATGATTCGTCTGCTGGCAGCCTTAAATGGATAGTAGACAACAATCTGGATTTGCTTGGAAAAATGAATAACGCCGTTGTTTCAATGCAGAAGCAATCTGAAAAAAAGGTCAGCTCACTTTTGACTATCCAGATGGTATGCATCATAATTTTATCTGCAATTGGTGTATTTTCTTTAATAGTTATCTTTTCCGTCACCGCTGCAATAAATAACCTGGGGAAAATGCTCAGAAGTATTGCCGATGGCGATGGGGACCTTACAACGCGCCTTAATATTCAAAGCACTGATGAAATTGGAACAACAGGCAAATGGTTTGATGTTTTTGCAGGCAAAATACAAAATATTATTATTGATATTGTGGAAAAAACAAACCTGCTGGAAGCATCGTCTTCCGGCCTGTCAGGTATTTCAGACTCCATGACCAGTGGTGCAAACGAGACATCTGAAAGATCAAGCGTGGTTGCATCGTCCATGGAAGAAATGAGTGCGAACATGACCAGCATAGCAGCTGCAATGGAAGAAGCATCAACCAACATTGACCTTGTTGCCTCTGCTTCCGAAGAAATGACATCAACTATCACAGAGATAGCCAGCAATACTGGCAAAGCAAGAGAGATAACACAAAGTGCTGTTACCCAGTCAAAAAGCGCCACAGCCAGAATTGATGAGCTTGGCAGGGCAGCCCAGGAAATTGGACAGGTTACCGAAGCTATCAACGAAATATCCGAGCAGACAAACCTCCTGGCCCTCAATGCCACCATTGAAGCTGCCAGGGCTGGAGAAGCAGGCAAAGGATTTGCTGTTGTAGCAAATGAAATCAAGGAGCTTGCCCGTCAAACTGCTGAAGCCACGCATGAAATTAAAACAAAAATCGAAAGCATACAACTGTCAACCAAATCTACAACAACCGAGGTTGGACAGGTCTCTGCGATAATAAATGATATTAATGATATTGTTTCAACAATATCAGCAGCGGTTGAGGAACAATCTGTAGTAACACAGGAGATCGCCAATAATATCACCCAGGCTTCCATGGGAATCCAGGAAGTAAATGAGAATGTCTCTCAAAGTTCTACGGTCTCCGATGATGTTTCCAGGGATATTGCAGAAGTAAGTCTTGCAGCAACAGAAATTTCATCTGCCAGTTCACATGTTAATCAAAGCTCCACTGACCTTGCGGGACTTGCCGAGGGACTAAACGAAATTGTAACTCAATTCAAAGTTTAGCCCGATATTGAATTACTGATGACGAACACGCAGTAGCATTTACGATGGTCTGCTGTGATTACAATAACCGGAAGGCATAAGAAGAGCAGGCACGCGAGTGCCTGCTCTTAAGAAATGCTGACAAAAAAACGATAACCAGTTGATGAAACAGTTGATGCACCTGTGGAAATGAATTTAGGCTCTGACAAGTTAAAGCTCCGATAAATTAAAACTCTATTGTTGATTTCAAAAAACCAGGTATCTGAAAAAGATTTAAAAAATTTTTGTTTATTTAAAGAACAAATCACATGGATAAACTAAGGAAATTATTTTTTAATCAATTTTTTTCAGGAGGTAGTGATGCAAATCAAACAAAAACTTATTTTAGCTACATTAGGCCTTTTAACTATCCCCATTATCATGTTCATTTCCACCTGGAAAGTAACAGGAAGCCAGAAAGATGACGGCCTTTTGATAAACCTGGCAGGGCGGCAAAGAATGCTGTGCCAGAAAATGACAAAAGAACTATTGTTTCTCCAGGCACAAAAAGCCAAAGGTGTTGATATTGAAGAAATCATAAAAATTTCAGGTGGAGTCAACAATGACATAAGAGTGTTTGACTTAACCCTTAGAGCACTTAAAGATTCCGGCAAAGCCCCCCTTACACTTAATCTCAAAAAAACAGAATTCAGATACTGTCCCGCAGCATCCGGCAGCACTTATGACCAGCTTGTAGCGGTTGAAAAAATCTGGAAACAATTTAAAATAAAAATGGGTGCAGTAATCAACGACAATGAATCTACCGAAGCCAGCCTTGAATGGTTAATCCAAAATAATATGGATTTGCTGGGAAAGATGAACGCTGCCGTTGTTATGATGCAGAAGCAATCTGAAAACAAGATCAACTCGCTTTTGACAGTCCAGTTAGCATGCATTTTAGTGCTGGCTTGTATTGGTGTCTTTTCTGTATATGTTATGTTTACTGTCATATTATCGATGAACAACCTGGGATCAACCTTGAAGGATATTGCCGGCGGTGATGGCGACCTTACAAGGTGCCTTGATGATTCCAGCCAGGATGAACTTGGAAGCACGGCCAAATGGTTCAATCTTTTTACTCAAAAGATCAAGACCATTCTGGTTGAAATTATTGAAAAAACCGATTTACTGGAATCAGCATCTTCCAGCTTGTTAGACGTTTCAGTTTCAATAACAAATGATGCTGGCCAGACATCTGAAAGGTCAAACGTGGTTGCATCGTCCATGGAAGAATTGAGTGCAAACATGACCAGCATAGCCGCCGCCATGGAAGAAGCATCAACCAACATTGACCTTGTTGCCTCTGCTTCCGATGAAATGACATCAACTATCACAGAGATAGCCAGCAATACTGGCAAAGCAAGAGAAATAACACAGAGCGCTGTTACCCAGTCAAAAAGCGCAACAGCCAGAATTGATGAGCTTGGCAGGGCAGCCCATGAAATTGGACAGGTTACCGAAGCTATCAACGAGATATCCGAGCAGACTAATCTGCTGGCCCTCAATGCCACCATTGAAGCTGCCAGAGCCGGAGAAGCAGGCAAAGGATTTGCTGTTGTAGCAAATGAAATCAAGGAGCTTGCCCGTCAAACTGCTGAAGCCACAGATGAGATCAAAACAAAAATCGAAAGCATACAACTGTCAACCACAGCCACAACAACCGAGGTTGGACAGGTCTCTTCGATAATAAATGATATTAATGATATTGTTTCAACAATATCAGCAGCGGTTGAAGAGCAATCCGTAGTAACCCAGGAAATCGCCAACAATATCACCCAGGCATCCACTGGTATCCAGGAGGTAAATGAGAATGTCTCCCAAAGTTCGACAGTCGCCGATGATGTTTCAAAAGATATTGCAGAAGTAAGTGTAGCTGCGACAGGGATTTCATCTTCCAGTGGGCACGTTAATCAAAGCTCCAAGGACCTGACAAAACTTTCAGAAGGATTAAAGAAAATAGTTGCTCAATTTCAAGTTTGAAACAATCAATAGTTCCTGTGGAAAAATGTTCAATTTTAATCAAACGCAGAAATTGGGCAAAAAAGGACATATTTCTACGGGAAATAAATAATCGAATGAAGTGGGTCGCAGGAATATAGCATGGATACAGAACTTAAAATGAACAGCAATGAAAAAAAGCACAAAATCAAATGGCTTTCTGCATTTTACATTCTCGCATTAAGCGCAATTGCTATTCTTACCATAACCGGCCAGGCCTTGATTCAATATTCACTTATCAAACAGTCACACGATTCAAGGATTATCAATATTGCCGGTCGCCAGAGAATGTTAAGCCAGCGCCTGACCAAATCTGCCCTTGCCCTGCAATTTGCACAAAAGCATGAAGACCGCAAGGTCTGGGCAAAGGAACTCTCTTTTGTTGTCAATCTCTGGGAACGCTCACACCTGGGCCTGCTTGACGGGGATGCTGAGCTTGGACTGCCGGGCACCAACAGCCAGACAATCATAAAGATGTTCAGAGCAATTGAATTCAATCACCAGGCCATGCTTCTTGCTGCCAGGGCAATTTTAAAATTAGAATCACGCTCCATGGAATCATCAAATAATGGTGAGAATAGACATTCAGCAGTAATCATTCATCATGTCAAGTTGATACTTTCCAATGAAGCTGACTTTCTTGAGGGTATGGATGGAATAGTTTTTCAGTATGACAAGGAGGCAAAATTAAAAATTGATCGATTAAAGCAGAATGAACTTTTGTTAATGACAATGACCCTGCTTGTATTGTTTCTTGAAGGATTGTTCATATTCAGGCCCATGATAAACAGGATAAAGCTGGCCTTTAGCTCACTGCTTGAATCAGAGGAAGAAATCCGCCAGTATGCTGATGAACTTGGTATTGCAAAGGAAGCAGCAGAACAGGCTGCTGAAGCCAAGAGCATGTTCCTGGCCAACATGAGCCATGAAATAAGAACCCCCATGAACGGGGTAATTGCAGCCGCAGACCTGGCTTTAAGGCAGGACCTGACTCCGGTTTTAAAAAAATACATGAAAATTATATACAGCTCAGGTTTTTCCCTTCTTGGAATAATCAACGATATTCTTGATTTTTCAAAAATCGAAGCAGGAAAACTGGAACTTGAGCAGGCTCCTTTCATGCTTGATGAACTCTTTGAGGACATTGTTGGTATGTTTTCTGTCAAGGCTGAGGATAAAGGGGTTGACCTTCTTTTAGACATAAACCCGAAAATTATCATGGGCGCAACAGGCGACTCTCTCAGGCTCAGACAAATTATTTCCAACTTAATGGGCAATGCCCTTAAATTCACGGCCCGGGGCGGAACCGTTACAATAGGAGTGAAAAATCACGAAGAAAACGAGAATGATCTTCACTTTTTTGTTAAGGACACTGGAATAGGCATGAAAAAGGAGTATCTTGACAGGCTTTTTGACCCCTTTTCACAGGCAAATTCCTCCATAACCCGGAAGTTCGGCGGCACAGGCCTTGGACTCGCCATCAGCAAACAACTCATTGAAATTATGGGAGGCCATATCTGGGCCGAAAGTACATATAAAGTTGGCACAGTTTTTCATTTTACCCTGTCTCTGTTGCGCTCCGAGCACCGTGAAAGACAGTATCAACTACCCGACAAAATAAAAAAACTCAACGCCCTGGTTGTTGATGATACACATGAATTCTGCGTGCTGGTTCAAAGATACCTGAAAATCTTTGGTATGCAAAGCGAGTCTGTTTCCTCTGGAAACAAGGCACTGGAACTCTTGAACCCTGTCACTAATAATATTACGAAATACGACCTTCTTATTATTGACTGGCTCATGCCCCAAATGGATGGTCTGGAAACAGTCAAACGCATCCGAAAGGATCTGAAGCTTGAGATCCCGATCATAATGATGACCGGCTTCAGCGATAAAACCCAAAAAGATACTGTTTTAAAAGAAGGCATTGATGTCTTTATTACTAAACCATTTAATGCATCTACTTTTTTTGATGCAATCCAGGACTGTTTTATCAAAAAAGGCATAAAACCAATAAAGCCTGAAAACAATGGCAAAGACGTGACTGCTGACTTTACCCGCAAGCTTAAAGGTACAAGGATACTTGTAGCAGAAGACAACTTGACAAACCAGGAAATAGCCATTGCCATTTTAGAAGAAGTCGGGATTATCGTTGACATTGCAAATAATGGAAAAGAAGCTGTTGATGCTGTTATGAACAAAACCTATGATGCAGTCTTCATGGATATTCAGATGCCAGAGATTGACGGGTATGAAGCCACCAAAATTATTCGGGAAGACAAGAGGTTTGAAACCCTCCCAATCATAGCTATGACCGCCCATGCGATGAAGGGAGACTCAGACAACTGTTTTGAGGCTGGTATGAATGGCTATGTATCAAAACCGATTAAACAGGAATTACTCTTCAAGACCTTGATGAATACCCTTGAAACAAAGAAACTCAGTATTCATGAAAAAAACTTTTTAGACAAACATCAAACCACCATGCAGAAACTGTGGGATGCTTTTGATATAACTGACAAGGCAGCCATGAAATCTTTTTCCAGTGAACTAAAGGCAGATTCTGCTAAAGCCGGGCTTGCGAAAATTAAAAACATCTCCAATACAATCTGCAAGCTGTGCATGACAGGCAAACCCATTAACAAGGCCCTGCTTGAACACCTGGAAACTGAGTTAAACCAGATATTTGAAAAACTCAAATCCCAGCCTGACAGCGCTTGAATTTAAGGCTTCTGCACTCCGACCCATTTGTAGAAGCCTCTCTAATTAAAAAAAAATACATCTTCCAAAGATTAAAATTCCACCAAACATTTAAACCATCCTGCAAAGAAAAGCCACTTACGCATGTTTATGTTCTTTTTTTAATTGACAAGAACATGGGCAATAACTTAATATAATTTTTTTTTAAATGGCTTTTAATTTCAAATTAAAGTTTTTTACTTTTTTTTGTTATAATCTCAAAATATTATTAGCTTTATAATGCAAGAATTGATGATAAAAATAACAATATATCCAATAAACTGTTGACAATCGGTGATTGAAATTTTACAAACACGAATTGAGCATATGCTCATAATTAATATCCACTATGGATGTTAATATTTTTTTGTTTACATATATTATAGTTGAAATACAAAAATTGTTTGTTTTATTTCGCACTATTTATAAAGCTTTGTCTAAAAAATTTTAAGTTTTCGCATCGTTATTATTTAAGCAAGGAAAGCCCATGATATTTACTGTATCCCTTTATTTGTCTCTGACGATTTTTGCCCTTGGCCTGTTATATAAGTTCTGGTCCTGGGTCTCGCTCAAAATAGGCCCTGAAGCAGAGGATGCACCGGTTGGATTGCGAGCATCCGCAGCAATGGGAGCGTTTATAACTTCCCTTTTCTCGGTCAACCTTGTGGCGATAGTCAAGGCTCTTGTCCTGGACGTTCTCCTCCAGATCAACATCCTGAAAAAAGATTTTTTAAGCTGGCTCATGCACATGCTTATCTTCCATGGATTCATGCTGCTGCTGCTTATGCATGCTATGGATGAGCTTGTTTCTGAAAAAATTTTTGATGGTTATTATTCCACACTTAATCCTTATTTTTTCCTGCGTAATGTTTTCGGCGCAATGGTGATTATTGGTGTTGGGATTGCGATTTTCAGGAGGCTGAAATTAAAACCCCTGAATCAAGTCTCCGGTAAAAGAGACGTTATAGCCATTGTAATTCTTGCAGTTATAATGGGTTCCGGCTTTTTGCTCGATTCCGCCAAGATCGTCTCACAAAACGTCTTCGATCAAATGGTTGTTGATTATGCAGGGTTTGAGGACAAAGAAGAATCCATACCCCTGATGCATTACTGGGCCAAGGATTTTGGCGTGGTGTTTGAGGATTTCGATGAATTTGATCCTGAAATGATAGAGGAAGGCAAAGAGATGCACGTGGATTTTGCCTGTGCTGACTGCCATTCAAAGCCAGATTCGCTTTTTATATCGTGGCCACTTGCAAAGGTAATGAAGCCCGTTGCAAACAGCCTGAACAAGGCAGATGCACCAAACATTCTTTATTACATACATATTTTCGCATGTTTTTTAGGGCTTGCATATTTGCCCTGCAGCAAGTTCTTCCACATAATAGCAACGCCAATCACCCTTATTATAAAGCGTTGTGCAGCACCAAGGCCAAACCCGGTACTCAAGGCCAACAGACGCGCACTTGAAATTGATGGCTGTACCCATTGCGGAAATTGCAGTGTACATTGTTCTGTCCGCCCGATCTTCGAGGTTTTGGGTAACTCAAATATACTTCCATCTGAAAAACTTGCAGCCACTGGTGATTATGCAAAGAACAAGGAAAAAGCAGACTATGATGCTGGTATGTTTTCTGAGGGCAGCTTCATCTGCACCGAATGTAACCGCTGCACAGACGTATGTACTGCCGGCTTAAACCTTCAGGACATCTGGCTTGCTGTGAAAAAAGATCTTGTAAGAAATAATGACCAGGCCCCCTTTGAAAAGCTCAAGGAAAAGGCGGCTGGCGCAGTAACACCAAAGGACGCTGTCCTGAAACCAGGCAAACCCGGTCTTGAAAAACACCTTATGCTGTCGAGCCAGGCAGACACTTTTTCCAGGTGCTTTGAATGCCAGACCTGTACAAATGTATGTCCTGCTGTTGGGCTGTATGATAATCCAGGTGAGAAACTCGGACTCATGCCCCACCAGATTATGCACTCGCTTGCTCTTGGTCTCAAGGACGATGCAACAGGCGCAGCAATGGTGTGGGACTGCCTGACATGCTACATGTGCCAGGAAATGTGCCCACAGGGTGTTAAGGTGACCGATGTGCTGTATGAGCTGAAAAACATGGCCAATCAGAAGATTGAAGAGCCTGTTTAAATAGGAAGAGCTTTTTGAATAGCTTATTGAATATTAAAGGAAATTAAATTATGAAATTCGCTTTTTTTCCCGGCTGCAAAATACCCTATCACATGCCCCAGTACGGGGACGGGGTAAAAACAATTCTGGATAGACTGGATGTCGGGACAATTGATATTGAGTTCAGTTGCTGTGGTTATTCAGCAAGGAGCATTAACTTTACAGCCTACATGTTTTCTGCTGCAAAAAACCTGGCCCTGGCCGAAGAACAGGGACTCGACATACTCACACCGTGCAAGTGCTGCTTTGGCTCCTTGAAACACGCCATTGCCATGCTCGAGGAAAAGCCGGAGCTAAAGGATGAAATCAACGAGATGCTTTCTGAGGACGACCTTGAATATAAAGGAACCACACAGGTAACACATGTTCTCAAGGTACTCCACGACGTTGTTGGTGTTGATGCTATCAGGGAAAAAGTAACCAGACAATTTGATGGCGTTAAAATTGCGGCCCATTATGGATGTCACGCCCTTAGACCAAGCAATGTAACGCAGTTTGATGATCCGGTTGACCCTGTAATTTTTGAAAAACTTATTGAAGTGACCGGTGCTTCGGCAGTTGCATGGGATAAAAGGCTTGAATGCTGCGGCAGCCCCATGAAGGATCATAATGCTGATGTTTCTGACATGATAATGGACAAAAAGCTTAAAAGTGCTGGTGCTGCAGGTGCTGACTATATCTGTACAGCCTGCACATACTGCCAGATGCAGTTTGAATCGACAGAGCTTGGCGACAATCCTGCACCGATTCTTTTTTCACAGGTTCTTGGCCTGAGCATGGGGCTTGAAGAAAAAGACCTGGGGCTGACTCTAAACAGGAATGATGCTTCATCCCTGATGGATTGCCTGCAAAAATAACTTAATAACCGGTTGCACCGCCTGTTTGCATTAAAGGGCGAAATTACCGGGAACAATATACAAAACACAGTACACGGAGATGACAATGTCTGATAACAAAACAGGAGCCGTTCTCGTAATAGGCGGAGGGATAACCGGTATGCAGTCAGCCCTTGACCTGGCTAATACTGGCTATTACGTCTATCTCATGGAAAAATCACCAGCAATTGGAGGTGTAATGTCGCAGTTGGATAAGACTTTTCCAACTAACGACTGTGCCATGTGAATTATTTCACCAATACTGGTCGAGGTCGGCCGGCACATGAACATAGAGTTAATCACCTACGCTGACTTGGAGTCTGTTGAAGGGTCTCCTGGAAATTTCAAGGTCAAGGTGAGGAAAAAAGCAAGAAGCGTTGACATGGACCTTTGCACTGGCTGCGGGCTGTGCGTGGAAAACTGCCCTGTTATGAATGAGCCGCAGGGTTGAGACTTACCAGGCAGAAATTAATGACCAGGGATAGTAACTGATAAACTCAAGTCAGAACCAATACATTCGCAAAGATCAGGAACAATTATGGAAATAGATTACAAAAAGATAGAAGAGATAATCCAAAGATATGGAACAGAGCCTGAAGACCTTTTGATGATTCTTCAGGACATAAGCGAGATATACAATTATGTTCCTCCGGTGCTTGTCCCCTTTTTATCTCAAAAGCTTAACATCGGCGAAAGCCTTATATACGGGGTTGCGACTTTCTACAAGACCGTAAGCCTTGAGCCAAAGGGTAAATACATGGTCAGTGTATGTACTGGTACTGCCTGCCATGTCCGGGGAGCTGAAAAGCTTATGGATGCACTGGAAAATGACCTTGGCATCGAAGAAGGCGGAACCACAGAAGACCTTGAGTTTTCTCTCGAAGGTGTGCGCTGCATAGGCTGCTGCGCATCCGGGCCGGTTATTACCGTTAATAAGGACACCCACGGCGGTCTTGACAGATCTACGGTTCTGGAATCGATTGCCCAGTACAAGAAAAGCGGCTGATGCAAAATTTGTATTTTATTTTATCTTAGAAGTTTTTTTGTTTATTTCATAACCAGACCTTCGATATAAACTTAGCACTGGCTTCGATGGTAATTTTAAGTTTATTAAAAGTGTTTTTGCTTATTTCATAACCAGACCTTCGGGATAAACAAAAATTTAAGCTCCGTTAAAATTTCAAGTTTATTGGGAGCATTACTTAACTTTCAGTTTTATTATAAAAACCCTCGGTTAGAGGAGACGGTTGAACATGGAAAATAGAAGCTCCCTTGAAGGGCACAGAAAATCTCTTCAAGACAACAGAGACTCAAGTGAAAAAAGGCTCATTTCTCTTTGTGCAGGTTCAGGTTGCGGCGCATACGGGACAGACAAAGTATATAAGATCCTTCTTGAGGAACTCGAAAAGCAGGGCCTTGCTGACAAGATAGAGATTAAACTCACTGGTTGCCACGGTTTTTGTGAGCGCGGGCCGTTAATGGTCATACACCCGGAAAAAATATTCTACTCCAGAATACAGCCGGAAGACGTTCCGGAAATTGTCGAAACGACCCTGAAAAATGGCGAAATCGTTACAAAACTGCTGTTCAAGGATCTGGGTACAAAGAAAAAACTCGAAACCGAGGCGGAAATTCCCTTTTACAAACTTCAGCAGCGTTTAATCTTCGGCAAAAACCCGATGATAGACCCACGAAGCATAGACGACTATATTACTGAAGACGGCTATAAGGGCATGGAAAAGGCCCTTTTTGACATGAAGCCGGATCAGATAATTGATGAAATCAAAACCTCTGGCCTGCGTGGACGTGGTGGCGGTGGATTTCCAACTGGTATCAAGTGGGCCACATGCGCGCACCACGATGGAGATCGCTATGTTATCTGCAATGCTGACGAGGGAGATCCTGGTGCCTACATGGACAGATCCATACTCGAGGGCAACCCCCATTCAGTAATTGAGGGCATGATAATTGGCGCAATAGCCATAGGCTCCAAACAGGGCTATATCTATGTTCGTCACGAATATCCCCTTGCTGTGGACAACCTCACAAAAGCTATTGATGATGCCAGAAAATACGGCTTTTTAGGTAAAAATATTTTAAATTCCGGTTTTGACTTTGACCTGAAGATAAGCAGGGGCGGCGGTGCTTTTGTTTGCGGCGAATCAACCGCACTCATGGCCTCCCTTGAGGGCAAACCCGGAAGACCCAAAGCAAAATACGTCCATACCGTTGAAAAAGGTTTCAGGGATAGCCCCACAAACCTCAATAATGTGGAAACATGGGCCAATGTGCCGGTGATTTTAAACATGGGCGCAGACAAATACGCTGACATAGGTACTGAAAAAAGCAAAGGCACGAAAATTTTCTCCCTTGTTGGAAAGGTCGTCAATACCGGCCTTGTTGAAGTACCAATGGGTACGTCCCTGCGAACAATCATATTTGATATTGGCGGTGGAATTCCCAACAAGAGAAAGTTTAAGGCTGTACAGACTGGCGGGCCTTCAGGCGGCTGTATCCCGGAAATGTTTTTGGATCTGGGTGTTGATTTTGACGAGCTGTCCAAGGTTGGCTCAATCATGGGTTCCGGTGGAATGATCGTAATGGATCAGGACACATGCATGGTTGATGTTGCCAGATATTTTGTTGATTTTCTAAAGGACGAATCATGCGGGCAGTGCAATCCATGCCGTGAAGGTCTGAAGAGGATGCTTGAAATCCTTGACCGTATCTGCGCTGGTGACGGTGTTGAAGGTGATATTCCGGTTCTTGAGGAACTTGGCGAAATGATGCAGAAGTTCTCACTCTGCGGCCTGGGCACATCTGCACCAAACCCGGTTGTAACGAGCCTGCTCTATTTCAAGGACGAGTACGAAGCACATATTAAGGATAAAAAATGCCCGGCCGGTGTTTGTAAGCCCCTGTTCTATTATGAGATAGACGCTGATGCATGTAAGGGCTGTACCCTGTGTGCAAAGAAATGTCCTGAGATTGCAATTGTCGGCGAAAAGAAAAAGCCCCATGTGCTCGACAACAACAAATGCGTCAAGTGTGGAATCTGCTATGAAGTTTGTAAATTCGGGGCTGTAAAAATAATGTAGTATCGCCCCTTTTTTATATAGATGTGGTTAGTATAGATGTTATTAGTTTAAGTTTTGAAAAAATTCAAGAGGCACATTTATTATATGTCTCGATATTTTGAGGATGATTATGGTCACTTTCAAGCTCAATGGCAAAGAAGTTCAAGGTGAAGAAGGTCAATATATAATCGAAATCGCCGAGAAAAATGGCGTTAAGATCCCTACCCTGTGTAACCACAAGGCTTTGGAGCCTGCTGGTATGTGCAGGATATGTACCGTGGAAATGTTTGACGGGCGCAGAACCAAGTATGTAACCGCCTGCAACTATCCCATATGGGAAGGAATGGAAGTAAGCACGGACACGGAAACAATAGTTGAGGGCAGAAAACTAATTGTTGAATTCCTCCTGTCCCGCTGCCCTGATGTTCCATTAATACAAGAGCTTGCAGAAGAGTATGGCCTTGAAAAACCAAGGTTTTCAGAAGAGGACAGCCAATGTATCCTCTGTGGACTTTGTACCAGAGTTTGCGAAAGAATGGGCAACAGCGCCATTACGCTGACTGGCAGAGGACTTAATCTTGATATTGGAACTCCCTTCAGTGTGAAAACCGATACCTGTAAGGGCTGCGGAGCCTGTGCCTTTGTCTGCCCGACTGGCCGCATTACCCTGGATGTAGTGAGAGAAAAATTCTCGATCCATGACATCAAGGAAATACCCTCGGAATACGATCTGGGACTCAGCGGAAGAAAACCAATTTACGTTCCATACGCCCAGGCCATCCCGAACACACCAGCAATTGACCGAAGCGTCTGCGTTCATTATAGAACCGGCGGGTGTAAAATATGTGCTGATATTTGTCCTGTTGATGCAATTGACCATTCAACAGATGATGAGATAGTCGAAATTGAAGTGGGTGCAATAATTGCTGCACCAGGGTTTAAGCCCTTTGATCCAGCAGATTCAGATACCTATGGCTATTCAAAACACCCCAATGTTATGACCTCCCTTGAGTTCGAAAGAATGCTTTCTGCATCAGGCCCATTTCAGGGACATGTTGTTCGCCCATCGGATCACAAGGAACCTACAAAAATCGCATGGCTGCAATGCGCCGGGTCAAGGGACAATCATCCTGGTTCCGGTAAATACTGCTCCGCAGTATGCTGCACCTATGCTGTAAAAGAAGCAGTCATGGCAAAGGATCACGTTGCCGGACTTGATACAGCAGTATTCTACATTGATATAAGAACCCAGGGTAAAGATTTTGAGACCTACTACAACAACGCCAGGGACAAATCCGGCGTGCGCTTTATCAAATCAAAGATAACAAAACTCGACCATGTTGAAGAAACTGACATGATGCGCCTGGCATATACTGAGCCTTCGGGCATGAGAAAAATCGAGGACTTTGATATTGTAGTGCTTTCAATCGGTCTTTGCGTGCCAGATGAAAATATTGAGCTTTTCAACAAATTAGGTATTGATCTTGACGAGGATAAATTCCCGGTCACCAACAGTTTCAACCCTGTCGAGTCCTCAAAACCTGGCATATTTGTTTGCGGTGCGGCCCATTCACCACAGGATATTCCATCATCTGTAGTCAACGCCAGTGCTGCTGCCGGAGTCGCTGCCAAGGATCTGGCTTCTTCAAGATGGACAATGACCAAAACAAAAGAGCTGCCCGTTGAAAAAGATCTCAGGGGCGAGCCACCCAGGGTCGGAGTTTTTGTCTGCAAGTGCGGTACAAACATAGCCGGTGTTGTTGATGTGGAGGGAGTTGTTGAATACGCAGAAGGTCTTCCCAATGTAACATATGCCACACACAAACTTTTTGCCTGTTCCCAGGATGCACAGGATCAGATCAGCGAAGCTATAAAGTCAGAAAACCTGAACCGTATTGTTGTAGCTGCCTGTACACCAAGAACCCACGAGGCCATTTTCCAGGAAACCCTTGTGAACGCCGGGCTTAACAAGTACCTTTTTGACATGGCAAACATCAGGAACCATTGCTCATGGGTTCATGCTTCCAAGCCAGATTCAGCCACTGATAAATCAAAAGACCTCGTAAGAATGACCGCCCAAAAGGTTACACAGCTGGCTCCTTTGCAGGAATACGAACTTGAAGTCAATCAGAAAGCCCTTATTATTGGCGGTGGTCTGTCTGGTCTGACTGCGGCTGTAACGCTTGCTGGACAGGGCTTTGAGACCTCCGTGGTAGAAACATCAGGCTCTCTGGGCGGACAAGCAAAGGATCTGTCAAGCACCTGGATGGGCGAGGACATGGGGTCACGCCTCCAGGCCATTATTAAACAGGCTGAAAATGACGAAAAAATAAATATTTACCTCAACGCTGAAATGACCAATGTAAGCGGCTCGGTTGGTAAATTTAAAACAACAATCACCCAGGATGGTCAGGAGACTGAAATCTCCCACGGCGTTGCAGTCATTGCAACCGGTGGCGTGGAGTATAAGCCTGCTGAACATCTATATGGCACAAGCACAAGCGTAATGACTGGAATGGAGCTTGAACGCAAGCTTATTGAAAAGGATCAGTCCCTGTCAGCAGCCGGATCTGCTGTCTTTCTACAGTGCGTTGGTTCCAGGATACCAGAGCGGCCATACTGCTCCAAGGTATGCTGCACCCAGTCTGTTTCAAACGCCCTGAAACTCAAGGAACTCAACCCGGACATGGAGGTTTATGTTGTCTATCGTGACATGAGAACCTACGGTCTTAGAGAATCCCTGTACCAGAAAGCCAGAATCGCCGGTGTAAGATTTGTCCGCTACGACCTTGATAAGGGTCTGGATGTAGCTGATAATAACGGAAAACTGACAATCGGCTTTGTTGATAATGTTCTTGGCAGACGGCTGGAAATTGAAGCAGACAAGCTCATACTTGCTTCTGCAATCATTCCACCGGAAAAAACAGACCTGCCCACCATGTTCAAGGTTCCTGTTAATGACGATGGTTTCTACATTGAGGCTCACGTTAAACTTCGACCAGTTGATTTTGCAACCGATGGAGTCTTTGTTTGCGGACTTGCCCACGGCCCAAAACCGGTTGATGAGGCAGTCTCTCAGGCACAGGCCGCCGCTGCACGGGCAGCAGGCATCCTTAGCGCACCAAGGCTTTCCATTGATGGCGTAATTGGAACCATTGACTTTGCAAAATGCACAGGCTGTGGAGTTTGCGCTGCGGTCTGCCCATACTCTGCAATAACCCTGGCAGAAGAAGGCAGGGACATCGGCAAACCAATGATCAATCCTGCCATGTGCAAGGGCTGCGGTAACTGTTCTGCATCATGCCGCTCTGGCGCAGCTTCATTGCTGGGCTTTGACAATGCTGCAATATTCGATCAGATAGATGCATTCTAAACCTGGGCTACTTCTCAGGTTTTATATGAAATAGAACCTAAGTACCTACAACTCTTTCATATTTTGTTGTGGGCAGCAAATAAACTCATAAACTGGTCTGCCCATGGCAGTTTATAAATATTAGAAACCCGGTGATTTTTTAAATCACCGGGTTTCTTATTTGAGCAATACCCTTGCACCCCCCATGAACCTCTTCTTTACCTGATGTATAAATTTTCCTTTAAATAATTAACAAAATGTTGTATATTTAATTT
>JAOZSB010000374.1 GCA_029939895.1 Desulfobacterales bacterium
AACGGGACACTACTGACTTGCAGTATCAAATTTCCACGATTCCGGCTCTGGCATCATTACGCCCATCAAACTTGGCACCTCAAAACAAATAATGAAAATTAAGGAAAAAAAGCAATCCCTGGAAATTTTTCTTTTTGGAAGCATTTTCTTTATGGGTATTTACCACATAGGGCTTTATGCTGTGAGAAGAAAAGACAAGGCCCCCCTGTTTTTTGGAATTTACTGCATCATGATTGCACCCCGCACATTGATGATGGGTGAAAGATACATGATGAGCCTGTTCCCCGGCATTGAGACCACGTATATGGTTAAGATGGAATATTTTACTTTTTTTCAGGGAGTATTGTTTTTCTGCCTGTATATCCGAAGCCTCTTCCCCGATGAATACCCCAAAATTGTCCAGACAATACTCGTATACGTCAGTATTGCTTTTTCAATTTTTGTTTTTCTTACACCGTTATATCTCAACACAAAAACCATAAATCCCTTTCAGGTTGTGACTTTAATTTCCGTAATAGTCACGGTGTACGCCCTTGCTCTTGCCCTGGTCAGAAAGCGGGAGGGAGCGCAAATTTTTTTCCTGGGTATTTTTGTAATATCTTTCTCGGTAGTTAATGACATACTTTATCATAATGGTGTTTCGACAGTTTCCGATCTTATGCCGCTTGGACTCTTTTTATTCTTCTTTTCCCAGTCCTTTCTTCTTTCGAAACGTTTTTCAAAAGCATTTGTCAAGGTGGAAGAACTCTCCAGCGGGCTTGCAATGGCTGAAAAAAAGTTCCGGGGAATTTTTGAAAATGTAATGGATGGAATCTTCCAGGTTTCTCTCAATGGCCAGGTTCTGCTTGCCAATTCCTCGGCAGCCAACATCCTGGGTTATGATTCTACACAGGATTTTATAAGCAGCGTTTCAGACTTTAAAACCCAGGTGTTTGCGCAGCAGGAACAACAAATTTCAATACGAGCCATGTTGGAACAGGGTGAACCCGTTAAAAATATTGAGTTTGAAGCCCTGCAAAAAAACGGCAATATTATCTACCTCCTGCTCAATGCCAAGGTGCGTGCCGATGAAAATAAACAAGTGTTCATAGAGGGCATTATCTCTGATATTTCAGAAGCACGAAGGGCAGAAAAACTCCAAATCGACATGGAAGCCGCAGAGGCATCAAACCAGGCTAAAAGCGAATTTTTGGCCAACATGAGCCATGAGATCAGAACCCCCATGAATGGCGTGCTGGTGGCTGCCGAGCTTGCAATGGCAGAAAAGCAAACCAAAAAAAGTGAACGATACCTGCAAATCATTCACAATTCCGGCCAATCCCTGCTTGGTATAATAAATGATATTTTAGACTTTTCCAAAATAGAAGCTGGCAAACTCGACGTTGAAGTTATTCCCTTTGACCTTAATGCACTGTTGCTCAATATTGGCGATCTGTTTTCCGGCAAGGCTTCTGAAAAGTATGTTGAAATGCTATTTGATATTGAACACAGCGCACCAATGGCCCTGTATGGCGACCCTGTGCGGGTTGAGCAGGTTTTCCGCAACCTGGTGGGCAATGCAATTAAATTTACAGAAAAAGACGACCTCATCACCGTCGGTGTTCATGCAGACACAATCAGTGATGATGAAGTAGTTCTCAAATTTTTTGTCCGGGATACAGGAAAAGGCATGAAGCAGGAATACCTCAAAACCCTGTTTGATCCCTTTACACAGGAAGATGCTTCCACCACACGTGAATTCGGCGGCACCGGCCTTGGTATGAGTATCTGCAAGCAGCTTGTCGAACTGATGAACGGAGAAATATGGGCAGAAAGCGAGCTTGGCGTTGGGTCTACGTTTTTCTTCACCCTTAAATTTGACCGCCAGCCTGTTGAGAATGAAAAGAAGTATGAATTTTCAAACAAAATTTCAAAACTAAAGGTGCTTGTTGTTGATGACAACCCAGACAGCCTTGATATTGTCAGCAAGATCCTTAACTCCTTTGGCTATGAATGCATACTGCTCCAGCACCCAAAAGATGCTCACAGATTACTTTCCAACAACAAATTCGATCTCATGATTACAGACTGGAACATGCCGGAGATGACGGGCCTTGAACTATCTGCGCTTGCAAAAAAAGACTGGCCGAAACTGCCCATTATTATGCTGACCGGCTTTGGCAAGGATGACCAGAAAATAGAATCAGAACGCATCGGAGTAGAATGCTTTCTCACCAAACCCGTTAACTCTGCTGTCCTGTTTGATGCCATCAGAATGGTTTTTGGCGAGGAAAAAAAGAACAAAAAGGGGAAAACAAAAGGCTCTGAGTACCAGGACAAACTCCGGGGCGTTAAAATTCTGCTTGCAGAAGATAACCGGGTAAACCAGGAAATCGCAAAGGCTGTTCTTGGCAATGCAGGCATTGTAATTGAAATTGCAAACAATGGAGTAGAGGCTGTGGAAGCTGTACGCAATAACAGCTATGATGCAGTACTCATGGATATGCAGATGCCGGAGATGGATGGATACGAGGCCACACGAGTTATTCGGAAAGACCCGACATTTGCAAGATTACCAATTATTGCAATGACAGCTCATGCCATGAAAGGCGATGAAGCAAAATGCCTGGAAGCAGGAATGGACGGGTATGTCACAAAACCTATCAAGCAGGATGTTTTGTTTCAGACTCTCTGGAAAAAACTGGAACCGGAAATCGCAACCCTTGTTCAGTCAGACCTTGAAAAACCTGCAGTCGATGAGCATGAACCTGACGTTGAGTTTGAGATACCTGAACGGCTGCCTGGACTTGAAATTAAAAAAGCAATTGCAGCCCTGGGTATTGACTGGGAAGTATTTGTGCAAATCCTCAATGGTTTTCGCCGTAATAATCTCAAGACCTATGATATGATGGTAATGGCCTTTCAAAAATCCGACACAGAAGCAATACAAGGTTTTGCACACTCGCTTAAAGGCTCCAGTGCCAATATTTGCGCAGAGGAACTCTACGGTGTGTCCCAGAATCTCGAAGATTCAGCAGAAGAGGGTTCTGTAGAGTTTGAGCAGCTTAGGGTAATAAATCATCACTTGAACAAAGTTTTTACTTCCATCCTCTCTATCGTAAAACCAAACCAGGAACCAGAAGAGGAGATAGTTGAAACAGATGCAAAGGAAGTAATTACAATTTTTCAGGAGTTGAAGCAGTTCATTGAACAGTCCGAGCCAGAAGAAGTTACTGCTGCCTTAAAAAAAATCAAAAGAGTATATGCAGGCGATGACCTGCAAACCCTTGAGGACATGATCGCTGGTTACGAATATGATAATGCAGTAGCCTTGATAGACAATATCATAAAAAAAATCTGACTTTTAGATTTTGACCCAAAGACAACTTTATTAAATAAATATGCTTATGCCCAAGCGCAATTACTTTACTTTTCTGTGTTCGCCCCTGCGTGATTTCTGAATAAACTGGTCGTATTTTCCGCTTTCACGCAGACTTTTAAGGCCCTTGTTGAATAACTCAACCATAGGTTTATTCTTTTTTACTTTTTTAGAAAATATGAGAAGCGTCTGAAAGGATGCCAGATAATACAGTTATAACTGACAGCTTAAAAGTATTCAGATCCACCTCTTTTCGCACTTATTTATTTGAATATTTACCCTGGCGGAAATCTTCAAGATATTGTTCAAGAATGCCGCTTTCCTTCATTTTTTTCAACCCCTTGTTAAAGGACTCCATAAGCTGTTTGCTCCTGGGAGCCTTTTTTGACAGCATCAGAAATCCAGGATCGGATTTCACTGGCCTGGAGTGATGAGTAATAAGCTTTGCCTGATCAGGGGATAATTCATTTTGCATCAGATAATATATGCTAACAATATTTCCTGCAATAATATCTACCCGCCCCTTTAGAAGCTTTCTAAGGTTAAGCTTGGCATCCTTAACACGCTCAATTGTAATGGCACCTGATTTCTCAGCCGCCATAAAATCTTTTCCATAATCAACTACAAGCTGTCCGCCAATATGCATTCCTTTTAAATCATCAACACTTTTCCAGTCCATGGGCTTGCTTTTTAGATGGAAAAGCACAAATTCTGAATTGAGCATGGGTTCGCTGAATATTGCAAATTTTTCCCGGTCTTTATTATAAAACCAAAAAGACGTACCATCAAATTCTCCAGTTTTGACAACTTTCAGCACTCTTTTAGGTGGCAGCCAGCTCCACTCCACCTTGATTCCCTCCAGGTCGAAAGTCCTATCTGTAATGTGGCAAACCAGCCCGTTATACTTCATTGATTGCGAAGTATATGGCGGCCACTCATCAACCGCAAGACGCACCGTCTCTCCCGCCATAACACCATATGAATTTAAGACAACTATCAAAAGCACCAGAACAAATTGATTAAAACGATTCATGCACCCTCCCAGCAAGCTTAATTAATGTGTACCTGATAAAAAATGTCTTCGCATACAATATCTGCGTTGTAAAAAAAAC
>JAOZSB010000375.1 GCA_029939895.1 Desulfobacterales bacterium
TCAGCTAAGCATTAAACAGGCGAACTTTTTTGCGACTCCAATTAAACCACCGACCCTGCTTATGCTTGCAATGGAATGCAGAACCGTCCTGGAACTAAAATCATTTTTCATGTACCTGAATTTCCTTAAAACAGCACCTGCCGGAGATGGGCAGCCCATTGTGGTTTTCCCGGGCTTCCTGACGGGCGACTCCACCACCATGGTTCTCAGATGGTATCTCAACAACATGGGATATAATGCATACGGGTGGAACATGGGGCTTAACACAGGACACGGCAACAGAACTGAGGAAAGACTCGGCAGGCTCGTCCTTAACCTTTATAAAAAGCATGGGACAAAAGTCAGCCTGATTGGGCACAGCCTGGGCGGAATATTTGCCCGTGAAATTGCCAGGTGGAGACCAGAAATCGTAAAAAGCGTTATCACCACAGGAAGCGGATTTGCACACCCCCCAGACGGGTGCAGCGTCAAAACCATATATGAAAAGGTGTCAGGAACCAGCATTAAGGAAATGGAGCAGATCATGCTCGACCGAAAAATGTGGGAACCGCCTCCAGTCCCCTCAACCGCCATGCATTCGAGAACCGACGGCATCATTTCGCCTGAATGCTGCAAGGAACAGGAAGCACCGACCACGGAAAATATTGAGATAATCGGGTCGCACCACGGAATGCTGCATAACCCTCACGCTGTCTGGATCATAGCTGACAGGCTCGCACAGCCCGAAGGAAAATGGCAGCCATATATTGAAACCTTTCCGCCAAATCCACGCTACTCAAAGGGTTTTATTCAAAGCATCAGATCCAGACTGCTGTCAACCCAGATTGAAAACCTGATTAGAAAAATCTCAAAGGGCGGGTTTTAAGAAACGACTGTTGAAAACATTAAATTGCAGGAGTTTTTTGTTTATTTCATAACCAGACCTATCGATATAAACTAAGCTCTTGGCTTCGATTTAACATTAAGTTTATTAGGAGGAATAAACATGGAATTAAAAGTCTTGAAGTTTGAAATAATAGACAGCGTTGCAGTAATCAAAATGAATAACCCGCCAATTAACGCTCTGAAAGAAGACTTTTTAGAAGATATGACAGCCGTACTCGCAAAGATCAAAGGCAACAGCGAAGTGAGGGCCGCCCTGCTTGCCAGTGAGTGTCCGGGCTTCTTTTCAGCAGGAGACGACCTCGGTTCCATGCAGGATATAGACGAAAGCCTGATTGCGCTTTTGCCAAAGGCGCACGCTGTGCTCAATGAATTTGAACAGCTTCCGATTCCAACGGTAGCCGCAATTAACGGCCATGCCCTGGGTGGCGGGCTGGAACTCGCCCTTGTTTGCGATTTCAGATTCATGGCCCAGTGCGATATTAGAATAGGACTTCCTGAAGTGCGCCTGGGTCTGATTCCATCCCTGGGGGGAACCCAGCGACTGCCCATGACAGCTGGGAAAGCAAAGGCCATTGAGATGATGTTCAAGGGACTCCAGCTTACACCCGATGATGCCATGGAAATTGGCCTTGTAAACAAGCTGACTCCAGAGGATGAAATATTTGATTATTCCTTTAACTTTGCAAAAAGGCTGGCACTACAGGCAACCCACGCCATTGCAATGATAAAAGCAAGCCTCTACACCGGGCTGTACAAGGGCTTTGAAAAAGGCATTGAACGGGAAATGGAAGCATTTAAAGAAAATATTTTCACCCCAGATGCCAGGGAGGGTGTTGATGCTTTTTTTCAGGGAAGAAAACCCGAATTTAAAGGCACTAAAAGCTAAGTTGTCTGGGTTGATTTTTTTGAACTGGAAGAGGACACCTGCGCCTGCACCAGACAGCGGTCAGTAAATGACCACTAAAGGATAAAATTACAATTCTTGTTTAAATTTTCAGATGCTGCATGTTATTTTCTATTGAATAATACCAGCATCATGCTACAGCATTACAGCCTGAACCCACAAGTCCTTCAACCTGTTTTTTAAATCAAGTGGGTTACCCAAAAATATTTCCTGAAAAAATTTGCAAAATAAATCTTTATACAATAATTTAATTCTTTTAATTAATGAGATGATCATGTTTGCTATATTGATTGCTCTCGATTAAGTGGACATGATACATTCTCAAATTTTTCTTACTTTCAACTTCTTACTTTTCATGCCCTCATCATTGCCATCAAAGACAACAAAGGAGTAAAAAAATGAAGACAAAGCATTTAATTATGCTTGTGCTAAATACTCTTATTATCCTCACTGCGGTGACTCTTTCTTTGTTTCTTTACATGGGACATAAAAACACCCTCTTAAAAGCAATAGACATAGAGCTTTGGGAGGCTGCTGTCTTTGCCCGGGAAATTCTTACTGATGATTATCATGATAATATTATTGATAAACAATCGGTTTCTAAGGATGATTTTGATAAAATTGTCGACAGAAACAACAGGCTATGTTTAAAACTCAACCTGCAATATCTCTGGAGTGTAATAAAAATTGATGAAAAATTCCATTACACTTCATCTACATCCCCGAGCAAGGATTACCTAAAAGGTGACCAGCCATCATTTTTTGAAATAAGCATCTATCGTGCAGCTTATGAAAAAGCCGCTGAAACCATGACGGCTCAATACACTTCATATAGTAATAAATGGGGAGCAGGAAGATTAGTTGTAATCCCGTCATTGGATAGCATGGGAAGGAAATATTTTGTTGGTGCCAGCAAGAGCCTCAATACAGTTAACGAAATATTAAGCAATGGATTAACTCACTTCTGGATTATCATTGGGGCTGTTCTTTGCCTGGGTTTAGTGATTAACATTGTTCTTTCAAACCACTTTGCAAAAAAAACAATGCATCTTACCCAGATTGCAAAAAATATTGCAAACGGCGATCTGGATCAAAAAATTGAAATACGCGGATCCTATGAACTGGCAAACCTCTCGCAAAGCATCATGACCATGGCTCAGTCAGTGAAAGATAAGATAGAGGACATCAGCAATAAAAACAAAATACTAAGCAATGAAATTATTGAGCGAAAGCAGGCAGAAAGCGCATTAAAGGATAGCGAAGAAAAGTATCGCACTTTGTTTCACGGAGAATTAGACGCAATCGCCATGGCTGAGGTGGAAACCGGCAACATGCTGGAAGTCAATCAATCATTTATCAGCACCTATGGATATAGCCGGGAAGAAGCACTCGGCATGAAAAACACTGATTTTTCCATTGAACCAGAAGCAACGAAAGGAGCTACCCAAAATCGCAGCAGCATAATTCCGATTCGATGGCACAAAAAAAAAGACGGCACAATATTTCCCGTTGAAATTACATCCAGCATTTTCGACTATAAGGGAAGAGAGGTTCATATTGCTGCAATCAGAGACATCACCGAAAGAAAAAAAGCAGAAGACGAATTGTTAAGAACTACATTTTCCAAAGACTATGTTGACAACATTCTCAAATCAATGGTTGATACCCTGATAGTTGTTAACCCTGATGCCACCATCAGGATAGTCAATCAGGCAACCCTTGATCTTTTAGGGTATGAGGAGCATGATCTTCTTGATAAAAAAATCACAGAAATTATAAAAACCGAGGAAGAAGAAGACGACGACGAACAGGGAATCTTCCACGGCTCAGGGTTGAAAAAGTTGATCGAGAAAGGGTTTGTTCAAAGCCTGGAAAGAACCTATTTAACAAAAGACGGGGCCAGGATTCATGTTCAGCTTTCAGGCTCTGTCATGCATGACAAAAATGGAGAAATTCAGGGGATCGTTTGTGTGTCCCATGACACTACACTGCTTAAACACACAGTGGGAGAACTCCAGAAGGCCCATGATGAACTTGAAAACCGCGTTGCAGCGCGCACAAAAGAACTTTCAGAATCAAATGACAGGCTGACAAGAGAAATTGAACAATCAAATCTTTTACATGACAAACTTGTTCAATCAGAGCGCATGGCGGCAGTTGGAAAGCTTGCTGGTACGGTTGCGCACGAAATCAACTCGCCCCTGCAGGGAATAACTTTTATGCTGGACTTTGTTAAAAGCAATGCCCCGGCACTGTCAAATGACATAGATCTTATTAAGCAGTCTTTTATAAGCATCAGAGATACCGTAAAAAATCTTCTTGACTTGAGCCGCCCGGTTAAATCAGATAAAATGCTGTTAAGTATTAATGATATTATAGAAAATACTTATAAACTTTATCAGGGCCTGTTAAAAAAGAACAGGATAAAGGCCAATCTGGAGCTTTCAGCAAATATCCCCAAAATATTTACTCCGCAACAACAGTTGAGCCAGGTGTTTATAAACCTTTTCAACAATACAATAGAGGCCATTTCCGAAACATCTGGTTCAAAAGGATATCCGCACAATGGACACCATATCAATATCAAAACGACATTGCATGATAAAAATATCATTACTACTTTTTCCGATACCGGCCCTGGCATAGGTGGGGATGATTTAAATAAAATATTTGACCC
>JAOZSB010000065.1 GCA_029939895.1 Desulfobacterales bacterium
ATTCAGCTATTGTTTCTGAAAATGCAAAGATTTCAGCCCTTTTTTCTGTGTGGGAATAGGGAAAGCAGGCAAATATCTTCCTTTGCTTAGCCAGATATTCGCACTTTTTCCAGGAGTAGAATTCCAGCTCAATGGGCTGCCCCATTGCCTTAAAAGTAGCTGACACAATCTCCGAAACAAAACCAAAACCCTTTAGACTCTTGCTCGCATAGGGTGCCCACTCGCCAGTAGCAAGCTTAACCTTTTTGCCGGAAAATGCATTGCCGGAAAACACACAGCAAATAATCAGAACCATAAAAAAAATAAACAAAAAATCTTTAATTCGATCCATGTCACACCCAGTATTATTAACAGTTCAAAAAGATAAATGATTATAGGGGAATATGGCACAAAAGTCCAGCACTTTTTTCATGCCCCGCAGGGCTTGCATCAAACGATATCAGGTGGTTTTAAAAGTGATTTTAAAAAGCATGTGGGAAGCTTTTGCAACATCATATGTATAATAATAAATCAGATTTTTTTTGGGGAGGTATGCATTCCCAGGCAAAGCCTGGGAATGCGATTTGAAATGTTAGTTGAAGGTGATGGGTGGATCTGCCCGGGAAATTCACCATGGTTGAAATTTCCAACCTTTCCAAGACTATTTGAATTGAAACGCTGTTTTGACAATTACTGCTTTACTAATAAACTCTGTGTAAAAAATCGCTGTTTACTATTTATAATATTCTACACAGAGTTAGTTGTTCAATCGTAAATGTTTATAAGTACTTCTTTACTATCAACGTTCATGGGATGGTTATTTTGTAAAATTTTACTGCAATATCTTCTGCTGTTTCATGCTGACTGTGCCTGTTGTCCCAGATTTTATGCGAACATATCAATCAGGAAGTAAATGCCTCTGACAGCCCAGGTATCCATCAGTACACGTGGATCGTATGGATCATTATAAAGACTGTCTTCTTCAGAAGCCTGGTATTCGTCATTATACTCCAGGTCAGTTTCGTACCTGCTGTTAATTCCGTCAATAAAGATGTTTGAAGCTATTACCTGGCCTGTTGTTGATGGGTGTATGCCGTCCAGACTGAAAAGTCCGCCCAGGTATTCAGCATCAATTGACCTGTTGCTTAATGAGCCATCAGCTCTGAGGAGCCTTCTGCCGTTATCTTTAATGTCTGTGAAGGCTTGATCTATATCAACGAGTGCCCAGTCATTTAACATTACTGCTTCTTCAATTATCGAATTAAACTCTTTGTGCCTTGCCTGGATCTGGCTTAATTCATCTGGCGTAAGCCTTATGCTTTCAGTTGATTGTCTTAAAAAGAAAGGCTTGACTGTTCCAGGAGGTGATTCTGGATTCGGGTCCTCATCAAGATATGCTATACATGATACGTCTGGTAAATTTGCAACTGCCACACCCTGAATGGTTCCTTTGTTTTCCGTAAGCTCATATTGAATCCGCGTTACAAGGCGAATGTAGTCAGCTTTAAAGGTTTTAACTGGAGTAAGCTCATCCAGATTGCATCTTACTGCTGCGCCAAGTATGTCATTGTTTCCTAAAAATATACTAACAAATGTAGGCTTTCTGTCCAGTGCCTGCTCTACCTGGGGCTTGCCTTTTTCACCAAGTACAAGCTTGTAAAAACCGCCTTTTTCACCGGTTTCGTGCTGTGCTGTGGTTATATCACAACCTGTAATTGCAAAGTTGTTAAGTATTTCCTGATCATCATATCCATCCACTCTGCTGCCGCCTGTTAAAACATAATAATAATGATACCAGCGGATATGTCCCTTTCCAAGGTCTTCAAGATTTAGATAATATCCAGGGAACTTGATTAAAGCCTGGTTAAAATCTGTTTTCATCTGACGTGCCACCTGCTTGGGGTACGCCCAGGGCTGTCTGGTCTCGTCTACACCCACACCCATAAATGCCTGGGTCAGGCTGTCACCAATACTGACATAACATTCAAAAAATTTTGCTTCCTCTGGGAGAGGTTGACGAGTTGCCTTGTTACTCATTGCATAAACAGCACTTGCTCCTGCCATTATTGTTGCCATTGAGATTAAAATAATAAAAA
Source organism: Desulfobacterales bacterium (assembly GCA_029939895.1). Taxonomy (GTDB): domain Bacteria; phylum Desulfobacterota; class Desulfobacteria; order Desulfobacterales; family JAOZSB01; genus JAOZSB01. The sequence continues at coordinate 2,076 of JAOZSB010000065.1, forward strand.
ATTTTTTCATTCTTATTCTCCTAATAAACTTAATAGTATCATCGAAGCCGATTGCTTGGTTATACGGAAGGTCTGATTATGAAATAAGCAAAAAAGCTCCTGGTTTGTATTTTTTGAAAGTCAGTTATATACAAAGCAATTGGCGTGCCAATAATCCTGAGGCCACATAACATGCTGTTATTAAACGAATATCATGCCCAAAAAAACTTAGTTTCTTGGAACAAATGGGTGCAACTTTTATTTAAGTTAAACCATGCATTTTGATGATATTGTTTCAAAAATCGGGCCGTTACACCCAAAACAACCTTTATTGCAAACTCAACTTTTGTTGCAGGGGTTTGATAGGAAAAGTCTGGATTTGCACCTGTTTTTTCCCAAATATTATCAAAAAAGCTTAAAAATTAATAAAAAGCTTAGCAATATGGATAGCATTTCTACGCCACCCTTTAAGATTAAATAGATTTCAAGGGGTTTTTTTACGTGAAAATTAAAACGCCCAGAGCAGAGTAGCTCCAGGCGTTTTTTGTATGCGGGTACCCGCACGGCTCAAGGTAAGTTCAATTTCAATTTACTTTTTGTTCATGTGAACAGGTCAAGCAGATAGTAAAGCGATCTGCCAACCCATCTGTCTATATACACTCTTGGATCATAGGGGTTAGTAAAAAGTGTATCATGCCTGGCGGCCTGATACTCGTCAACAAATCCAAGTTGGGTTCCATAGGTCTTGTTTATTGAACCTATAAATTCATTTGCCATAACTGCCGAACCGATTATTGACGGATGCACTCCGTCAAGACTGAAAACTCCACCCAGGTAAGCAGCATCAACCATCACATAGGTTTTTCTGCCGTTTGATCTAATAAGCCGCCTGCCGTGAGCTTTTAGCTCCAAAAAAGTTTTGTTTACATCAACGAATGCCCATCCATTGAGAACCGCAGCCTCTTTAATAATTCTATTAAATGCCCTGTGTCTTTTCTTAATCTTCCACAGGTCACATGGTTTAAGATTTAAAGTCTCTGTGGGCCTGTAAAGGAAAAATGGCTGTAGTGTTCCCCTGGGCAAAGAAGGACTCCTGGCAGCTTCCAGATATGCAATGCACGAAATGTCTGGCAGATTTGCAATAGCTACCCCTTTAATTGTTCCACCATTTTCCCTTAGTTCATTGTTTACCTTGCAAACGAGGCGGGCATAGGATCTCTTGAATTTTTTCAGGGAAGTGAGTTTTTTAACGTTGCATTCTACTACAGCGCCAAGGAGGTCGTTATTTCCCAGAAATATAGTTACAAAGGTAGGTTCTCTATCAAGAGCCTGCTCCACCAGGGGCTTACCATATTCACCTAAAACCAGATGAAAGAAACCACCCTCCTGCCCAGTTTTTTCTAATGCCTCGGTTACATCTGCACCTGTTACTCCAAAATTATTTAGCATTTCCTGGTTATCATAGTCATCAATCCTCCTGCCGCCAATTAGCAGATAAAAGTACTCGTACCACTCGATATTTCCCTTGGCTACATCTTCTATATTTATGTAGTAGCCCGGGAACTTGAACGGGGGCTGGACAAAATCCGTTTTCATTTTCTTTGCAAGCTGATTAGGAAAACAAAACGGTTGCCTTGTTTCATCAACTCCAATACCCATAAATCCCTCTGTCAAACTATCACCTATTGCAACGTAGCATTTAAACAGTTGAGAATGAGACACATACCTTTTGCTCCAGGCTTGATTTATGGCAAACAGATCAACTCTATTCATGGCAAACAGGTCAGGTGTTCCTGTCGAAACAATCGCAATTACTGTAAAATGAATTAATAGTTTTTTCAAAGCATTCCTCCGCTACAACTTACTAATTAACCTGACAATGATAATAATAACCTTATAATATCAGCTATTGCAATTGGCGGGCCAAAACTGCTTTTCTCTACAACATCCTGTATTTTCGACTATTTTTCCGCAAGAGATAGATAGTACGCAACCATGAGTTTCAACCCAAGTTGCAATTTTTTGGCTTTTTTTCAGTATTTTTGCATTATAATCAGTGGAGTATACTGGCTGCAACTTTTGTTGAAGTTGCAACTTTCATTGAATGGGTTGGTGCGCAAACCACCGGGTTGACATCATCATACCTATATTAGAAACGATGTTTAGAGAAAATTCTACAGCAATAATAAGAGGATTCTTTAAAAAAAGGAAAACGCCTGAAGCACAATCGCTCCAGGCGTTTTTTGTTATGCGGCTAACCGCATCGTCCAAGGGAGAAAACCTTTAGACTTAATAGTTTGTCATGTACCAGCTTTATGAAAATAGGTTCAATATTGAATGAAATGTTTTTGAAATATCGCTATTAACCAAAACGCGCGGATCGTAAGGATCCATATAAAGCTCGTCATTCTCGGCAGTTTGATATTCATCTACAAGCTTTAACAGGGGTATTCCCTGGCTGCGCATCAAGTCTCCATATTGCTCATTGATTGCCCTGGCAAAACGGTTTGCCATTACTGCTGCACCTGTTGCCGATGGGTGCAGGCCGTCAAGACTGAAGAGACCGCCTCCATATTCAAGATTAAATTTTAATTTAGTTTCAGTGCCGTCACTTTTTCGCAGGAACATGCCGTCATCCTGGCTAATCTTGTTAAAGGTTTCATCTATGTCAGCTAAGGCCCAATGATTAGTCTCGGCAACTTCTCTAATGAAGTCGTTTAATTTTCTTTGCGTGTTTTGAATTTTTGCTAAACTTTCAGGGGTCTGCCTCAAGGATTTAGTAGACATGTAAAGCATAAATGGCTTGAGTGTTCCAGGAGGTGACTTTGGGTTTGTATCTTCATCAAGAAACGGTACAAGTGACACATCTGGCAAAGTTGCAAGCACCACACCTTGAATAGATCCACCGTTTTCCTTGAGGTTTTGCTCTACTTTTATTGTACAACGTCGATAATCAGCCCTGAATTGCCCTGGATCGGTGAGTAAGTCCAGATTGCATTTATAGGTAGCACCGAGAACATCATTATTCCCTATAAATAAACTAAGGAAAGTGGGTTTTCGATCCATTGCCTGGTCCAACAGAGATTTTACATACTTCTCACCAGATAACTTTGGGGCACTAGCCAGTTTAAAAAATGGATTCGGCGGTTCTATATACGGACGCTGTATGTTTGATACAGTGGCACCTGTGGATGCAAAAGTGTTGAGCACTTCCTGGTTAGCATAACCGTCTCTTCTCATGCCACCAACCCAATAGAGATACCACTGCCACCAACGTATATTTCCTCTAGCGACATCATGTAAATTAAGAAATAACCCTGGGAATTTAAGCAGGCCCATATTATATTCGGTTCCCATTAGTTCTGCAAGTCTGTTTGGGAAACTCCAACACTGCCTTGTTTCATCAACGGAGCCACTTATGAATCCCTGCGTCAGGCTGTCGCCTACAGCACAGAAAGTTTTAAACATTCCAGCATCTTCGGGCAGCGGGGCTGCACATACTCTTTTATCACCCGAGGCAAAGACTCCGCTAACCCCTGTCATGAAAAATGTAAACGCTATGCCTATTATTATGAATTTTTTCAAGTGGTACCTCCTTATTGTTGATTAAACAAGTTTTAGTTTAAAAATAGTAAATTTTATTCCCTCTTAATTAATTTTTTGACCAGGCCTTTGATTATTTATAAAATCTGCCGGTTAAATATAATTTGCTTCTAAATTGAATTGCACGATTAAAACTTTAACCTGCAACTTTAATTGCCGGGCAGTATATTTCAACTTAATCTTCTTACTGCCATCAACATACTAATTTCATTATTTGATGTTTGCCTAAATTTTTATTCTACCGACTTAATTCAGCAGCCCCTGTCTGGTCTTGATTATGTCAAGCTTGTCCTTTGAGGATCTTAATTGATAGGTGCAATAATCAATCTGTTCTTTTTTTGTGGCTGTCTTGTTAAGTATTTTTCTTTCCAGAATCAATGCCTTACTCAGCCATTCCTTATGCAGATCCATTTCCTCTATGGAAAATTCATCCAGAGGGAGCCAGGTGTTTTGATAATATTTTTTTTTCATGAGTACAATTTTCCTTTTTTCTATATTTACATACTTCCATTGGCAAAACATGCGGAGTACGATGCAGAACTCAAATCCCATGCCCTGGTTCCGGAATTGCTGAGAGTTGAGTGGTCAAATGGCTTGACGGCCATGTGATGTCCTGCAAAATAATGATAAAAATGGAGACACTTGATACTGCGCTTAAAAATGTCATCCATAATGAATGGGTAGTCTGAAAAATTGAATAGTTTCTGCTGAAATGCGGTATTTGTTTGTTCTGAAGTTTTTTTGGAATGAGAAATGAACTGTCCTGATTTAACAACACCGCCGCACTGGCATGCCTTAGCTGTTTTGTCATCAATAGCAACGTAGCGATCAAATATATACGCATTTTCAACAGGTGTGGGAAATAAGTAAGTAAGCCTGGTAACCTTGGCAACAACTCTGCTTAGTCCTGATATTGCGTTTAAAAATCTTGCAAAAAAAATCGTAAGCTTCTTCAATTTATGTTTCCTCTTAGCTATTTGAAATATATAATTAATGAATTTGAGAAAGCTGATAGATACAGAAACCTGATAATCTTTGACTGGCCAAAGCTAATGTCGTATTTGCATAATCAATTTAATGTAACTCAAAAATATCTATATATGACATTACAATCGCTGACTTAAAATGATGTCTCTTGAAACAATCTTTGTAACCACACCCGCCAGGAGCGGTTCTTTTACTCATTTTTCAGCCATTAACTGTTTAAGCTTTTACTATCTATACAAACTCAATTATTTTTTTACTTTTCTAATACTCTGGTAACACAATTACTTTTTAAAACATCCTTGTCTTTCATGCAGGCCAACAGGCTTTTTTGTCTGCTGAGACTATCTCTTTTCTTAAATCTCATGATAACCGCCTGCATTCACTTCTTAAATACCTTCTTAAATACCTTCTTAAATATTTACTCATGGTTTACGACTTAATTAAAAATCAATTAATGTCAGCATTTTTACAACCTGACCATTGACTACATAAACAGGTTATCAAAAAAAATCATTCCTCTGCCGCTCATAGTGTCAAGATATACGGTTTTCCTACTTATTTCTACCTTTGACATCAAAGGCGTTTACAATTTTAGATAATGTCCCAATAATAAACACGTACCTTTTTAAAACTTACTTCGATACTACATCCTCGTTCTAACCTGCAGCACAACATCCTGGTTCTAACTTACAGTTCTGCAAGCTTTTTACTATGCTCGGCTATCTCTTTTTCGATTTCCACAATAGCCGCATTTCCTGCTTCAATATCAGCCTCATCAAAATACTCTGCACCAGTCTCACTGCTTAACTCAGCAGTCCTTGTCTGAAAATATTTTATAATGTCAACCTTATCCTTCGCAGACTTCAACTGATAGCTGTAGTATTCTTTTTTCTCTTCACTTGTAGCTACGTCATTCATAATCTTGCTTTCCAGGGTCAAGGTTCTCCTTAGCAGTTCCTTTTGTTCGTCGCTATCCGCCTTTGAGAATCCATCAGAAGGAATCCAGACATTTCCAGGAAGTTTTTCTTTCATACGTGCAATTTCCCTTTTGTTTTCTGCCTTCTCTTCCTCTGTTAATGCCCTCGGATCCTTATATCCAGAGGGTTTTTCCGCCTTACTTTCTGGAAACATTTTCTTTTTAATATCTTCGTTTATTTCTTCCGACCCAACCTGTGCAACTGTTGCAGCCGGGGTACCAACTGTTTTAGATCTACCATTTTCTATAACGGCCTGCTCGTTTGTGGGTTCAATAATGCCTTTGTCTTTATTAAGCTGCATAAATATTATGCTTGCCACGATAACAATAACAGCAATTACCGATAAATGCCTGAATCTCTCTTCCATGATACCTCCATAATTTGCTTATGACTCATTTTTATGAAACCTGGCTGACACTTTCATTTAAAAAATGAATGGGTTCAGAGGAACCGATTTAACCATTTCGGCAATATCTGAAACTGAACTACCCACTGCCCTACCTATAGATTTACTCGCAGTCTGCGCATATACCATTGACTTACCCGTCCAGCCATCAAAAAACGGCCGGGGATCATAAGGATTCTGTATGAGAGAGTCATACTCAGAAACCATATACTCATCTATCAATGCCAGATCCGTCCCATATCTTCCATTGATTGCTTCTATAAAAGCGTTGGCTATAATTGCGTTGCCGGTTGCACATGGATTTATTCCATCAAGACAGTAGAAGCCATCAAGATATTCGGTAGTAACAACCCTCGAAGTTTTACCACCATCGGCCCGCTTAAGATGTCTTCCATTTTTACTCATGCGTTCCAATTCTTTTTCCAAATCAACAAGGGCCCACTTTTCTTTATCTGCCACAATCCTGATAGCATCGTTGAATTGCCTGCACCTTTCTTGAATTATCGCTGCTTCGTCTGGCGTGAGCCTCAAATCTTCATTTGTTCCGCTAACATAAAAAGGCTTGAGTGATCCTTCTGGAAAATCATTTATCAAATCACCCGATCCATTATCCTCAATAAAATATGCTCCGCTGGAAATTATTTCTGGTATAGTTGCAATAGCTACACCTCGAAGATATCCATAGTCGCCGCCTTCAAAACTATCCGACACCCTTTGTTTAAGGCGTTGCAAATCAGCATTAAAATCATCCAGGGAGGTAAGCAGTTCGGGGTCGCAGGCTCCAATGGCCTCTGCAATATCATTAACTCCCAGAAAAATTGTAATAAAGGTGGGCATTCTATCAAGTGCTTGTTTTAACTGAGGATCACCTTCATCGCCAAGGATAAGTTCTTGCATGCGAGAAAGTCCTTCAGGAGGATGAACCTGCGCAGTTCCAATCTTACTGCCCGGCACTGCATAGTTGTGTACCATCCACTGGTTGCGATACCCGTCTTTCCTTTGTCCGCCCATAGCAACATAATAATATTGCCACCACTTGATATTGCCCTTTGCAAATGCTTCCAGGCTTAGAACATACCCTGGGAATTCAATCAATGGCTGACTAAACTTTCTTCCCATCTGCTTGGCAAGTAAATTAGGATATGATTCCTTCTGGGAGTCCTCACATATTCCGCCAGCTCTATATCCAGCAGCTGCACTTCCACCTACGGCAACAACGCGTTCAAAGATATCCCCAAGTCCTTCCATAGGCGGAGGAGATTTTTTCTTGGGTTTATAGCCACCGGCCAGAGCCCCGCTTATTCCTGTGATTGCCATCATATATATTGCAAAAAAAATAGTAAGCTTCTTCAATCTATGTCTCCTCAAAATTAGTTTATGTTTATATTTACAAAAATTTTGAAGTTTGTTGTAAATGCAATTGGCGAGCCAGAAATGAAATTTTTTTATAACATCTTGTTTTAAAAGATAAAATCGCCACATAATGAATTATTCACCCCACCAAAACTTATGCAACAATAATTGCAAAAAACACCCTGTTTTCCATATTTATCTCTAATAATCAGCATGTTATCCATCTGCAACTTTTATTGCAAATGCAACAAAAGTTGCAGGGGTTTCATTGAGGAATTTTATTGGAAAACTCCTCGTGTTTTCCCAATAATAAAAATTCAAACAGTAATTTTTCAGGTGCTTACCACAGGCATGTTACAGTAATTTATATTCCTGAATCATTTTTGTGCATAAATGCTTCCGGCACAAAAAAACTAAACACACACAACCCAGGCGACCTGAATATGCAATGCAAAATAGTTTTTTTGTCGAATTTCAGACCTGAAAAAATGAAGTTTTCCACCCAAAAAATGCAACCCCGGACATGGCAACATGTCGGACATGCCCTTAAAGGTGCGCTAAGATGACTCGTTGAAAAAGGCTTTTTTTTACGTGAAGGATTATTCAGGGTGGTTTTTTTTGCAGATAACCCATGGGAATATCGGCCCGATCTGCCTGGCCCTGGCATATCATATACAAAAAAAACGCCTGGAACTTGCGCTCCAGGCGTTTTTTTATATTTTTTCTAATTATGACTGTTTTGCCAGATTTGCCCTAACCCTGATAATACACTGGATTTTGTCCTCCTGGCGCTACAATCTCTTGCCTATATGTTAAAGTTCAGCGAGCTTCTTGCTATGCTCGGCTATTTCTTTCTCGATTGCCACTATAGTCTCGTTTCCAGCTTCAATATCAGCATCATCAAGGTACTCTGTACCTTTTTTCTTGGACAGTTCAGCAGTCCTTGCCTGATAGTATTTAATTATGTCAATTTTGTCCTTGGAAGATTTTAACTGATAGGTGTAGTAATCCTTTTGTTCTTCCTTTGTAGCTGTTTTGTTAAGAATCTTGCTTTCGATGGTCAAGGTCTTTCTAAGCCATTCCTTCTGCTTATCGCTATCTTCCTGGGAAAATTCATCGGTAGGCAGCCAGATATTGCCGGGAAGTGCTTTTCTCATGCGCGCAATTTCCCTTTTGTTTTCCGCCTTTTCTTCTGCGGTCAGCGCCCTGGGGTCCTTAAAGTTAGATGGTTTTTCGACTTTGCTTTTAGGAAACATTTTTTTATTCACATCTGTTGATTTAGCTGCTGGTTTAGCATGGGTTGCGGCCGTCCCTGGTGTTCCAGGAGTCCTTGCCTTGGTTTGCTCTGCAACAGTTTGTTCTGCTGCCGGGTCGGTTACGTCTTTGTCTTTTTTGAGCTGCATAATAATTACACAGGCTACAATCACTATGACTGCTATTACTGATAAATGCTTGAATCTGTCGTCCATAACACCTCCGAGAGTAGTTTAGTAGTTTTGTATGAAAGAGACCGTAAGTATTTACAATTTTCCATATTGTGTTGTGGGCAGCAAATAAACTCATAAAACTGGTCTGCCCATGGCAGTTTATTAGTAATTTTTTCCGTGTAAAAAGCCGCAGGATAAATACAACTCTTTACACGGAGTTATAAAAACATATGTTTGTTTTAGTACATCAAGTAACAGTCATGCATATGATCTTTGGTAAAGTTCTATGCAAAAATGTCGATCAGGAAGTACAGGCCCTTGCCGATCCAGCTGTTTACTATTGTTCTTGGATCATAAGGAGCAATATAGAGCGTATCCTGTTCAGAGGTTGTATACTCATCAACATAAGCAAGGTTAGTTCCGTAGCCTTCGTTGATTGCGTCAATAAAAGTATTTGCTGCTACCGCACAACCAGTAACCGATGGATGTACTCCGTCAAGGCTGAAAAGTCCGCCCAGGTATTCAGCGTCAATCATCCTGCCACTTGGTGAGCCGTCTGCCCTGAGAAGGCTTCTGCCGTTTTCTTTGATGTCTGTAAAGGCTTCATTTACATCAACTAATGCCCAGCCATTTGCAAATGCTGCTTCTTGAATTACCTGGTTAAATTCTTTGTGCCTTACCTGGATATTGGCAATGTCTTCTGGTGTAAGCCTTAAAGTTTCAGTGGATTGTACCAGCAGGAAAGGCTTGACTGTTCCAGGGGGTGAGTCTGGATTCGGGTCCTCATCAAGAAAAGCAATGCATGATACATCGGGTAAATTTGCAACAGCTATACCCTGGATGGTTCCGCCGTTTTCTTTGAGTTCTGCGCTTACACGTACAACCATGCGGGCATAGTCAGCCTTGAAAATTTTAAGCGGGGTAAGCTCGTCCAGGTTGCACCTTAATGCAGCACCAAGGAGGTCATTGTTGCCTAAAAATACCGTTGCAAAAGTTGGTTGTCTGTCAAGGGCCTGCTCCAACTGGGGCTTGCCTTTTTCGCCAAGTACCAGCTCGTAAAATCCACCATCTTCACCAGTGCTGTACTGTGCCGTGCTAATGTCGCAGCCTGTGATTGCATAATTATTGAGGATTTCCTGGTTGTCATAATCATCAACTCTTCTGCCGCCCGTTAGAATATAATAGTAATGATACCACTTTACATTGCCCTTGGCTAAATCTTCAATATTAACAAAATAGCCGGGAAACTTGATCAGACCCTGCACAAAGCTTGTACCCATTTGCTGTGCAATTCTTTTTGGGTAGGCCCATGGCTGTCTGGTTTCGTCCACACCAACCCCCATAAATCCCTGGGTTAAGCTGTCACCAATAGAAATGTACCGATCAAAGATCTTGTCTCCTGGGGGGGGTGGCGGCGCACTGTCGCCCGCTGCGAGAACTCCGCTTACACCTGCCATCACCATTGTTACCGCCGTGAACATAATAAAAAGTTTTTTCATTACTTCCTCCTTGGGGGTTAATTGGGTTTATATAGCTTCGCTTCTAACGGGTAATGTTCTTGAACGATACTTTATACTTTGATCCCTTTTTTATATTTCTATTTAGTTCTTTTGCTTATTATACCCCATGGTTTTGATTCTTTTGCTCAGGGCCTGGTGTGATATACCGAGCATTCCTGCTGCTATTGTCTGGTTCCCGCCTGCCCGCTTCATTGCTTCCTTAACCAAAAATTCAGCAGCCTGCTTGAGTGTGGGCAGTTTTCTGGAAAAACTGATATTGTCTTCGCTTGTGCTGGAAAGATCATTGGCATCAATGGACTCATCTGACCCGTCCATATTTCCAACGGTCTCCCTGATACGACCTCTAATGGCATCAAGTGATAATATTTTTGATTTGTGCCTGCTTACTGCATCAAAAATCATAGATTCCAGCTCACGCACATTGCCGGGAAAGCTGTATGTACACAGTAGAACGCTTAACTCCGGTGGAGTTGTCGGTTTTTTCTTTTTCAGCGCTTTTGCAGCGGTTTCTAAAAAATGATCTGCCAAAAGCGGAACATCGTCCAGGCGTTTTCGTAAAGGTGGAAGTTTTACATGATGAGTTCTCAGCCTGTATATAAGGTCCTTTCGGTATTCACCGTTTTTTTCCATTTCCCATAGATCTTTGTTTGTGGCCACCACGATTCGTGCATCTGTCCTTTTTGGAGTATCGCTGCCAAGGGGGTGAAACTCCCCTTCCTGTAAAAGCCTGAGCAGCTTGACCTGGGACTGTGGTGACAGGTCACCGATTTCATCAAGAAACAGAGTACCGCCGGCAGCCTTATCAATAAAGCCGTTTCTATCTCTTTCTGCACCAGTGAAGGCTCCTTTTAAGTGACCAAAAAGGGTATCGGAAAAGATATTGTCGTCAACCCCGGCAACGTTTACAGCAACAAACTCCCCTGTAAAACCGCTGCTTAAATGCACGGCTTTGGCCACAAGTTCCTTACCGACCCCGGTCTCACCGGTTATCAGCACTGGCTGTGATGTTTTGGAAATAGACTCAATATACCTGAATATTGAAAGCATATCTTTGTTGTTGGTAACAATGCAATCAAAGGAAGTTGGGTTTTCAAGCTTATCGGTCAGGATATGTTCTTTAAGCGCAAGATTTTCCTTTTTCAGCTCCCTGAATGAGATTGCCCTTGAAACCGCAGTAATAAGTCTTTCTTCCTCAACTGGTTTAATAACATAGTCAATGGCCCCGGCCTTCATGCATCTGACAGCCGTGTCAATATCAAGTACGCCAGTCACAATAATTACGGGCACATCAGGATGTTCGTGCTTAATCGCCCCAAGGAGTGTTTCCCCTGAAATATTCGGCATGGTAAGATCAAGCAGAACAACGCTCACGGCATTTTCCGAAAAAATGTCCATAGCCTTCCTGCCGTCCTGGCAGGTTATAATATTACTGATACCAGCCATACGCAGGGTCATGTCGATGGCATTGATCACACGTTCTTCATCATCAATTATCAGTATTGGGTCATGTTGATTAAGAGTGTTTCCCACTCTTTTGCCTCCTTGGTTTTACCAAGACACTATGCTGGTAATTTCACAACAGCCTTTGTTCCTTTGCCTGGAGCGGAGAAAAATTCAAGTGTTCCTCTATGGTCATGAATAATCCTGTCGGAAATCGAAAGGCCCAGACCAGTCCCGCCCGTGTCATACTTAGTTGTAAAAAAAGGATCCTTGATTCGGCTAAGGGTTTCTTTTGGTATCCCCTTTCCCTGATCCTGTATTTCAATTACTATTTCATTATCTTCTTCATCATAAAAAGTACTCAAAGATATGGCCTGCTCAATGCTGGTAAGAGCCTGACATGCATTCACCAGCAGGTTAATCACTACCTGCTCAATTTTTTGGGCATTGCCGGTCACCAGAGGAACTTCCTCGTCCAACTCAACAGAAAAATCAACAGTCGATTTGCCGATCAGGTTCGAAACAATACCAATAGAGCTTTTTACAACCACATTTACGTTTACAGACTCGCGCATCTCAGGCGGGCCTTTTCGGGCAAAATCCTTAAGCTCCCCCACAATACTGCGAACCCTTTTTGCTCCTCCCAGAATATCGTCAAGGAGAGTAGGCATCCTTAAACGAACCTGCGACCAGGACATGCCCCCAACGCTGAAATTTCCATGACTCTCGGAGTACCTGTCAAGAACCGGTAGAACACTCTCCCACACCTTTTTAATAACAGGCGAGTTTAACAATACCGATGTTATGGGATTGCTGATTTCATGGGCCACGCCAGAAACAAGAGTTCCAAGGGATGCCAGCTTTGCCGCCTGAAACAGTTCCTCCTGATGGCGTATCGCCTTGGCTTCTGCCTTCCTTCTTCTTGTTGTATCACGCGCGATTGCAAAAATTTGAGTCAGCTCGGCCTTGTCCTCCAGCACCATGGTAAAAACTTCCAGGGGAACAGTATCTCCGCTTTTTGTTACAAGGTCGGCTGCATAGTAATATCTATTACTTTCTCTTTCTATGGTTCTGATTACAATAATTTCGGACATGTTCTTATCTTCCAACTCTTCACAGGTGTAGCCGGAGATGTCTGTTGCAGAAGGGTTTGCATATGTTATCTTGCCTTCAAGATCGTAGGTAACGATCAACTCTCTGGCGGTCTCTATGATTGTCCGATATTTTCTTTCGTCCCGTCTAAGCTCTGCGTTAACAAGCTTTTTATCAAGTACTGCACCAAGCCCTTCGAGCCTGTCCGAATATATAAAATCATATGGCCCAAGGGCAGGATCAATATGCGGCGGCTTAGTACAATCACTGCCCAGCACACAAAGCACAGGAATTCCTGATTTTTTCCCCCTGACAAAGGTCAGAACTTCTAAAATCTCGCTGCCGTCGTTACTGTCAATAAGCACAGCATTCCATCGAGGTACCTGAGAGGCCTCTATAATGGAACTCATGTCTTCGGTTGTTTCAAAGTCTGGTTTAAACCCATATGCCTCGAGCTTTTTCTTAAAAACTCCAGTCTCTTTTGTTTTTGAAATAACCAACAAGCTTACGGGTTTATCCATTGATTCCAAGCTTCTGAGCCTGCCCCAAAACTCCTCCTTTAATCAATTAAACTATCTTCAATAACCCGGTCTAAAAAACTACTGCTGCCTTACTTACTAAAAATTCTGATTATGCATGAAATCCCGCTTATTGATTGGCAATTATATATGTTTAATAATTAGAACCTGTAAAAAAGTTCCTGATTATCATTAAACCATCCGCCACCATTAAAGGGAAAGTATGCAAAAAATAGGTTAGTAACTAACAACTTCAAACTCAAAGTTAATTGCAAAAATATTTTTTTTACTTCTTACACTATCTATATATAAGTTATTTTCATATAACATGGAGTGTTCCTTCCGTCAAACCCCAAAAACTCCTTTATTTGTCAAGACATCCAAATAAAACTCAAAATTCTTTTTTCTCCACAACAGGATGTATTGAGCAGATAAACCAGGCCCAATATAGCGTAAAAAAAAATTTTATCTTTTTTTTTAAAAGGGAGTACATTTTCCCTTTGTTTAAACCCGGGAAATCGAGCTTGATCCATCTCATAAAAAAGGAGTTCTCCCCCGCCGCTGCCCCATGCAGTAAGTATTCAGGGAAATAAACAGTCAATTTATTCATAAAAAATATTAACGGCTTTTAAAAATAAAAACCCCATAAAACGACCATTGGGAGTGTTGAAACTTCATACTCAGCCCTTCATACACCAATATACCATATGTAATAATGAATAATCCATGCATTGACATATGCAGCCTAAGGCAAAGCAGGATACAAAACCTGAACCATTTTAAAGGCGACATGGTCGTAACGTCAACCTAAAAATGACCCCCAACGACAATGCAAATTTGACCCA
>JAOZSB010000066.1:0-6399 GCA_029939895.1 Desulfobacterales bacterium
AAAATTACAGCACGTTGGGTGCTATTCTAAAAAGTTAAACGGGACACTACTGATCCCAAATATGTAATTTTATGAACGTGTAACATGCTGAGAATTCACTTTGAAATTTTAAACCTCTGGTTACAGTCTCTGGCTGGGCATCAGGAATGACTCATTGCCCTTGACCGCAGGAAAAGTACATACAAATAATAATAACAGTATATTCTCGAGAATTTTTTTACTTTACGACCATGCTGGTTAAAGTGTAAAGTAAGTTTATTGCAAAAAATGTTTTTAACCTTGGTGGAAGTTTTTTTGCTTATTGTCATAACCAGACCATCAAGATAAACTAAGTAAAAATGCTTCGTTAAAAATCTAAATTTATTAGGAAATATTAATTTTTCTTTAGATGCCTTTTTATTTTGGAGAAAACAATGACCCAAAAAAAATACGATGTTTTTCTTGAGGGCAAAATCAAGGAAAATCAGGATGTTGAATCTGTTAAAAACTCGATAGCAAAACTGTTTAAACTCGACAAAAAAAAGGCAGATAAACTTTTTGCAGGCAAAAGAAAAGCGATAAAGAAAAACCTGGACTTAAAAACTGCTGAAAAATACAAGGAAAAAATTGAAAAAGCAGGTGCGCTCTGTTCCATTGACGAGGTAATTGATGAGTTTCTTGAGATTGAAATAGAAATTGAGGATGAAGGCGTGCCTGGTGAAGCACCTGCTGAAGTAGTCAATGGCGGAATGGATGAATCTGTAGAGATCATCATTGAGGATGATGTTGAGGACGATATTGAGGACGGGGATGAGGAAGTACTTGAAATTGATGATGGAAATGAAATTGGCAATATAAGTGGTAATATAAATATGGACAAGGGCGACCAGGTAAAGACATTTGCTTGTCCAAAGTGCGGGTTTGTGCAGGATAAAGCCCTTGAGTGCGTGTCATGCGGGATTCTCTTTAGTAAATTCAAAAAAAAAGGTGATGCTCCACCTGAAGGTGAAGTGGTCAAGTATCCTGGTGATGACGGTTATGAAAGCGATGTTCCGTTGCCAGGGGTAACTGTATACGATGAAGATAGTTATGACGGGCTTTCGGAAAAAGAGATAAAGATAAAAAACATTGCCTTTGTAATTTTTCTTGCGGCGGTTATTTTGACTGGTTTAGCTGGTTTTTTTAAGGACAGGTATCCTGCTGTTGAAGATGTTTACAAGCCTGTTTTTAAAAATCCAAAGCAGTCAACAACCAGAAGGAATCCCTTTAATGCATATGTTGACGGAAAGAAATATGTCATAGTTCCTCAGTTTGATTACGAGCTTAACGGACTCGTGGTAAGCTATTATGATGCCACAGGCTGGTGGGATTTGACCCACAGGTTTTTTTGGAAGGACACCCTTAACCTCAAGGATATCTGTGTTGCATACGGAGATACTGTGGCAAGTGGCGCTTATCTTGGGATGAGTTTTAAGAGTGGCAGCTGGACGTGCTGGTCTTCATTTGACAAAAAATGGGCCATGCGCAATTTCTGTGGGTCGTGTATCTCCAACAATCATCTCCTGGCTGAAGACAAAGAAATTCAACAACAGATTTTAAGGGTCAGGAAAGGGGATCAGATATATTTAAAGGGGTATCTTGCCAGTTATTCGCATTCCGGTGGTTCAAGGGGAACCAGCGTGACCCGGTATGATGAGGGTAATGGTGCCTGTGAGACAATTTACGTAACTGAATTCAATATTATACAGACTGCCAACCGAACTGCAAGGTTTCTGTTCACCCTTGGCGCATTTGTTGTATTTGGCAGCTTGTGTGTGGTTATTTTTTTTGTTGTCAAGGACGTGTACCTTTCCACGAGTGACAAAACCATGGGCAAGGAGTGGAGGGGAGGGGACAAAAAAAATGATGCTGGTGCTATTGCTAAACTGATAATAATCGCACGTGATTTAACTGGCGGAGATATGGGTTTCAAGGTCAAGGTTGTGGGCCGGTTGTTGTTGCTTCTGTTTCTTTTATATTTATGGTACTCGCTCCACTAGTGCTTTTAAAGCTTTTTTAAAAAAGGCTGCTTATCCGGCCTGGCCTCCCATTCCTTCAAGAAGCGAGAGAGCGTTTTGTGCGGTTACATTTGCCTGGGCAAGGGAGAAGGTTCCAGCCTCTATGAGTATGTTCAGTTTGGACAGAACCTCTGATTCCGAGGCAAAATCAACATCGCGCAGTACAGATTCCGAAGCAGTGACCTGGGTCATGGTGGTGCGCAGGTTGGAAATAATTGAGGTAAGCTGGTTCTGGCTTGACCCAAGACCTGATCGGACGCTGTCGATGTCTTTGATTGCGGTATTTGTCATGATCATTGCAATCTGGGCATCGACCATTGTCGGGACGTTGATGTCCGAGAACCGTGAGGTGCTGGTTGTTTCTGAGTTTGTTTCAACGCTATTAACGGTGTTGTTTGCTGTAAGTCGGCTTCGTGCTGCTATTGTTGACTCTGGCATTAGTGCCATATCCCCTTTCAGAGTCATTCTTGTGGCAGTTTCTATGGTTTGTGTAAGCAATGTTCCTGCATCATATATTTTCCCGTCAATAGAAGTGACACTGCCAGTTATGTATGTTCCTTCTGCAATAATGCTTCCTGGTTCAAGAACGGAACCACTTTTCAGTTTCATTACCGAGTCGGGTGCTACTGTCTCGGAATTCAGGAGCCTGACTGTGCCACCAAGGGTTGAGCCATTTTCCAGGCTTGACATATCTCCGATTTCAGAGCCGGCATAAAGTGTTATTGTATCTTTAACAGTAATTGATTCTTTTAGGTATGTGTCTCCATTGACTGTCGTGTCTGCCAGAAGTTTAGTGCCTCTGGTTTCTGATATGACAGAGTTTTTTAATAGTTTCATTGAGGAATCAAGGTTCATGTTTGAGATGAGTGTCATGGGAACAGGTATTTCAGAATCCTTATAAAACCGGGAGCCATTGGCAAAGAGTGAATTTTCTTCAATATCCATATCCGTAGTAAGTTTCATGTCGGTTGCAAGTGTCATGTCTTCACGCAGAGTAAGTCCGGACATTAGCCTTGCATCGCTACCAAGGAAGGAATTGTAAAGGATTATGCTTTCTTCTTCGATTATTGTACCATTTCCAGCGTCCATGTCTGCATTTAGTGTAATGCCATCAAGTATCGTTATTGTGTCAGAATCCACATGGGAGCCGGTGTTTAAAGTGCTGGCTGAAGCAATTCCGCTTCCGGCTGCAAGTACCATGTCGCCCCCAAGGGCCATGGGGCCCAGGAGTGTCATCTGATCGCCGTTAAGTACAGAGCCGGCTGCTAAGGAGCTGAAGTTGGCAATCACAGAACCCGTCGGCAGAGTCATTGCAGCTCCAGGTGAAAGGCTGGCTGTCAGAACTGCGGTGTCACCTGCAAGCTGGGAAGTTGGAAACAGTATAGAGCCGCTTTCAATTGTAGAGCCACCCAGAAGTGTTGTGTCGGGTGATATGGTCTGTGCTCCGGCAAGGGTGTAGTTCTGGTCAAGAACAAATCCGCCAGGGCCTCCCCTTGGCCCTAATGTAGTCGTGATTATCTGGCCTGGGGCAAGTACCGTGTTAATGGCAAGTATGGAACCATCAGCAAGGGTAGAGCCGTCGGCTATAAGGCTGTTTCCGATTGTGGGGCCGACTGTGTCTATCTGGGCGTTTCCCTGAATGACTGTCCCAGGAGCAAACTCGCTGCCTGGTCTCAGGGAAGAGCCAACCTCTATTGTGCTTGTGTTGGTTGTGGGTGATACCTGTGAAATCTGGGCTGTGCCGGTAATCGTGGTTCCCTGTGTTATTATCGAACCTGCTTCGAGGGTTGAACCGCCTGTCACTGTGCTGTTGCCGTTTGTGGGCGTTACCCCGGTAATTCTAACACTGTTTGTCAGGACAGTTCCTGAAGCAAGCACAGTGCCTGAATTGATATATGATCCAGCAGTAATATGGGATGGGCTGGTTGTCGGGCCTGCTCTGTAGATTTTTCCATCACCCTTAAAGGTTGTGCCTTCGCTTATTACATTTGGTGAGTATATGACAGTGCCTTTTCCCAGTATGCTGCCGGCAGCTAATGTTGAGCCTATTTTTACCATACTGGTACTGGAGGTTAAATTAGTTCTATCAATGGTCGCATTCCCGCCCAGAGGGTCTTCAGAAATTATTATGGAACCAACCCCCAGTCTGTTTCCGGCTCTTAGAAGGGTAGCTTTTTCAAGGTCTATTGGTTTTGAAAATTGTGTGCCCCTAAATTCCTGGTCAGTGGTCCAGCCAGCCTTTAGCATGGTGTCCTGTGTCAGAATCGAGCCTTTGGATGCTGATGAATCAATGGTTGTTTCGGTCTTACCGTCAAAGTCGAGTCCGTTTGTGAGGGCTATTGCTTCACCGCCGCCTATGTCATTGATCCTTACTTCTGCCGTTCCTACCTGGTGAAAGGTGATTGATCCCATTGTTGAAAGGTCGGTACCATTAAAAATTGCGTCAGTGCCAACACCTGACCCGATACTCGAACTATAGTCCAGGCTGATGGCCCTGCCGTCTTTGGATTGAAGCGTAAGAAGTCCGGTGCTGTCAATTGATGCAAAGACACCATGGGATGAGGTTTTGCTGTTTATCGCCTTTGTGAGTTCGCCGCTGGAATCGTTTGTATTGACATTCACAGCTCCGATCAGGGTTCCGTTGATTGAGAAATTGGAGTCTGTCTGGCCCTGTTTGATGTTTGCTATTGTGGTGCTTGAAACATTTGAGTATGCAGTAATTCCAAGTTCGTCGCTTAACTTGTTAATGTTGATTGCAAGTGCGCCTATACCGTGTGTTGGATCATTATCATAGGCAAGTTCTACTGTTTCTATTATGAAGCTTTCGTTTCTAATGTTGCTGTAAATGCTTATTGCTGCAAGGCCTTCACGGTTATCGCCAATGGTGAGTTCCCCGGTGGTGACATGACCTACTTTTTGTGCTTCGACTGTTGCAACGGAAATGCTGACGGTTTCGCCAAAATATGCACCTGCCTGAATTGCCTTGTTTGAATAATTGCCGGAAAGTATTTTTCTGCCGTTAAAGGACGTAGTCTCAGCGATCATATCGAATTCTTCAAGAAGCAAATTTATATCTGTCTGGATGGCCTTTCTTGATTCCAGTGAGTGTCCATCCTGAGCAGCCTGTATTGACTTGGTTTTAATTGTATTGAGAATATTCAGGGATTCGCTTAATGCTCCGTCTGCGGTTTGTATAATGCCGATTCCATCGCTTGCGTTTTTTATGGCCTGCCCAAGGGAAAGGCATTGGCTGCGAAGTGAATCTGCAATAAACATGCTTGAAGAGTCATCTGCTGCGCAGTTCAGTCTCTTGCCCGATGATAGTCTAATTGCAGAATCAGCAAGCCTGGTGTTTTGAGTTGAAAGACTTCTTTGGGCAGCCATTGCGGTGGTGTTTGTATTTAATGCTATTGCCATTGTTTATACGATTCCTTGTTTGCATTTTATTGAAAAAAGGTCCGTTAAATTATAATCCGCAAAATAACAAATTAGTAATAACGATAATAATGAAAAGCAAGAATCATGCCGCGAATGGCATAATGGTGCTGGCAGCTATACTGGAGGCTGGTTACGGAAAAAATCCATAGAGGCGCAAACCACTATAAAGGAAACTTTTTACTCGGCAAAATGATCTATCAACAGGAAAAATGATGCTACCTGAGCAGGCGGCATTTAAAATGCCCCTTGAATCTAATGGAGCATTTTGCAGGTGGTGCCATGAAAATTAAGTAAAATTCTTAATGGGGAAGGGTTTTTGAAAATATGTTCATAATTACAATTCCTGCAATTATCAATGCCATGCCTAAGATTGCCGGCAAATCTGGAACCTGGTTGAAATAGAATGCACCAGCAATTGTAAGAAGCGTAATCCCAACGCCAGACCATATGGCATAGGTGACACCAACCGGCATTACTTTTAAAACCAGGGACAAAAAGTAAAAGGAAATTCCATACCCAATAATTGTAACAATGCTTGGCACAACATTCGTGAATTCATTTGATAGTTTTAAGGCGAAGGTTGCAACGACCTCTGTAATTATTGCTATTGTAAGGTAGACCCAGTTCATTCTTTGATACCCCCTGATTTTGAATAAGAATTTTTGCTTAAGCAACCTTTACTTAACATTTAACAGAAACGATCACAAGTCCGGCTTACAGCAGTTACCTTTTATCAGGTGCTAAAAACAGCAAACCCCGGGGAAAATGCTTCCCCAGGGTTTGAGTGTATATGCAAAAAAAAGTTTCTTTTTATTGTTTGTACTTTATTTTAGTTCTTGTCGCCTTTGTCGTCTTTTACTTCTTCAAAATCAGCGTCAACAACATCATCGTCAGCAGAATCTGCACCTGCGCCCATGTCGCCCAT
>JAOZSB010000066.1:6499-16204 GCA_029939895.1 Desulfobacterales bacterium
CCCATATCTGGGCCGCCTGCGCCTTCGGGTCCTGCGCCTTCCTGTGAAGCCTGCTGGTAAATGGCTTCTGCAAGTTTGTGGGACACCTGGGTCAATTCTTCGGTAAGGCGGGTAATCTCTTCTGCATCATCGGTTTCCAAAGCTACTTTCAGCTTGGCAACACCAGCGTCAACGTTAGTTTTTGTTTCTTCGTCTACTTTTTCGCCCAACTCTGCAATTGACTTTTCTGTGGAGTAAATAAGCGCGTCTGCGTTGTTCTTTGCTTCTACAAGGGCCTTTTTCTTCTTGTCGTCCTCTGCGTGAAGCTCTGCATCCTTAACCAGTTTGTCTATCTCTTCCGGGGAGAGTCCGCTGGAAGCAGTGATCTTGATGGATTGCTCCTTGCCGGTTGCAGTGTCCTTTGCAGAAACATGGACAATGCCGTTTGCATCAATATCAAAAGTAACTTCAATCTGTGGTACGCCACGGGGTGCTGGCGGGAGGCCAACAAGCTCGAATCTGCCCAGAGTCTTATTGTCTGGAGCCATTTCACGCTCGCCCTGGAGTACATGAATTGAAACTGCTGGCTGGTTGTCGGCTGCTGTAGAGAAAATCTGGCTTTTCCTTGTTGGAATTGTTGTATTTTTTTCTATAAGCTTTGTCATAATTCCGCCAAGTGTCTCGATTCCCAAAGAAAGCGGAGTTACATCAAGAAGCAGCACGTCTTTTACATCACCCTTCAAGACTCCAGCCTGGATTGCAGCACCTACTGCAACAACTTCATCAGGATTTACACCCTTGTGGGGTTCTTTACCAAAAATTTTCTTTACCATATCCTGAACAGCAGGCATTCTTGACATTCCACCAACCAGAATAACTTCGTTGATTTCGTCTGCTGAAAGCCCGGCATCTTTAATTGCCATTCTGCAAGGGCCTGCAAGATTGTCAAGGAGATCTGATACAAGTGATTCAAGTTTAGCTCTGGTGATCTTTACGTTCAAATGCTTGGGACCACTGGCATCGGCTGTAATAAATGGCAGATTGATGTCGGATTCCATTGAGGAAGAAAGTTCCATTTTAGCTTTTTCCGCAGCTTCCTTGAGCCGCTGGAGTGCCATTTTATCCTTGCGGAGGTCTATGCCCTGGTCTTTTTTGAATTCATCTGCAAGATAATCTATAACCCTGATATCAAAGTCTTCACCACCAAGATGGGTGTCGCCATTTGTAGATTTTACTTCAAAAACTCCATCGCCAATCTCAAGGACAGATATATCAAAGGTTCCACCGCCAAGGTCAAAGACTGCGATCTTTTCTTCAGCTTTTTTATCAAGGCCGTATGCAAGCGAGGCTGCTGTCGGCTCGTTTATTATTCTCATTACATTAAGGCCGGCGATTTTACCTGCATCCTTTGTTGCCTGTCTCTGGCTGTCGTCAAAATATGCAGGAACCGTAATAACTGCATCCGTGACTGGTTCACCAAGATATTCTTCGGCTGCAAGCTTAATGTTTGCCAGGATCTGGGAGGATACTTCAGCAGGGCTGTATTGTTTGTCCCTGATTTTCAGGCTGACATCACCGTTAGAAGCCTGTACCATTATATACGGAAGGATTGATAAGTCCTTTTGTACCTCTGGGGACGAGAACTTTCTTCCAATAAGTCTTTTAACACCGTATACAGTGTTTTCCGGGTTTGTGATTGCCTGCCGTTTGGCGATTTGCCCCACAAGCCTTTCACCGCCCTCTGTAATTGCCACAATTGATGGTGTTGTGCGTCCGCCTTCAACATTGTTGATGACTTTTGGCTCGCCAGCTTCCATGATTGCAACGCATGAGTTTGTTGTTCCAAGATCAATTCCGATTATTTTGCCCATAATAATTCCTCCCGATTATATAAAATTAAACTATTTATTATTGTTGTATTTAAAACTATTTATTCCTTTGTTATATCATCCTGAGTCTGGGATGTTTTCGGAACTGAAACCACGACCATTGAGGGCCTTACAAGCCTGTCGTGGAGCAGGTAGCCCTTCTGAAACTCATTGATCACGGTGTTTCCAGGGTGATCATCGGTTTCTTCGCGCATAACTGCTTGATGATAAGCTGGATCAAAAGTTTTGTTAACTGCATCTATTCTTGTTACGCCGAATTTTTCAAATACATTTAAAATCCCCTTGTGGGTGAGATCAACACCTTCTATCAATCCCTTATTTGATTCGTCTATGTCACCGCAGGATTCAATAGCCCTTTCAAGGTTGTCTAAAATGGGAAGTATTTCTGTGATAAGGGTTTCGTTTGCAAATTTCTTAAAGTCGGCATTTTCCCTGGCGCAACGTTTTTTAAAATTATCAAATTCAGCAGAAAGCCTCAATTGCATGTCTCGATTATTTTCTGCGTCCTCATTTGCATCTTTCAATTGTTCTTCAATCGTTTTCGGTTTAGACTTTTTGTCTGATTCTTTATTTTCTGCAGCTTTACCTGAAGTTTTTAATTCAGGCTCATTTTTAGCTACTTTGTCTGAGCTATCTATGTTATCTGATTGTGCTGGTTTTTTTACAGACTCTGATGTTTCTTGCGGAGAGGCTGATTCAACAATTTTTGGCTCAGAACTTTCTGTTTCAGTTGTTGTTTTAGGTTCTGAGAATTTTTCGACGGCCTCCTGGGTTTGTGCATATTTTTCCGTGGCCCGTTTAATATTTATTTTAGTTTCAGCCAAAACATTTCACCTGTATATTTTTAATTAAATTTAAGTTTTTGAAAAATTAAAACATTATTAGTTTCCATCATAATAAATTTTTTTACTGTATGATGTTTTTTTTAAAAAAAATTGTATTGAAAGAAACGTTTCCAATCTGGCACGAACTAAAATTAAGACCTGTAAGACTGTTGTCAAGGGAAAAAAGCTGATAAACCGTTGACATAGATTGCTTTGACTAATATGTTCTTTACCTTGATTGTCTGATTTATATCGCAGGCATTGATGTTACAGCCTTTAGTAAGAATTATGTTGATAATACATGAGCCTATTTTTACAGGAATTTTTTGATAAATGAATCGCACAATTAAAAAAATTGAATCAACCAGCGATCTGAAAAAGATTATGGCTGCTTACTACTCAAGTCTTGCAGAATGCGATTCCAGCAAAAAAATTGCATGGTGCTCGAGTGTCGGGCCTGCTGAACTGTTAAGGGCAATGGGTTTTGAGGTCTTTTTTCCGGAAAATCACGGTGCCATGATTGGCGCATCCAAAAAAGCTGCTGATTATATTTCACATGCAAATGCAGCAGGATATTCTCCTGATATTTGCAGCTACCTCACCAGCGACATCGGGGCGTTCATAAAAAAAGAAACACCCATGAAAAAAGCCGCAGGGCTTGATAAGGTACCAGAACCAGACGTGCTTGTTTATTGCACAAACCAGTGCAGGGACGTACAGGACTGGTTTAGCTGGTATGCAAGACACTTTGATGTCCCAATAGCAGGTGTCGAGAGCTTCAGGGGTCTGGGGGAGCTAACCCGCGACCATGTTAATGCTGTTTCTGCGCAGATAAAAAATTTAATACCCACTCTGGAAAAAATTACCCATACACGATTTGATATTGACAGGCTCAGGAAAGTTGTTGAGCTTTCTCAGAGGTGCAGCAGCCTTTGGAAACAGGTGCTTGAAACAGCTGCATCCGTGCCCGCTCCTCTTACATTTTTTGATGCCGCAATCCACATGGGGCCTGCGGTTGTTCTCAGGGGAACCAGTACTGCGTGCGATTACTACGAATTGCTCCTGAAAGAACTGAAACAAAGAGTCTCAGACGGTACAGGCGCAGTGGAGCAAGAAAAATACCGCCTTTACTGGGAAGGAATGCCGATCTGGGGAGCGCACAGGGATCTTGCCACGCTTTTATCGAGTCATGGAGCAGGGGTGGTTGCATCCACATACTGCAATTCCTGGATATTCGACAGCCTTGACCCCCAAGACCCCTTTGACTCAATGGCAAGAGCCTACGCCGGGCTTTTTATTGCAAGGACTGATTCCTGGAAAGAAAATTACATTGCTCAGCAGGTTGAGCAATTCAACATAAACGGAATCGTGTTCCACGAGGCCAAAACATGCCCGAACAACTCCAACTCCATGTACGCAATGCCAAAAAGAATCAAAACACCATCCGTCGTCATTAACGGAGACCTTAACGATCTCAGGCTTTTCAGCCTTGAACAAACCCAAATCCGCCTCGAAGCTTTTTTGGAGAGGCTTGATTGATAAATTATTGAAGTACAGATTTTTAAATGTAAGGATTTATTCAGTGTTTTTAGGCATAGATGCAGGCTCCACCGAAGCAAAGGCCGTGGTGGTGAATATTAACGGAGAAGTCCTGGGTATGGGTGCATACCGAACCTGGACAGACTTTACCGAGGCTGCTGAAAAAGCTGTTGCTTTAGCCCTGGCCAATGCCGGGGCAGACATGGATAGTGTAAAATCTGCTGTATCCACGGGCTACGGCAGGAATATTCAGGGGCTGGCAAAATGTGCAAAAACCGAAATCTCATGCCATGGTGCTGGTGCTTTTAAGTATTTTCCTGAGCCTCTTACAGTGATCGACATTGGTGGGCAGGACAGTAAAATAATAAAAATTGGAGCTAAGGGCGAACTTCTTGATTTCAAGATGAACCGCAAGTGCGCTGCCGGGACTGGAGCCTTTTTAGAGGAAACCTCCAGAAGGATGGGCAGTGGAATAGGGGAGATGAACGCTCTGGCTGCAAATTCAACCCAAAAAGTTGAGCTTGGTTCCTATTGTACGGTGTTCAGTTTTTCAGAAATCCTGTCCTTGAGCAGAAAAGGTGTAAAAAAAGAAGACCTGGCAAGGGCGGTGTATGTTTCCATGGTTAAACGGATAATGGAGATGGATACCTTTGCCGGCAAAGTCGTGATTACAGGTGGTGCTGTTGAATTTAATCCTGTGCTGATTGAAATTTTCAAAGAAGAGAGCGGCATAAATGCCCTTGTTCCACCTTCGCCAAGATTCGCAGGGGCGCTTGGTGCTGCCCTTTTTGCTATAAAGGAATACAATGCCTGATCTTGATTATATTTTTAAACCAGATTCAGTGGCCATAATTGGAGCAAGCCCCAGGGAGCTGACAATTGGTCACAGAATAATGAAAAACCTTATAGATGCTGGCTACAAGGGGGAAATCTACCCTGTAAACCCCTCAGGCACCGATATACTCGGCATTAAGTCGCATCCTTCGATACTTGATGTGGAGGGAAGTGTTGATCTTGCCCATATTGTTATCAAGAACGTGCTTGTGCCAGAAGCACTTGAAGACTGCGGAAAAAAAGGAGTCAAGGTTTGTATAATCAATACAGCCGGGTTTAAAGAGACTGGAGACACAGGCGCAGCCCTTGAAAAAAGAATTTTAGAAATTGCAAAATCATACAATATAAGGCTTTTTGGGCCTAATTGTCAGGGCATAATTAACAATTCACCTGAAATCAATGCTTACTGTAACTTTACATTTTCCAGGCCCAGGCATGGGAAAATTTCAGTTTTCACTCAGTCGGGCGGGGTTGGAGAAGTGATCTGCAACAGGCTCTCGGAGCTTGGCGCAGGCCTGAATATGTACGCATCCAGCGGGAATTCATGCGATATAGACTGTGCTGAGATCTTACAATACTGGGCAGATGACCCTGGCACATCGGTAATAATCTGTCATGTGGAAAGTGTTGAAGATGAGCATGCTTTTTTCAGCGTAGTTGAACAGGTGGCTGCAAAAAAGCCTGTTTTAGGGCTTTTTGCCGGAAAAACTGTCCCTGGAGCCAAGGCCGTGAAATTTCACACAGGCGGTGTGATAAGTTCAGGAGTCTGGAAAGAACCTGCAATTAAAGGCCTGATTCCGATAGATGACATAGAGGGTGCATGCCAGGCTGCAAGAGCCTTTGAGTCACTAAGCCTGCCAAAGGGGAACAGGGTTGCAGTGATAACAAACACAGGCGGAACCGGCGTTATTGCAGCAGATGAGCTTGTAAAGGGTGGTTGTGATTTGCCGGAAACAGGTATTCAAACCAGTGAATATTTAAAGGAAATACTTTTTAGTGAAGCAATCGTTTCAAATCCAATAGACATCCTCGCCACAGCAGGGCCGGAGCAGTTCGAAAAAACCCTTCTTGCACTTATTAACGACAAGGGGTTTGATTTCATTATGCTTAATTTTATCACCCCATTTTTCGTGGATTGCAAAGAAATAGCCAAAAGGACTGCAAAGATAATTGCATCATCCCCTGTACCTGTAGCAGTGTGCATAATGACCGACAAGGTAAACTGGGCCGAGACCCTGAAAGTATACAAAGATTATGGAATTCCGGTTTTCGACACACCCGAAGCCACAGCAAAGGCCATGTGCGCCATGATCGAGTATTTTGTTTAGTTTATCCAAGGTCTGGTTATGAAATAAGCAAAAAAACTCCTAAAAAGCTTAAATTGTTTGTCGAAGCCTTTTGCTTAGTTTATACTGAAGGCTTGGTTATGAAATAAGCAAAAAAAATTCCTAAAAGCTTAAATTGTTTGTCGAAGCCTTTTGCTTAGTTTATACTGAATGTTTGGTTATGAAATAAGCAAAATTATTCCTTGTTGGCCATGAAACCAAACATGGCAAGGACAGCAACAAGAATACCAAGCCCAAAATACCATGTAACAACCTGGTAGCCGATATCTGCATCAGCAAATATGGAATCTCTGTTTATAAAATATCCCCAATAGAGCGTGAAAACATAATTCACGATAAGGGCCATTTTTGCTCTCCCTGTAAGAAGAATGAGGGTGCTTATCCCAAGAAGCAAAACAATCTGAAATACAGGGATTGTAATGCCGGTGGAAAACATAAAATCTGCAAGATTCATAATAATTCTCCTAAAATTTAAAGGTTTTAACGAAGCCTGGATTTTTAATTAGTTTCCGTAGAAAACGTCTTTTCTTGCCCAATTTCAAAAAAAAATCTGAATACTATAACATTGATTCAAGCACTAATTCCACTATGTCCAGGGCAGGGATGTCCCTGGAACCAAGCTGCACCAGGCAGTCTGGGCAGGAAGTGATAATAGCATCTGCATTTGCCTGTTTAGTTCTAATGTCTGCCAGTTTTTGTGAAATTGCAGGTGCAAACTCTGGGAAATGCATTCCCCCACCGCAGCACAGGGTCTTGCCGCCTGATTGCTGAAACTCCTGTAGTTTGATCCCAGGTATTCTGCTTATCAGCTCCCTTGGCTGTTCAATGACATTAAGCTTTCTGGAAAGATAGCATGGATCATGAAACACGGCGGTTTTACTTATGCTGTTTTTTAGAAGTATTTGCTTATTTTTAACAAGTTCAAGAACAAAGGAAGGAATGTCTATGCTTTTTTTATCCCAACCTGAAATTGTCCCATACACAGAATTAAATGCATGGACACAGGCAGGGCAGGGGCTTATGATCGTGGGCGGAGCATCATCGAATATCTGCTGCATTTTTAAGGCGTGTTTTTCAAAGCCTTCTTCGTCACCCGAGAGCATTATCGGCAAACCGCAGCATTGCTCCTTGTCCCCCAATAAACTA
The DNA here is from genome assembly GCA_029939895.1 of Desulfobacterales bacterium. Classification (GTDB taxonomy): domain Bacteria; phylum Desulfobacterota; class Desulfobacteria; order Desulfobacterales; family JAOZSB01; genus JAOZSB01. The sequence goes on from JAOZSB010000066.1 coordinate 14,057, forward strand.
TACTTTACTTTTGCTTTATCAAGTATCTGAAAAAGAGCTGATAATGCTTTATCAGTCTTGAAATCTGCAGAACAACCACAGAAAATTAATACTTCCGCAGCATCATTTTGATTTGTTATTTGATGTGAGGCAGAGAATCGCTGTTTCTGGTCTAACCCAAAAATGTTGCCTGTTTTTCGGATGTTGCCAAGGGATTTCTCGACTGTTTCAGGAAGCAGATTTTTCTTTTTGATTTTTTTTTGGAATGATTTGATGATTTCCGTAACCTTAATTCCTGAGGGGCAGTTGTTTTCGCAGGCCCCGCAATCTGTGCACAGGAAGAACTTTTGGGCAATGTCTTCTGTGATTTCTGCGTCCTTTGTTATGAGTGCGTATGATAACTGAACTTTACTTCTTGCGTTGTCTGCCTCAATCCCGGTTGCTTTGAAGACCGGGCAGACTGCCCTGCATGAGCCGCACATCATGCATAGCATTGAGTCACGCTCTTGAGGGGTTGCTGCTTCATGGGTGGTTTGGTTAAAGGCATTGCCGGGCGTTATGCTGTCTGCAAGGTCTTCAGATGATGCATTATCAGGCGAAAGAGCGAGCTTGCCGGGATTCATAATATTGTCAGGGTCAAGGGCAAACTTAATACGCTTCATGACATCAAGGGAATTACCAAGTTCTTTTTTAATAAACATGCTTTTTGAAAGGCCAATGCCATGCTCGGCAGAAACCGTGCCGCCCATTTCAGATGCCATTGTGTTAATTTGTGCTGCATATTCGCTGGCTCTTTTCCATTCGTCAGCATCAAGTGGATTTATCACGAAAGTAGCGTGGATGTTGCCATCGCCGGCATGACCGAACATGATAATTTTGATGTTATACTTTTTGGCAAGTTCCTTTGTTCGCTTCAATGCTTCTGGCATCATGGTGACAGGAACGCCAATGTCTTCTGCCATTGGTACGAGCCTTGTATTCCTGTCCTCTGCGTTCATGGCACTCACAAGTCTATTGCGCATTGTCCATATGCGATTGCGAGTTTCAAAATCAAAAAAGCAATCAGTTGATTGCGCACCAGCCCTTTTGCAGGCATCTTTAATCATGGATATTGATGAGTTTACCGCCTGTTTAGTGCCGTCTGATTCAATAAGGAGCATTGCACCAGCCTTGGAAAGATCAAGGTTTACTTCCCTTTCAAAACCCTTGCTTGAGCCGGCATCAATAAGTTCGCAGGAACTCATGTCAAATCCTGCGGTTACAATCTCTACTGCTGCCAAAGATGCATCTTCAAGATTTTTGAATCCCGCCAGGCACAGACCTGCGGTTTCCGGCTTGTGGCAGATTCTAAGGGTGGCTTGAGTTATGATCCCAAGGGTTCCTTCGGAAGAAGCAAAAAGCCGGGTAAGGTCGAACCCGGCCGAGGCTTTAGGCGCGAGCCTGCCGGTTTGAATAATTTCCCCACCTGGTAAAACCGCTTCCAGCCCCATAACATAATCGCTTGTGGTTCCGTATTTAATTGCGCTCTTGCCAGAAGCGTTCGTGGCGATCATTCCCCCGATTGTAGCAATATTGAGACTGCCGGGATCTGGCGGAAAAAAATAGCCAGGACTCAGAGCAGCGTTCAATTCACCACAAATTACACCTGGTTCGACAATTGCGTATTTGTTTTTAAGGTCGATTTTTTTAATTTTATTAAGGCAGGATAAATCAATAACCATTCCGCCCTTTATTGGAATTACTGCGCCTGTAACGCTGGTTCCAGCACCCCTGGGGGTAACTGGGATGCCTGCCTTTGATGCGACAGCAAGAGCAGCCTTCACGTCGCTGGTCGATGTCGGCACCACAACAATGTCCGGCACTGCAAAGTAAATGGACATATCTCTGGAATAGGCAAGAAGATCAGGCTCCCCAGAAAGAATTTTTTCTCTGCCAAGACTGCGCTGTAGATCATTTATTATGGACTTATCAATCATAAAAACACTTAATATTTGTCATGAATTCTAAATCAATTATATATAAAAATCTTCTAAAGCCTTAATCAGTATGCATTAAGAACGCATTAGCTATTTCTTTGCCAAGGTGAGATTGCAAAACTTTGTTACGATTGTAATAATAATAACATATAATTATATATAGGTATAGCACTTAAATAGAATAAAAGAAATG
>JAOZSB010000003.1:0-42238 GCA_029939895.1 Desulfobacterales bacterium
AATTACAGCACGTTGGGTGCTATTCTAAAAAGTTAAACGGGACACTACTGACCTTAAATATAAACTAAGGGGTTGGCTTCGACAAAACATTAAAGTTTATTGGGAGATTATATGCATCTAAAGAAACGTGTACTAATAACAGGCGGCGCAGGGTTTCTTGGTTCGCATCTGTGCGAGAGGCTTCTTGCAGCTGGGAACGAAGTGATTTGTGCGGACAATTTTTATACTGGTTCGAAGGTCAATATCGCGCACCTGATTGACAACCCATACTTTGAGGTCATGCGGCACGACATCACGTTCCCTTTGTATCTGGAGGTTGATGAGATTTACAACCTTGCATGTCCTGCTTCTCCGATTCATTACCAGAACGATCCTGTTCAGACAACCAAGGTTAATGTTCACGGTGCAATAAATATGCTGGGACTTGCAAAGCGGTTACGGGCAAAGATATTTCAGGCTTCGACCTCAGAGGTCTATGGAGACCCGGAAGTACATCCCCAGGCCGAAGAGTACCGTGGGCGGGTAAATCCAATCGGGCCACGGGCGTGCTATGACGAAGGAAAAAGATGTGCGGAAACGCTGTTTTTTGACTATAATCGTCAGCACAGCCTTGAAATCAAGGTTGCAAGAATTTTTAATACCTATGGGCCACGGATGCACATGAATGACGGCAGGGTTGTTTCAAACTTTATCGTGAGTGCCTTGAAGGGTGAGCCAATAACTATTTATGGTGATGGTTCACAGACCAGATCCTTCTGCTATGTGGACGAGATGGTCGATGGATTTATCCGGTTGATGGAAACGCCTTCGGAGATTACCGGCCCGATCAATCTGGGAAACCCAGGTGAGTTTACAATCCTGGAGCTTGCAGAAACCGTGATTTCCATGACAAATTCCAGTTCAAGTATAATTTTTAAGGATCTGCCCCAGGATGACCCGCAAAAAAGAAAGCCTGATATTACAAAGGCCAGGGAAATTTTAGGCTGGAACCCGGCAATAAACCTGGAACAGGGCATAACAAAAACAATCGAATATTTTGACGGAATATTATCCAAAGATAAGTAAGTGCCGTTACCTGCCCCCCGGCCGGGGGGCAGCAGGCAGTATTTTTTTTGACCCTGTGCCTAGGCGTTTTCAGGCAGGTTGGTCATTTTGTCATAATAGGCAACCACATCATCCTGGTTTTCAGAATCCATATGTGCCATGGCTGTCCTTGGGTGCTGATTTAAAACACCAGTAACCATGTATGGTATAAAGTATCCCCAGTCGATTTTATCACGCCATGGAAAAATCTCCTGTTCAATAACTTCAATGAGTGGTCTTACGTTGAACTTTGGGTTTTTCAAAAATGAAATCAAAAGTTCGAGGGGGCAATTTCCAGCACCCCTGCCGATACCATAAAGGCTGCCGTCCAGGTAATTGATGCCCCGGATGATGCCTGCGATGGTATTTGCAAATGCCAGTTGCTGGTTATTGTGGGTGTGAATGCCTATGGTTTTGCCTGGCATCCGTTCCATGTATTTTGCAGTCAGCAGATCAATATCCTCTGAATAGAAGGCTCCAAAGCTGTCGACCAGGTATATGATGTCAACCCTGCATTTTGCCAGATCTTCAAGTGCTTCGTTGAGATCTCTCAGGCCTACGGTTGAAACTGCCATGAGGTTGATGGTTACTTCAAAACCCTTATCAAGGCAATGATGGGCAAGGGCTATGGCACTGTCCACCTGGTGAACATAACAGGCTACACGAACCATATCAATGGAGCTGTCAGATCTTAGAGGTATGTCATCAAAGTCAATCCTTCCAATATCTGCCATTACAGACAGCTTGACCTTTTTTTCGACACCACCGATGACACGCTCAATATCTGCTTCAGCACAAAAACGCCATGGGCCGTACTGTTCTCTGGAAAATGCGCTTTCCGAACTAAGATAGCCGATTTCCATATAGTCAACGCCGGCAGCGTTGTTTGCCTCATAAACCTTGCGTACAAATCCATCCTCGAATTGCCATTTGTTCATTAGTCCGCCATCACGAACCGTGCAATCCACTACCTTAATTTCTGGTCGAAACATGCTTCTTTCCTTTCGTTAACTTAGATTTTTTTCAAGTTTTGCTTGAGCATTGTCTGCAATGCTCAATAAAATTTTCAACGCTTTGCGCAAGCGCATTAATATCTTTTTTAACCAGAGCGTTCTGCCCAAAAAGGGCACTGCTTACACCAACAGCTTTAACACCCGCATCGAAAAATTCGCTCAGGTTTGATCGTGACACACCCCCGACTGCGACCAGGGGAATTTCATCAAAGGGGCCCAGCAGGCTTTTTATATAACCAGGGCCAACGGCATTGCACGGAAAAACTTTTACCATGTCTGCTCCGGCATTCCATGCCTGGTATACCTCCGTGGGCGTAAAGGCTCCGGCAATCACCGGAACCCCGTTTTCTCTGGCATGGTTGATTACGGCTGTATCCAGGTTCGGTGTAACCAGAAACATGGCTCCTGCATTGATGGCCAGTTTTGCCTCTTCAAGGTTTCGAATGGTTCCCATGCCCAGAAACTGTCCGGGCCGTACCTTGGAACGCAGGGAGGAAACCATGTCCAGGGCCTTGTCCGTATTTATGGTAACCTCGATTGCCTCCAGTCCCTTTTCATAAGAAGCACTGAGGATTTCGCTGAAAAAAACCGAATCCACTCCTCGAAGTATACCAATAGCCGGAACATTTAATTGCATCTGGCCCATGTTGAAGACCTTTGTTTATTTTATTTTTTTTTATCTCAATCCTGTCTACTGGCCTTTTAGTTTATAAATAAGTCTATAAATTATCAGGATTGTAAACAAAATTCTTTATAGTAATCTATTGCAGTTTTAAAAAAAGTCCAGATTTAAATTCAAATAAGGGCAAAAAAACCGCAATAAAAAAGCCCTGATATGGTGAAAAAAAGAAAACAACAAACTGCCATGGACAGACCAGTTTATGAGTTTATTTGCTGCCTACTGCAAATCCGCCATAAAAGGGTGGCATATAAATTTAATGACCAGAACATTATGGAATTATATTTTGAAGAGGTTTGAAAAATTTGCTCACCAGCACATTGGGATAAACATGTAACTGATTTTTTTCGAAATAGCTTCAAAATGAGAAAGCATCCGGGTTCATGGAAATTTCTTGAGACCGGGGATGCTATTTTCCCGATGCAACCTTTATAGCTTCAACAAGGTCAAGCCCGCCAGTGTAAAGTGCCCTGCCAGCTATCACACCCACCACACCTGAATCTTCGATTTCAAGGAGGTTGGTAATATCCTGGATGCCGGCAACACCGCCCGATGCAACTACTGGAGATTTTACAGCTTCAGCAAGTTTTTGTGTCTGCTCAATATTTGGGCCGGTCTGCATTCCATCCCTGTGGATGTCTGTAAAGTTGATTGCAGCTAATCCGGCATCATCAAATTTTTGTGCAAGCTCGACTGCCGTGACCTTTGTGGTCTCTGTCCAGCCTTCCACAGCAACCAGTCCGTCCCTGGCATCTATTCCCACCACAAGGGCCGTGGGGAACTCTTCAGCTCCCTTGAAGATCAGATCCGGGTTTCGGATGGCCTCTGTGCCAATGATTATACGGCCAGCACCAGCGTCCATGTACATGCGTATTGTATCAAGGTCGCGTATGCCGCCGCCGATCTGTATGGGCACGTTTACTGCCGCCATGATTTCTTTTATGGTGGCAAGGTTTGTTGGTTTTTTATCTATCGCCCCGTCAAGATCCACAACATGGATTATCTCGGCTCCCATTGATTCCCATTTTTTTGCCATGTCAACGGGGGAGTCAGAGAATATTGTTTCTTCATCCATTTTGCCCTGAATCAGGCGCACACACTTGCCGTTCTTAATATCAACTGCTGGTATTATTATCATTTTCGTAGGGGAAATCCTTAAAGCAGTCTGCAACACCAAGCTCCATAAGCCGTTGTGCAGTTACCCAGGATCCTTTTCTTTTAATAAATTTAACAATATTGAGCAGGTTTTCGCTCAATGGCTTTTGTGTTTCCTCGTAGTATGCTTCCCAGATTGTGCGTCCGGTTTTTGTATCAACCAGATACAGGCTGAAGGATACAGATGCAGGAGTTTTTGCACCAAGCTCGTTTCCAATCCGCTGTGTAGCCTTATACAGGTAGCCTGCCAGCACTGCGTCGGCGTTTACTGTGCGTCCAGCATTCACGACTATTTCACGCTCAGACTGGCTGTTCTTCTGACCAGTTGTTAAGTCGGTCATGCCTGTTCTTGTCTGGCTGGGCGGCAGTATGCCAATGTCTTTAAGATTGGAAAGCTGTGTCTGTACCTGACTTGTCAAAAAAGTCGGGCCGTTTTTAATTATGGGGCCGGTTTTATAAACTCCGCCACTAAAGGGCATCCTTACTTCCTTGTTTTCACCATAGACTTCAGCCATGTTTTTGACCTGCATCATCAGGATGCTTTTTATTGGTGGGATTTCAGACTTTGGTTTTACTTTGCCCTTATGTGGAGTGCATCCACTCAGTAACAGGGCGGCTATTGCCAGTATAACGACTATTTTCTTTTTCATGTTCACCTGATTTCATTTATTAAGCCTGGTTTTGAAAAAATTTTATGGTTTAACAGTGTAAAAGGTTTAAAAGTGTATAGTGGTTTAATTCTGTGTTGATGTTTATTGAGGTGCACCCGTTACAGTGCGCCCTTGGACGATCTCACCCCGACAATCCTGTCATCAAAGCTCACCGCCTCGTCAAGTGCCCTGCCAAGTGACTTGAAAACCGATTCAATTATATGGTGATAGTTGTCACCATAATCAACATTTATATGCAGGTTTATTCCGCCCTTTACAGAAAAGGCCCTGAAAAATTCCCTGGCAAGATAGGGGCCAAAGGTATTGTCATCGCCTCCGGGTGCTTCCGGCAGATTGTACACCAGGAAGGGTCGTTTAGACAGATCCAACGCGACTTTACCCAGCGCCTCGTCCATTGGGGTAATTGCGTAACCGTAACGCTTTATTCCTTTGCGGTCGCCCAGAGCAGCATCAAGAACCTCCCCAAGCACCAGCCCAACGTCTTCAACCGTGTGGTGGAGATCAACTTCAATGTCGCCCTTTGCCTTTACCGTGAGGTCAAAGAACCCATGAACCGTAAACAGGGTCAGCATGTGATCAAGAAAGGGGATGCCCGTTGTTACATCTGCCTTGCCTGTACCATCAAGGTCAAGCTCAATCTCAACCTGTGTCTCTTTGGTATTACGCTCTATTTTTGATTTTCTTTCCATTTTATTATGCCTGACCTGTTTTATTTTGAATTTAAGAAAAAAAGGTTATTAAATAATGATTCAGGAATTATCTTTTGTATATATCCCGCAACCCAGAGGGAGATCAACGCTTGAGCAGGCCGACACTAAAGCTTTTTTGCTTATTTCATAATCAGACCTTCGGGATAGACTAAGCAATCGGCTTCATTGTTACATTTAAGTTAACTATGAAGAATAAGCAATATTTTCCTTGCCCTTATCACCCGTATAGTTTAAGCCATTTGGCATAAACAATCTGATTTAACTATCAGATTAAATTGAACTGGTCAATTACATTTTGTCGCACAAATATAAATACCTGGAGTTTTTTTTGCTTGTTTCATAATCAGGCCATCGGTATAAACCAGGCAATTGGCTTTGATGTTAATTTTAAGTTTATTAGGAGTTTTTTGCTTATTTCATAACCAGACCACCTGGATAAACTAAGCAAAAGGCTTCGATGTTAATATTAAGTTTATTAGGAGATTAACGGTGAAGACACGACTGACGCTAAAGGATTCAAAGAAAACCTATAAATACGATCAAGACAAAACCATGAAGCCAGAGGAAACCGTGGAGAAGTTCATGGGAAGGCTTCAAAACACAGGCCTTGATATTTTGGAAGAAGTAGTTCGCATAGACAACGGAAGGCTTGGAATCCCGGTCTATTTCAGTGTATGCGGCAAAGATGCCAAAAGGACGATTGGCACAAAAAAGCAGATGGGCAAGGGCGGAACCATTGAGCAGGCCAAGGCCAGTGCGGTTATGGAACTTGCTGAACGGTTCAGCTTTTTCAGTTTTGTTAAGGATCTTGAAAATTTTCAACAGGGAACCCACAAAGATTTTGCAAAGGATGCAGTCCCCTATGACATGATAATGAAATCTGTTCACGATGAAACAGATGAGGCAGCAAAGCTCAAGGAAATATACGAAAACCTGCCCATGCGCTGGACATGGGGTTACAACATCTCAAGGGATGAAAACATGCTCGTCCCCTTTGACTGGTTTTTTACAATCAACGAATTCAACGGCCCATCATCGGGCAACACCAACGAGGAAGCAATTGTTCAGGGTATCAGCGAAATCGTAGAACGCCATGTATGCTCCATCGTAAGCAGGGAAAAGATAAAGGCGCCGCTTATTGAGCTTGATTCTGCTGACCAGCCACTGGTTGTTGAGATGCTCGAAAAATACAAAAGCAACGGCATAGAACTCTATGTTTCAGATTTTACGCTCGATACGGGGATTCCCACTGTTGGGGTGCTTGCCCTTGATCCATCAACCTTCCCGGAAACAAGCGAGATTGTCTGGACAGCAGGTACTGCGCCTGATCCACAAAAGGCCTTTTCCAGAGCATTGACCGAAACCGCACAGCTTGCCGGGGACTTCAACACCTCGTCAAACTACCTTGCAAGCGGGCTGCCGAAGTTCGATAATATTAAGGATGCTGCATATATAATGGAGCCGGGCAGCAGTGTAAAAATTTCTGACCTGCCTGATATTTCCGACGACAATATTAAGGTGGAAGCGCAAAATGCCATTGACGCACTCAAGCAAAGAGGGTTTGATGTCATTCTCATAAACACCCGCCACAAAGATCTTGATATACCGGCATTTTATACAATCGTGCCAGGAACCCATTTCAGGGAACGTGCCGTGAATACAAGCATGGGAATGTTCCTCTCACGCCTGGTCATCGCCAACCTGCCAGTTGATGCTGCGCTGGAACAACTGACACAGATGGATGCAATTATTCCAGGCATGTACTACATAAAATTCCAGACAGGACTGTGCCGCCTCAATATGGGAGAGATTGATGCTGCGCTCAGCGATTTTTCCTCGGCCCTTGAGCTGTCGCCAGGTGTTGAGGACATACCCAGCATATATTCCTACATAGGTGTCTGCTACCGTGAAAAGGAAGATTATACAGCAGCCCTTGAGGCCCTGCAAAAGGGGGAGGAGTACGACACCCAGAGAACAGACATCCATAACATGATGGGATTTTGTCATTTCAAGCTGAAAAATCATGAACAGGCAATAACGCACTTTAAAAAGGTGATAGACCTTGATCCATCCTCAGCCATTGATTACGCAAATATCGGCATCAACTACAGGGATCTTGGCAATAAGGACGAGGCAATCAAATTTTTCACCACTGCCCTTGAAATTGATCCAACCCTTCATTTTGCACAGGAGAACCTGATCCGGCTTATGAAATAAACTGTGCCTGGGTAGGCTGAGTTGTGGAGTATTAATAAAAAAAAGTGCCTGAAGGATTTGAATTTTCCTTCAGGCACTTTTTGTTTTAAGTATGTAAGCCTCGGCTATTCTACATAAAGTTTCTGGCCGGGGTAAATTGTGTTGTTGTGTGTCATGGAGTTAATTTCCAGGAACTTGTTAAGGGGCATGTTGTGCCTTCTTGCTATTGAAAAGGCAGAGTCCCCGGCCTTAACGCTGTAGGTTCTGGAGCTGCCCTTGCGGATAGTTTTTTTGCCGCCGGGAATTCTGAGAACCTGACCAATTCTAAGATTGGTGGTCATAAGGCTGTTAAGGGACATTATTCTTCTTGTGGTAGTATTATATTTTTTTGCCAGTATCCACAGGGAGTCGCCCCTTTTGACCAGGTGCCTTGCAGGTGTTGGCCCGGTATACTTTTTTGGGGCGGGCTTTCTGTAGGTTAAAGATCCCTTTGCCGGGATTTTCAGAAGCTTTCCAGCCACGATGTAGTTACGCTTGTTGATATTATTGGCATAGGCAATGCTCCTGACAGATGTGCGGTAACGTCTGGCAATGGTGGAGAGGGCCTCACCGTTTCGTACCCTGTGATAGATAAACGCTGGTCTTGGTGTTGATGCAACCTTCAGCTTGCTGGCAATCAAGGTGAGTTGATTGGCCTTGGAGCTTGGCACTTTAAGGGGATAACCTTCGCCTGGGATGATGCTGTACCTGAGCTCCGGGTTCATCAGGGACAGGGCTTTTTTGTCAACATTGATTGCCGATGCAACGTCCTTGAGATGCACCTGCTTGTCTATCTTAACTATTGAATAATCTTCAGGAGCGTCCACCTTGATGTCTGCCATGCCGTATTTTTCAAGGTTATTTATAATATGGAGCGTCGCAAGGAACCTGGGTACATATCTTGCGGTTTCCCTGGGAAGCTTCTGGTAAAGGTCCCAGAAATCGTCGAGGTATTTTATGTTCTGGGTTCTGATGATGCGTAAAACCCTGCCTTCACCGCAGTTGTATGACGCAAGTGCAGTTGTCCAGTCGCCGAATATCTTGTGAAGCGCAGTGAGGTAGCCTATCGCAGCGATTGTAGCCTTGTCCGGGTCCATCCTTGAGTCAATGTACAGATCTCGTTTAAGGCCAAACTTGTACCCTGTGGAGGGTATGAACTGCCAGAGTCCAAGTGCCCTTGCCTTTGAAAGAGCTTTTACCTTGTAGCCGCTTTCTATTAAGGGGAGCCATGAAAGTTCCGTGGGAAGTCCAGCCGCCTTAAGTTCCTTTACAATTTTAGGGCGGTACTTGCCAGAGCGTTTATATGACTGGATGAAAAATCTTCTTTCACCACCTGTGGTGAATAGTTTTATTTCACGTTTAACATATTTATTTATAACGATTGGAATTGCATTGTGATTTCCGTTTACCACGATGTTTCGTGAAGCATAAATTTCAAGAATCCGCTTTGAGATCGTGAACCTGACATCTTCCTTTTGCTGTATGAGTTTGGGGTCGTCCATTGTATCAATGCTCAGAATAAAGGAGTATGCCTGGTCAAGAGCCTCGAGTGCATTATCAAGGTCGCCTTTTTGCCAGAAATCCTGGGCTGCCTGGCAGAATTCAAGCGCACCGTCAAGTTTTGCCTGCTCTGATTTAACAGGAAGCAGCGCATCGTCGGACTGCTTTGCCGTTGTTGAAGATTTTTCCTTTGGCGCAGCAATCTTATTGCAGGTCGCTGGAAGCGCAGCCTTTGAATTATCTTTGTTTTTGGAAATTGTTGTTTTTGTTGTACTTTCTGACTTTTCTGTAATATCTGATGATTGTGATGGGGCGTTATGATCATCTGATTGAACGGTTTTTTTGCCAAGAAGTGATCCAAGCTGTGTCCCGCTGAGCTGTTTATTACATCCTGCACTTGGAAGGATTAAGGCAATAATAAAAAAAAGCGCAGCAATATTAATGAAATAAGATTTAATAGTGAAAAACTTCTGAGATTTTGCATCAGAGATTTTCTTATATTCATTATTTAAGCTGGATTCATTATTGATGGAGGTCAGGGTCGAATTTAAATGTGTGCTCATTAGCGGGTCCTTTTAAAATTACATAAAAAGCTGTTTAAATTATAAATATAGACGAAACATTCTTCATCAAATTTTCTCTTTTATTTAAAAATTATCAATAGGTCAAACAAAAAAATAATAAAATTGTGTCTCAAGTAAAATTTGCATCTATATGTAGTATTATAAACCTAAATTTTATTTATCAGTTAATTAAATCATTTGTCAAGTAATTATATATAAATTATGATAATTTTATTAAAAAGGGCATCAAGAAAAAGTAGGTAAAAAGTTTAAATTTCGAAAAACCGAGAAAATGGTTGAAAATAGAAGCTGAAAAGGGTAAAGAGGCTTGTAAGTGGATTTATTTGGAGATAAACAGATATAAATTGAAATTTTCAGGGTTGCCATTGCTAACCGAAGGGTGTAAGTGTACTGATTCGTTTTGAAGGTAATAGTTTCTTTGAAAAAAAAAATGTTTGGGTACAATACACGCCAGAAGTAATTTTTAAGCCAGCGTAGCTCAGTTGGCCAGAGCTACTGATTTGTAATCAGTGGGTCGGGGGTTCGAATCCCTCCGCTGGCTCCAGTGTGGTGGGGTTCCCGAGTGGTCAAAGGGAGCAGACTGTAAATCTGCCGGCGAAGCCTTCGGAGGTTCAAATCCTCCCCCCACCACCACCCAACAATTATGTTGTATGTAGGAGATTTCGTGACAGAAATCGCTGGAACTACATGACTACTATTCCATGCGATGTATTATAATATCGTCACGTCAAATAATCCTGCAATATGATTTTTATTTATTTATAATGTCTTTAAATAATAGAGAAATCAAAAACACTTAAAACGAGCGTTTTTTTAATGCTAAAAAAATTGCTGCGGGAGTAGCTCAGCTGGTAGAGCTTCAGCCTTCCAAGCTGAATGTCGCGGGTTCGAGCCCCGTCTCCCGCTCCATTAGCATTAAATAAAAATAAATGAGCAATTTATATTCTGTTCAAAAAATGGGTTCTTAAATGGGTTCTATTGGATTCAGGTATGAGCTTTTTTGGGCTGACACACAAATTTGATTTGCAACAGGCACAATGCCCGCGTAGCTCAGTCGGTAGAGCGCTTCCTTGGTAAGGAAGAGGTTCATCGGTTCAATTCCGATCGCGGGCTCCATTTATTGCATTTTTTATGCTTTAAAAAAGTTTAAATTATAAGATTCTTTAGACAAAAATAAGCAACCAGGAGGACGTAAAAATGGCAAAGGCAAAGTTCGAGAGAAATAAACCCCATGTAAACGTAGGCACAATTGGCCATATTGACCATGGTAAGACCACGCTTACAGCGGCGATCACAAAGCATAACGGCCTGAAGGGAATGGCAGAGTTTATCCCCTTTGACCAGATCGACAAGGCTCCAGAGGAAAAAGCCAGGGGCATAACCATTGCAACTGCCCATGTAGAGTATGAGACTGAAAATCGTCATTACGCACATGTTGACTGTCCAGGCCATGCTGACTACATCAAGAACATGATAACCGGTGCAGCACAGATGGACGGCGCAATACTGGTTGTTGGTGCTGACGATGGGCCAATGCCTCAAACCAGGGAACACATCCTTCTTGCTCGTCAGGTTGGTGTACCAAGGATAATCGTATTTTTGAACAAATGCGACATGGTAGACGACGAAGAACTAATCGAGCTGGTTGAACTTGAGATGCGTGAGCTTCTTGATAAGTACGATTTTCCTGGCGACGACACTCCGATTATCCAGGGAAGCGCACTCAAGGCACTTGAGAGCGATGACCCGGCCAGCGACGATGCCAAGTGCATATTTGAGCTGATGGATGCAATCGACAGCTACATCCCAGAGCCGGAACGTGACATAGACAGACCATTCCTTATGCCCATTGAAGACGTATTCAGCATATCCGGCCGTGGAACAGTTGTAACAGGCAGGGTAGACCGCGGAATCGTAAAAGTAGGCGAGGATGTAGAGATAGTAGGTATTCGTGACACGGTAAAGACAGTATGTACAGGAGTTGAGATGTTCAGAAAACTTCTTGACGAAGGCCGTGCCGGAGACAACATAGGTGTTCTGCTTCGCGGAACAAAACGAGAAGATGTTGAGCGTGGTCAGGTAGTAGCCAAGCCCAAATCCATCACCCCCCATACAAAGTTCAAGGCCGAAGTATATATACTCAGCAAAGAAGAGGGCGGAAGACATACGCCATTCTTTAGCGGGTATCGTCCGCAGTTTTACTTTCGGACAACCGATGTTACCGGTGTATTGAGCCTGCCAGAGGGAGTAGAGATGGTAATGCCTGGAGATCACATAACAATATCAGGTGATCTTATTACACCGATAGCAATGGAAAAAGAACTTAGGTTTGCGATCCGCGAAGGCGGTCGTACAGTCGGAGCTGGTGTTGTCAGCGAAATTATAGAATAAGTTTTCAGGTAAGTAGCAAGGAGTAACGCCGTGAGGATAATTGTAACACTGGCATGTACGGAATGTAAAAGGCGTAATTATACCACGACCAAGAACAAACGTACAACGCCCAGTAAACTGGAGTTTAGTAAATACTGTCGATTTTGCCAAAAGCATACGGCACATAAAGAGACAAAATAAAAACATATAACGGTTTATTTTTAGCCATTAGTGCTTAATTTGGAAATGATGGCAGGCAGGTGTTAATTATTTTAACCAGCTTAAGAAATAAATAATTAAACCAGTTAATCGGAATACAGGCCAGTGGCTCAATTTGGCAGAGCATCGGACTCCAAATCCGGGGGTTGGGGGTTCGATTCCCTCCTGGCCTGCCAATTTCGATTTATGATTCAGAAATTTTTGAAATTAGGAAGAAAGCAATCTTAAATTCAACAATTTCGAAGTCATATGAAATTTATTAAGAGATTTTTTGCTTATTTTATAACCAGATCACCTGGATAAACTATGCAAAAGGCTTCATTGTTAATATTAAGTTTATTGGGAGTTTTTTTGCTTATTTCATAACCAGGCCTTCGGTTTAACTAAGCTAAAAAGCTTCGTTAAAAATCTAAGTTTATTGGGAGTTTTTTTGCTTATTTCATAACCAGACCTTAGGGATAAACAAAAATCATCGCTTCGTTAAAAATCTAAGTTTATTGGGAGTTATTTGTGGGACGGTTACAGAAAAAAAAGCCAATAGATAAAAAAAGAAAAAATGGCGTGCGCAATGATGGCAACGGTGCAGAAGCTTCAGAAAATGGAGCAATAGTACCTGAGTCGTCAAAAAATACAAAAATCCAGACCAAGCCCGGGCCAAAGTCTTTTAAATCCACAAAGATTAAAAAGACCGATGGAAAGATTGGCAAGGCTTTACAATTTTTCCGCGAGGTAAAAGTTGAGCTGGAAAAAGTAACATGGCCTACAAAACAACAGACAATGGGCTCTACTGCCGTTGTGATTGTACTTGTTATGATAATTTCAATGTTTCTTGGAATCGTTGATTTTGGGCTGACGGAAGCTGTCCGTTTTATTCTGCAGTAGTGGCTGTTAATATGGTTTTGGAAGAGGCAGTTTCAGGAGCATAATTAAAATTTATTGAAAGCTTTTTTGCTTATTTACTAACCAGGCCACATGGATAAACTAAGCAGATAGTTTCGATGAAAATTTTAAGTTTATCAGGAGATTTTTACTTATTTCATAACCAGACCTTATGTATAAACTAAGTGAAAATGCTTCGTTGTTAATGTTAAGTTTACTAGGAGTAATAAGTGTCGAATAATATGAAATGGTATATTGTTCATGTCTATTCAGGGTTTGAAGGCAAGGTCAAGACCTCCCTTGAGGAGCGTATTGCTGAATCACCCCAAAAGGAAAAGTTCGGAGAAGTTGTTGTTCCTACTGAACAGATTGTAGAACTGGTAAATGGGAAAAGAAAAACGTCCTCCCGGAAATTTTACCCAGGCTACATACTTGTTCAACTGGAACTTAATGACGAAACCTGGCATATCGTGAACAACACAGCCAAAGTAACTGGTTTTCTGGGCGAAAGGAACAAGCCTACCCCAATAACCGAAGCAGAGGCCCAGACGATTCTCAACCGTATGGAAGAGGGTCAGACCAAGCCTCAGCCCAAATTTTACTTTGAGACTGGCGATGAAATAAGGGTTATTGATGGACCTTTTACTAATTTTCACGGCACGGTTGAGGAAGTTAATCCTGAAAAGGGCAAAATTAAGGTGCTGGTAAGTATCTTTGGAAGGTCAACGCCTGTTGAACTGGAATTTGTTCAGGTAACGAAACTGTAATGAAGTTTATTAAAATATTAACATGCAGGTCAAAAAAATAAGGGTAGGAAACAAGGCCCGAAAAAAAGCTTAGGAGTCAAAGAAGAAGATGGCAAAAAAAGTAATGTCACAGGTTAAACTTCAGGTAGCGGCGGGAAAGGCAAACCCCTCTCCGCCAATTGGGCCCGCCCTGGGTCAGCACGGCGTGAACATCATGGATTTCTGTAAAGCTTTTAATGCAAGAACGCAGGGCCAGGATGGCATGATAATCCCGGTCGTGATAACAATATATCAGGATAGGTCTTTTACCTTTATTACAAAGACGCCTCCGGCTGCGATATTGTTGAAAAAAGCAGCAAAAGTAGCAAAGGGCGCAGGCGACCCGAAACGTGACAGGGTCGGCAAGGTGACGATGAAGCAGGTTGAGGAAATTGCAGAGTTGAAGAAGGTTGATTTGAATGCAAATGATCTGGCAGCAGCCTGTAATATTATAAAAGGTACTGCCCGGAGTATGGGAATAGATGTTGTTGAGTAATACGGTTTTTTTTAAAAAGGTTGATTGATCAAATTTTTTAAAAACAAGTAATGTAAAAAATACTTGAACCACAAAATCTTTATCCCTTTATTAGGAATGCAAGTTTAATATTTCAACGCACTTGAACAAAACTTAACATTTCCTGGATTGACAAAAAATAAATTGAAGGAGTGAGTAACTAAAATGCCGAAGCGGGGAAAGAAATATCAGGGAGCGTATAATAATCTGGACTTCGATAAGAAATACGGGTTTTCCGATGCAGTGAGTTTTATTATTGAGAATTCCTACGCAAAGTTCGATGAGACAGTGGATGTGGCCGTAAGGCTCGGTGTTGATCCGAGGCACGCAGACCAGATGGTACGCGGAACGGTAATCCTCCCTAACGGTTTGGGTAAAAAAGTCTCTGTTTTAGTTTTTGCCAAGGGCGAAAAAGAGATGGAAGCCCAGGAAGCCGGGGCCGACTTTGTAGGCAACGATGACCTGATAGATAAAATTAAGGGCGGCTGGTTTGAATTTGACAAGGCCGTAGCCACCCCTGATATGATGGGGACTGTCGGAAAAATCGGAAGACTTTTAGGGCCCAGGGGACTTATGCCTAATGCGAAAACAGGGACAGTAACTTTTGACATAGCCAGAGCTGTGAACGAACTTAAGGCTGGTAAGATCGACTTTAGGGTTGAAAAAACTGGAATCGTTCATGCACCTATGGGAAAGGTATCCTTTGGCCCGGGAAAAGTTGTTGAGAATATGTCTGCTTTTTTTGAAACTATCATGCGCTTGAAGCCCGCTTCAAGTAAGGGGACTTATCTTAAGAGTATTGCTATTTCAACTACTATGGGACCTGGAGTCAAGGTAGATTCGGCATTCGCACGGGATCTGATAAAAGAATAATAAGGGTTTTTAAAGGCCTGACTAAAAAATTTTAATATAAATTTTTTCCTTTGGGTGTTAAACATGCCTGGCGAAATTAAATTTCGCCATGGTGTATTTTTGCTTTTTGTAATTTTGCTAAAAGCATCGTGTTTAATTAAGGTTTTTCAATAAAAAATTATAAATATATTGTTTAAATTTGTGTCAAAGACCGTAGGTGCACAAAATAAGTGCATAATCGGCTGTAGCCGCCCCTACCGAGACGCTTGAGATTGGTTTATTTGCCGCCTCCTGGTCTTTGTAATACGAAAGGAGGAAGAAAAAAATATGAATCTGGAAGAAAAACAAGCCGCAGCTGATGCGCTTCGTAAGAAGTTTGAAGAAGCAAAAATAGTCATTCTTACCGACTATAAAGGGCTTAACGTAGCTGATATGACGGATCTCCGCAGAAAGTTGAGAGAAGCCGATGTTGAATACAGCGTTGTTAAGAATTCCCTGTTGGTACGTGCTTCTGAAGGCACCTTCGTAGAAGGTATAAAAGGCGATTTTAAGGGACCCAGTGCAATAGCTTTAAGCTATGACGATCCTGTCGCACCTGCGAAGATACTTTCAAAGTTCGTTGAAACCAACAAAAAACTAGACATAAAGTCAGGTGTTATTGCTGGTCAAGTTCTTAATGAAAAGGATGTTAAGGCTCTTTCATCGCTGCCTTCACGAGAAGTCCTGCTCGCACAGACACTTTCTACAATGTTGGCCGTACCTACATCTTTTGTACGTGTACTAAACGGCGTACCGATCTCGCTGCTCAATGTGCTTAATGCGATAAAAGACGACAAAGCAGAAAAAGAATCTGCCGCCTGATAACAGGCCGGTGCAGACCTTTTTCATATTTGACTGAATTTAAATAAGATTTAAAAAAACAATTTTTTGTATATATGGAGGATTAAAGAAAATGGCAGATGTAACAAAACAGGATGTAATAGATTTTATAGCTGGAATGAGCGTTCTGGAGCTTTCTGAACTGGTAAAAGAACTTGAAGAAAAATTTGGTGTATCCGCAGCCGCCCCTATGGCAATGATGGCAGGTCCAATGCCTGGTGCTGACGGTGGAGCTGCAGAAGCTGAAGAGCAGACCGAATTTGACGTAATGCTCCTTTCACCTGGCGACAAGAAAATAGCAGTTATCAAAGAAGTTCGTGCAATCACTGGTCTTGGCCTCAAAGAAGCCAAGGGTCTTGTTGATGGTGCCCCAAAGGCTGTTAAAGAAGGCATCGCCAAGGAAGAAGCAGAAAAGATTCAGGCACAACTCGAAGAAGCTGGTGCCCAGGTTGAGCTCAAATAAACACCGTAAGCAAAACTTAATATGGTCCGGGTAGCTGTAATATTTGCTGCCCGGCAAAGATTTTTTTAAAACTCAGGTTGCGGGGAGACAGCATGTCGAAAGGTTCAACAACCGGTAGGCGTTTGAGAAAAAACTTCGGCAGAATTCACAAGATCATTGAAATACCAGATCTTATAGGAATGCAAAAAGGTTCCTATGACCGTTTTCTGCAGATCAATGTACCAGCAGAACAAAGGAAGGACGCAGGGCTTCAGTCTGTTTTCAAGTCTGTCTTTCCAATTAAAGACTTTACAGGAAGTGCCTCCCTGGAGTTTGTTTCCTACTCCTTTGGAGAAGTCAAACACACGGTTGGAGCGTATATAAACCGCGGGATGACTTATGAGATTCCCATAAGAATTACTGTCAGACTTGTTGTATACGATGTTGACAAGGAAGCAGGTACGTCCAACATCAGGGATATTAAGGAGCAGGAGATATACTTCGGCACTATCCCGTTGATGACAGAAAAAGGCACATTTATTATAAACGGCACAGAGCGTGTTGTTGTCAGTCAGCTTCACAGATCATCGGGTGTATTTTTCGATCACGATAAGGGCAAGACCCATTCAAGTAGTAAGATAATATACACAGCCAGGATTATACCTGTCCGCGGATCGTGGATTGATATGGAAGTAGATCCAAAGGGCATCGTATATATAAGGATTGACAGAAGGCGAAAATTCCCTGTGTCTATTCTTTTCAAGGCCTTTGGTTATACTGCTGATGACCTTCTTTCATATTTTTACAAGTCTGAAAGAATTATAATTAAAAGCAAGCGGTACTATAAAAAATTCGACGAAACACTATTAAAGGGACAAAGGGCAGCAAGGGATATTAAAGAACCTGGCACCGATGATATTCTTGTTAAAAAAGGCAGAATAATAACTAAAAGGGCTATCCGCAAATTAAAATCTTCCGAAGCTCAGACCGTACCGGTCAACGTAGAAGATGTTGTGGGCAGAGCTTTTGCCTTTGCTATTAGAGACAGTAAGACAAATGATGTTATCTTTAAGGCTGGTGAAGAGATCACCGAAGAAACGCTGGAAAAGATTACTGAACTTGGTTTGAAAGAATTTGACGTTCTTTTTATAGACAACGTAACAAGCAGCGACTCAGTTTTGAGAACCATTGCCAATGACAAGGTTGAAACCAGGGAAGAAGCGCTTGTTGAGATTTACAGGCGTTTGAGACCCGGCAACCCGGCAACCCCGGAAGTTGCTCAGGACTTTTTAGACAATTTATTTTTCAGGTCTTCATATTACGATCTTTCTGGTGTTGGACGACAGAAAATAAATCTGCGTCTTAATCTGGATACGCCGGTAAATATTATTACTCTGAGAAAAGAGGACATCCTTCTTACTGCGAAGACACTCGTAGAACTAAGGGACACCCAGGGACTTGTTGATGATATTGACCATCTGGGTAACAGGCGCGTCAGGGCAGTTGGCGAGCTTCTGGAAAATCAGTACAGAATCGGTCTTGTAAGGATGGAACGGGCCATTAAAGAGAGGATGAGTCTCCAGGAAGTGGACGCACTCATGCCCCACGATCTTGTAAATCCCAAACCGGTTTCTGCGGTAGTAAAGGAATTTTTTGGGACAAGTCAGCTTTCGCAGTTTATGGATCAGACAAACCCGCTTTCTGAAACTACACATAAAAGAAGGCTCTCGGCTCTTGGGCCAGGCGGTCTTACAAGAGAACGTGCAGGCTTTGAAGTCAGGGACGTACATCCTTCCCATTATGGAAGAATATGCCCCATTGAGACCCCGGAAGGTCCAAATATTGGTTTGATTGTTTCTCTAAGTACCTACGCACGCGTTAATGACTATGGATTTGTCGAGACACCATATAGAACAGCAGAAGATTCCGGAGTGACTGAAGAGGTTAAATTTCTGAGTGCATTCCAGGAAAAGGATCATCCCATAGCACAGGCAAATGCGCCGATTGACGAAAACGGAAAATATATTAACCCCCTTGTTACATCCAGGGTTGAGGGTGAGTACATGATGGTTGAGCGTGAGCTGATTGAGCTTATGGACATCTCCCCGATCCAGCTTGTGAGTGTTTCTGCATCCCTGATTCCATTTTTGGAAAACGATGATGCAAACAGGGCACTCATGGGTTCCAACATGCAGCGTCAGGCTGTGCCGCTTCTGGTAAACGAAGCACCTTTTGTTGGAACTGGAATAGAAAAGGTTGTGGCAAAGGATTCTGGTGTTGCAATTGTAACGAAAAAGCCAGGCCTTGTTGTTGAATCCGAGGCTTCAAGGATTGTCCTGAAGCATGAAGAAGACGACAGTAATACCGATAATCCAGTAACAATTTATAATCTTCAGAAGTTTGTCCGTTCAAATCAAAATACCTGCTTCAACCACCGTCCCCTGGTAAAAAAGGGCGATTATGTTGGTGTGGGTGAGATAATAGCCGACGGCCCGGCCACCGATAATGGTGAGCTTGCCCTTGGTAAGAACGTGACCGTAGCATTTATGCCTTGGGGCGGCTACAACTTTGAGGATTCAATTCTTGTCAGTGAGCGTCTTGTACGTGACGGTGTTTTTACATCCATCCATATTGAAGAGTTTGAGGTGGTTGCCAGGGACACGAAGCTTGGCAAGGAAGAAATAACAAGAGATATACCCAATGTTGGCGAGGAGGCTCTGCGCAACCTTGATGACAGTGGAATCATCCGTCTTGGTGCGGAAGTAAAACCAGGAGATATTCTGGTTGGTAAGATCACACCAAAGGGTGAGACCCAGCTTTCCCCGGAAGAAAAGCTCCTTAGAGCAATCTTTGGTGAAAAGGCCGGTGATGTAAAGGATACTTCCCTTAGAGTTCCACCGGGTGTTGAGGGTATTGTAATAGATGCAAAAGTATTTTCAAGGCGGGGTGTAGATAAGGATGAGCGTACACTTGATATTGAAAATCAGGAAATAGACGGATACGAAAAAGACAAGGACATCCAGGTCAGGATTATTGATGAAACTGCACAGGAAAAAATCAGCAAACTCCTGATTGGTCAGAAGGCATCTGCTTCCCTTAAAAAAGGAAAGGTAACTATTTTCAACAAGGGCGAAGAAATTACAGCAGAAATGCTGGAGGGTGTTTCAATCTCCCATATTGAGGGAGTTGTTCTTGAGGATGCAGGGCTTACTGAAAAGGTTCACGATATAATTGGCAGTGCTCTTGATCAGAAGGAAAAAAGCAGGCTGATTTTTGAAGAGCAGATGAGCCGTTTTGAAAGAGGCGATGACCTGCCTCCGGGCGTGATAAAGATGGTCAAGGTCTATGTTGCCATGAAGCGGAAGCTTGCGGTTGGTGACAAAATGGCTGGCCGTCATGGAAACAAGGGCGTTGTATCAAGAATACTGCCCCTGGAAGACATGCCTTATTTTGAAAACGGAGTACCCGTGGACATGGTTCTCAATCCCCTGGGCGTACCATCTCGTATGAACGTCGGGCAGATTCTTGAGATCCACCTTGGATGCGCATCCGCAGGACTTGGAGCACAGATCAACAGTCTTTGGGAGGAAAAGAAGATTGAAGATTTGCGTGAAAAGTTTGAAACAATATTTAAAGAGGACAGTGACAAGCAATACCTGAGCAGGCTTGATGAAAAGGGTGTCATGACTCTGGCCAAGCATTACAGGCGTGGCGTTCATGTTGCAACACCTGTTTTTGACGGGGCCAAGGAAGAGGAGATCAAGAACATCCTCAAGGATTGCGGTCTCAATGAAACAGGCCAGACAATACTTTATGACGGTCGGACAGGCGACAGATTCAAACAGGAGATTACAGTCGGCATCATGTATATGCTCAAACTTCATCATCTTGTTGACGATAAGATCCATGCCCGTTCAATCGGCCCGTACTCCCTGGTAACCCAGCAGCCCCTCGGCGGCAAGGCTCAATTTGGTGGTCAGCGTCTTGGTGAGATGGAGGTCTGGGCAATGGAGGCATACGGTGCTGCTCATGCACTTCAGGAATTTCTTACGGTTAAGTCCGATGATATGGCAGGAAGAACAAGGATGTACGAAAAAATTGTTAAGGGACAAAATGTATTAGAGCCTGGTATCCCCGAATCTTTCAAGGTGCTTATGAAAGAACTTCAGAGTCTCGGGCTGGATATAACCCTTTTGGAAGATAAGGAAGGTGTATAATGGAAACCCTGTACGATTTTTTTGCAAAACCAAAGGATCCAAAAGCTTACACCGGAGTCCGGCTTGCGCTTGCTTCACCGGATCAGATCAATAGCTGGTCATGTGGTGAAATAAAAAAACCGGAAACTATTAATTACAGGACATTCAAACCCGAGAGGGAAGGTCTTTTCTGCGCGAAAATATTCGGGCCGACAAAGGACTACGAGTGTAACTGCGGCAAGTACAAGCGCATGAAACACCGTGGTGTCATCTGTGAAAAATGTGGTGTTGAAGTAATCCAGTCCAAGGTTCGGCGTGAACGGATGGGCCATATAGCGTTAGCTACTTCCGTGGCTCATATCTGGTTCCTCAAGTGCCTTCCAAGCAAGATTGGTAACCTTCTTGACCTGACCTTGAAGAATCTGGAAAAGGTTCTTTATTTTGACAGCTATATAGTTATTGATCCTAAAGAGACCGGCCTTACAATGGGCCAGCTTCTTTCTGAGGAAAAATACAGGGAAGCAGTAGAGCAGTTTGGTGCCGGCTTTGACGCTGGAATCGGTGCAGAAGCTGTAAAGGAACTTATCGGCAAGCTCGATATGAACATCCTTTATGATCAGCTCCGTGAAGACATCAAGGCTACAAGCTCCGAGGCAAAGAGGAAAAAAATCTCCAAGCGTTTGAAGATTGTGGATTCCTTCAGGCGTTCTGGGCTTGATCCAGCCTGGATGATAATGGATGTCATCCCGGTTCTGCCTCCAGACCTGCGCCCCCTGGTTCCACTTGAAGGCGGAAGATTCGCAACATCGGATCTCAACGACCTTTACAGACGTGTAATTAACAGGAACAACAGGCTTAAAAGACTCGTAGACCTGAAAGCTCCAGACATCATCGTGAGAAACGAGAAGAGGATGCTTCAGGAATCAGTGGATGTGCTTTTTGATAATGGCCGCCACGGCAGAGTTATAACAGGTACAAATAAAAGGCCCTTGAAATCCCTAAGCGATACCTTGAAGGGTAAGCAGGGAAGATTTCGCCAGAATTTGCTTGGAAAGCGTGTTGATTATTCAGGCCGTACAGTTATCACCATCGGCCCGAATCTGAGACTGCATCAGTGCGGTCTTCCAAAGAAGATGGCCCTGGAACTTTTCAAGCCGTTTATTTATTACAGGTTAGAGAAAAAAGGCCTGGTATCCACGGTTAAAAGTGCGAAAAAAATGGTGGAACGGGAAACTCCAGAGGTTTGGGATACCCTTGATGAAGTTGTTAAGGAATATCCTATTCTTCTAAACCGTGCTCCAACCCTGCACAGGCTTGGAATACAGGCTTTTGAGCCTACCCTCATTGAAGGAAAGGCCATCCAGCTTCACCCGCTTGTCTGTACAGCTTTTAATGCAGACTTTGACGGTGACCAGATGGCAGTCCATGTGCCGCTTTCTGTTGAATCACAGATTGAGGCAAGGGTCTTGATGCTTTCGAGTAACAATATCCTGTCCCCTGCAAACGGCAGCCCGATCATTGTACCAACCCAGGACATCGTCCTCGGTATATACTATATGACCAGGGCATTTCCGAACAAGCGCGGTCATGGTATGCTTTTCTCAAATCAGGATGAGGTTAGATCCGCCTATGATGCCGGAGAAATTGATCTCCATGCAATGATTAAGGTGAGAATTAACGGCGAAAGAGTTGAGACAACAGTCGGCAGAATGCTTCTCTGGGAAGTAATACCCCAGGAGGATGTTGTAGTTCTGCGCCAGATAACAGTATATGATAAGGACGAAGCCGAGGGCATTGTCAAGTCACTTGAAAAGGGAACCGACTATATTGAACTGGTTCACAAGCATTCAACGAGCTATGACAAGGTCTTTGACGGAAATATCGGCCTTTTCATGAAGGAAGACTTCCAGAGAGTTTTCAGGGCCGATGATGAAGCCACTGAAGAAATTTTTAACATGGATGTCAACACCCACAGCCAGGCTTGTTTTCTTGACGGGGCTTATCATATTTTCAAAATCTCTGATAAGCGTTTTGAGATTCCTTTCAATGTAATTAATCACGTCATGGACAAAAAACGCCTCCGTGACCTGGTTGACTATGCCTATAGAAATCTTGGTGCCAAGGCCACTGTAATACTTTCAGACAGGCTCAAGGACATAGGTTACACCTATTCCACAGAGGGCGGCCTTTCCATATCTATTGACGCTATGATTATTCCTGACAAAAAATGGGGAATTCTTGGCAGCGCAGAAGATACAGTTACCGAGATTAACAGGCAGTACACAGAGGGTCTTATTACCCAGGGTGAGAAATACAACAAGATCGTTGATATCTGGTCAAAGGCGACTGATGATGTTGCAAACGAGATGATGGAATGCATGAAGGAAGCCCCCCAGGGGGAAAGCATCAATCCTATCTTTATGATGGCTGACTCTGGAGCAAGGGGAAGCAAGGATCAGATGCGTCAGCTTGCTGGAATGCGTGGCCTGATGGCAAAACCATCGGGTGAGATCATCGAAACACCGATTACAGCGAACTTCAGGGAAGGCCTGAGTGTTCTCCAGTACTTTATTTCCACACATGGTGCACGAAAGGGACTTGCTGATACAGCCCTGAAAACAGCTAACTCTGGCTACCTGACCAGGCGACTGGCAGATGTTGCCCAGGACTGTGCTGTTACATCAGAAGATTGTGGAACCCTGCTCGGAATTAATATCGAGCCGCTCATGGAGGGTGGTGAGGTTATCCAGATGCTTGGGGAAAGGATTCTGGGGCGTATTGCCATTGAAGATATTCTTGATCCATTTTCAGATGAAGTTCTGGTTAAACAGGGCCATGAGATTGATGAATCCGCAGTTAAACGGGTTGAGGATGCAGGCTCGACAAACGTCATGATAAGATCTGTTCTCACATGCCGCTCCAAGATTGGAGTTTGTTCCAAGTGCTACGGCAGAGACCTGTCCCATGGTGGACTCGTGGAAATCGGCCAGGCAGTTGGTATCCTGTCGGCCCAGTCCATTGGTGAGCCTGGAACACAGCTTACAATGCGTACATTCCATATTGGTGGAGCCGCAAGCTTTCAGGAGCAGGCAGACATCAGGGCACGCGTAAGCGGAGTAATCAAATATATCGATATTCATGTTGTAAAGAATAAAGAAGATAAAAACATCATCATGAATCGTCGTGGCGGAGAATTCGCAATTATTGGCGAAAAGGGACGTGAAAGGGAACGTAACCCGGTTATTTACGGTGCATACATGATGGTTGAAGATGGTCAGGAAGTCAAACCCGGCGATCTGCTTGCAACGTGGGACCCTTTTACAACTCCAATTATCACGGAAGTGTCTGGAGTTGTAAAGTTCGGTGACATAACATCGGGTAAGACCATGCAGGAAAAGGTTGACCCTGTAACCGGTAAGTCAAGCCGTATGATTATCGAGTTCAAGAGTTCCGAGGTAAGGCCGAGGATTACCCTGAAGGATCCAAACGGCAAGACCATGAAGCTTCCAGATGGTTCTGGTGTTGCACGATATGTTCTTCCAATTGATGCTATTATCACCGTTGAAGAGGGTGATGAGATCAAGGCAGGAGACATCCTTGCAAGGCTTCCAAGAGCCACAACAAAAACAAAGGACATCACAGGTGGTCTGCCCAGAGTTGCGGAGCTTTTCGAGGTTCGCAAGCCCAAGGAAACAACGGTTTTGACCGAGATTGACGGTTTTGTGTCGATCAGCAAGGGAACCAAGGGAAAACAAAAGGTAACAGTTACTCCTGTTGATGTTGGCGATAAAAAGGAATACCTGGTCGCCCGTGGTAAGCATATCAATGCATACGAGGGTGATTATGTTCGTGCAGGTGAGCCTCTTATCGGTGGATCTGCAAATCCCCAGGACATACTCAACATCAAGGGTGAGGTTGCTCTGGCACGTTATCTGGTTGATGAGGTTCAGGAGGTTTACAGGCTCCAGGGCGTTAAGATCAACGATAAGCATATTGAGGTTATCGTTAAGCAGATGATGCGTAAGGTCAAGATTACCGACGCAGGAGACACAACGTTCCTCTTTGATGAGCAGGTTGACAGGTTCGATTTTGAGGATGAGAACTCACGTGTAAGACAGAAAGGTGGACAGACCGCAGTTGCAGATCCGCTCATTCTGGGGATCACAAAGGCTTCTCTGAGTACCGACAGCTTTATCAGTGCGGCATCTTTCCAGGAAACAACCAAGGTGCTGACAGAGGCTTGTATTGAGGCCTCAATGGACAAACTGCGCGGGCTTAAGGAAAATGTTATCATGGGTCGCCTGATTCCTGCTGGAACTGGTCTAGCTATGTACAGGGACATGGATATTGAGCTTGACTATGAAAAAGAAGAGGCAGCAGAGGCTGTTGGAGGGCTTGATGAATCCCTGGATTAACCGAATTATATTAGGTTAATAATTTTGCTTGACAAGGGAAACTTTTTCATATAGCTTTCTTTATTTTACCGACCGGAGTTAGTTATCTGGTCAAAATATACAAAAACAATGAGGTAAGTATGCCGACAATAAATCAGCTGGTAAAGCAAGGACGAAAGAGGGCGGTTAAGAAAACTAATACGCCAGCATTGAAGGGTGCACCCCAGAAAAGGGGCGTTTGCACACGCGTATATACATCGACTCCTAAAAAACCTAACTCAGCCCTTAGAAAAGTAGCAAGGGTGAGGCTTACCACAGGTATTGAGGTAACGGCTTATATTCCAGGTATTGGACACAACCTGCAAGAGCATTCAGTTGTTCTCGTCAGGGGCGGCAGGGTCAAGGATCTTCCAGGTGTCAGGTATCATATTGTCAGGGGTACACTTGATACCCTTGGTGTGGAAGACAGAAAACAGGGACGCTCCAAATACGGAGCAAGAAAACCTAAGTAAGGTGCTGGTATGTCACGTAGAAAAGTGATTCAAGAAAGAGACATTATTGCTGATCCCAGATACGGGAATAAGCTGATTGCCAAATTCATAAACTCTATTATGCTTGATGGTAAAAAGAGCAAGGCCGAAGGCCTGATTTACGAAGCCTTTGATATCATCGAAGCAAAGAGTAAAGAAGACCCAAAGAAAATCTTTGAAAAGGCGATTGACAATTCCCGCCCGGTCATTGAGGTTAAATCAAGAAGGGTTGGTGGCTCCACATATCAGGTGCCCACCGAGATCAGACCTTCAAGAAAAACAGCCCTTGCATTGCGCTGGCTGATAAAATATGCCAAGGCCCGATCAGAAAAAGGTATGGCAGGCAAATTGGCAGGTGAGTTCCTTGATGCAGCAAATAACAGAGGGGCCACAATAAAGAAAAAAGAAGACACCCACAGGATGGCAGATGCGAATAAGGCTTTCGCTCATTACAGATGGTAGGTAGAGAGCGCAGGTTCGCAAAGTGGGAGTTTTTGCTTACTTTATTAAAATTAACGGCAAAGATAAACTAAGCAATCGGCTTCAAAAAAAAATCTAAGTTTATTAGGAGATTATTTGCTTATTCCATAACCAGTTATCAGGTATAGACTAAGCAATTGGCTTCGAAAAAAATTTAAGTTTATTAGGAGACTAGTAAAAGATGGCTAAAGCAAAATTCGAGAGAAATAAACCCCATGTAAACGTAGGCACAATTGGCCATATTGACCATGGTAAGACCACGCTTACAGCGGCGATCACAAAGCATAACGGCCTGAAGGGAATGGCAGAGTTTATCCCCTTTGACCAGATCGACAAGGCTCCAGAGGAAAAAGCCAGGGGCATAACCATTGCAACTGCCCATGTAGAGTATGAGACTGAAAATCGTCATTACGCACATGTTGACTGTCCAGGCCATGCTGACTACATCAAGAACATGATAACCGGTGCAGCACAGATGGACGGCGCAATACTGGTTGTTGGTGCTGACGATGGGCCAATGCCTCAAACCAGGGAACACATCCTTCTTGCTCGTCAGGTTGGTGTACCAAGGATAATCGTATTTTTGAACAAATGCGACATGGTAGACGACGAAGAACTAATCGAGCTGGTTGAACTTGAGATGCGTGAGCTTCTTGATAAGTACGATTTTCCTGGCGACGACACTCCGATTATCCAGGGAAGCGCACTCAAGGCACTTGAGAGCGATGACCCGGCCAGCGACGATGCCAAGTGCATATTTGAGCTGATGGATGCAATCGACAGCTACATCCCAGAGCCGGAACGTGACATAGACAGACCATTCCTTATGCCCATTGAAGACGTATTCAGCATATCCGGCCGTGGAACAGTTGTAACAGGCAGGGTAGACCGCGGAATCGTAAAAGTAGGCGAGGATGTAGAGATAGTAGGTATTCGTGACACGGTAAAGACAGTATGTACAGGAGTTGAGATGTTCAGAAAACTTCTTGACGAAGGCCGTGCCGGAGACAACATAGGTGTTCTGCTTCGCGGAACAAAACGAGAAGATGTTGAGCGTGGTCAGGTAGTAGCCAAGCCCAAATCCATCACCCCCCATACAAAGTTCAAGGCCGAAGTATATATACTCAGCAAAGAAGAGGGCGGAAGACATACGCCATTCTTTAGCGGGTATCGTCCGCAGTTTTACTTTCGGACAACCGATGTTACCGGTGTATTGAGCCTGCCAGAGGGAGTAGAGATGGTAATGCCTGGAGATCACATAACAATATCAGGTGATCTTATTACACCGATAGCAATGGAAAAAGAACTTAGGTTTGCGATCCGCGAAGGCGGTCGTACAGTCGGAGCTGGTGTTGTCAGCGAAATTATAGAATAAGAAGAATGATATGATAAAGAACACGAAGATAAGGATCAGACTGAGGGCTTACGACCATAAACTGCTTGACCAGTCCGCAATGGATATCGTGGACACAGCCCAGAAAACGGGCGCAAAGGTGGTCGGACCAATACCAATGCCAACAAGGATAAACAAATACTGTGTTTTGCGTTCCCCTCATATTGACAAGAAGTCCAGGGAGCAGTTCGAGATCAGGACCCACAAAAGACTCCTTGATATTCTCGAACCGACGCAGCAGACGGTAGATGCCCTTATGAAACTTGATCTTTCTCCTGGTGTGGACGTGGAGATCAAACTGTAAAGAAGGTTGTGCAGGCCATGAGTAGAGGACTATTAGGAAAAAAAGTTGGAATGACCGGTGTATTTTTACCGAGCGGACAGTATGTCCCGGTAACGGTCTTAGAAGTCGGACCCTGTGTAATTACACAAATAAAGACACAGGCTACCGATAAATACGATGCGCTCCAGTTGGGATTCGGCAACAAAAAGGAGAGCAAAGTTAATAAGCCCATAAAGGGTCACCTGAAAAAAAGCGGAGACGCAGCATTTAGTGTACTTCGTGAGTTCCCGGTCGAAGATCCAGGCGAATTCAAGTTAGGTCAGGCTTTGACAGTCGATATGTTTAAGATCGGCGAAAAAGTTGACGTAACTGGAACATCAAAAGGACGGGGATTCAGCGGTGTAAT
Source organism: Desulfobacterales bacterium (assembly GCA_029939895.1). Taxonomy (GTDB): domain Bacteria; phylum Desulfobacterota; class Desulfobacteria; order Desulfobacterales; family JAOZSB01; genus JAOZSB01. The sequence goes on from JAOZSB010000003.1 coordinate 28,253, forward strand.
TAAAAGACATGGATTCCATGGCGGCAGAATGTCCCACGGCGGGCATTGCAAGAGAATACCCGGTTCCATCGGCTGTAGTGCATGGCCGGCAAGGGTTATTCCAGGCAAAAAAATGCCAGGTCGTTACGGGAATGACAGAAAGACCGTAAAGAATCTAGAGATTATCGATATAAGGCTTGATGAAGGTATCCTTTTGATAAAGGGCGCTGTTCCTGGATGTAAGACAGGAGTCATTGAGATTAATAAACTAAAAGTACCAACAAAGAAATAGACGGTTACAAACGATGGCTGTTTTAAACGTAATAAATACAAGTGGCGACAAGGTTTCAGAGGTAGAATTAACTCCAGAGATCTTCGAGATACCGGTCAAGTCTTCAGTACTCCATGAGGTTGTGAAAATGCAGCTTGCTGGAAAACGCGCAGGAACTGCGTGTGTGAAGAATCGTTCGGACGTAAAGGGTAGCACGAGAAAACTATTCCGTCAAAAGGGAACGGGCCGTGCCCGCCGGGGTGATATTAAGGCTCCTCTTCTCAGAGGCGGTGGAGTGATTTTCGGGCCTCATCCAAGATCCTATGCTATCAGGGTACCTAAGAAGGTGAAAAGACTTGCCCTGAAAATGGCTCTTAGCAGCAAGCTTGCAAGCGACAGCATCAAGGTTGTTGATAAGATAGAGATGGATGCCGTGAAGACAAAGAGTTTTGTAGAGATAATGAAGACTCTTGATGTTCGCAATGCCCTTTTCGTAATTGATGCTAAAAACGATAACGTTGAATTGTCTTCACGAAATATTCCAAAGGTTAAGGTTTTGAGAGCCGATGGACTCAACGTATACGACATCCTCAAGTACGACAACCTGGTGCTACTCTCACCTTCAATAGAGAGCATTGAGGGGAGGCTGAAAAAATGAGCAACCATTATGATGTAATAAAGCGACCCATGGTTACTGAAAAATCAAGCATCCAGAAGGAACTGTACAATCAGGTATCTTTTGAAGTCGATAGATCGGCAAACAGGATTGAGATTAAAAGAGCTGTGGAGAAGATATTTGACGTGAGAGTTGCCAATGTTTGCACCATGCAGATTAAAGGTAAGGTTAAACGTCGCGGGAAAATTCTTGGCAAGCGCAGAGACTGGAAAAAAGCAATAGTCAAGCTTATGCCAGGCGAGAGAATTAAGTTTTTCGATTAAGATATCTATTTGATAAGGTCATAAGTGATAAGGACATATTCAATAAGTTCTTGGGAGTAAATAATGGCAATAAAAAAAGTAAAACCGGTTTCACCGGGCAGAAGATTTCAGGAATTTTCATCCTTTGATGAAATTACATCTACAACTCCTGAAAAAAATCTTCTTCGGATACTTAAAAAATCCGGCGGTAGAAATAATAACGGAAGAGTTACAAGCAGGCATCGGGGTGGCGGTCATAAGCGCTATTACAGGATTATTGACTTTAAGCGTGACAAGCTCAATATACCCGCCAAGGTGGCAACAATTGAATACGATCCTAACCGATCTGCAAGAATAGCCCTTCTCCATTATGCTGACGGTGAAAAAAGATACATCCTGGCTCCACTTCGCTTAAACGTTGGCGATACTGTAGTCTCAGGCCCGGAATCAGATATTAAACCCGGAAATTCACTTCCCTTGAGCAATATTCCTCTTGGAACCCATATCCATAATATAGAATTAAAAAAGAATAAGGGTGGCCAGATTGTCAGGAGCGCAGGCGGATATGCTCAGCTCATGGCAAAAGAAGGAAAGTATGTTCTGGTCAAGCTGCCATCTGGCGAAAACAGGCACGTACTTGCAACCTGTTACGCAACTATAGGTCAGGTAGGAAATGTTGAGCATGAAAATATTTCTCTGGGCAAGGCCGGCAGAAGCAGAATGCTCGGTAGAAGACCAAAGGTTCGTGGTGTAGCAATGAACCCGGTGGATCATCCAATGGGTGGTGGTGAAGGACGTTCTTCTGGTGGAAGGCATCCATGTACACCCTGGGGCAAACCCACCAAGGGATACAGGACCAGGAAAAATAAGAGTACTGACAAGTTTATTGTTAAGAGAAGGACTAAAAAGTAAACACACACTTTTATAAAAAGCGTAGATGGAAATTTTAAGTTTATTAGGAGACAAGATGCCCAGGTCGTTAAAAAAAGGCCCGTTTATTGAAGACAAGCTAATGAAGAAAGTCCTCATGGCCCAAGAGCAGCGGAGCAACAAGGTGATAAAAACATGGTCGAGAAGATCGACTATAATACCTGAGATGGTTGGGCTTACGCTGGCCGTTCATAATGGGAAAAAGTTTATACCAGTGTTTGTGACAGAAGATATGGTAGGGCATAAGCTGGGTGAATTTTCTCCGACCAGAACTTTTTATGGTCATGCCAGCGGCAAGAAAACTAAGGTTAGATAATTAAAGAAGGTAAACGTTATGGAAGAGGTAACAGCAAAAGGCAGATTCATCCGTATTTCACCGCAGAAGGTGAGAATGCTGGTGGGCGCAGTAAAGGGCAGGCCTGTTGAGGATGCGTTAAACAGCCTCAAATTCATGCCTCAGAAGGCTGCGGGAATAGTTGAAAAGATAATGAGGTCTGCGGTTGCAAATGCCGATCAGAAAGCAGACATTGACGTGGACTCACTTATAGTGAAAAATTTATTAGTTGACCAGGGCCCTTCCTACAAACGTTGGAGAGCCAGGGCACGTGGTCGAGTCGGCAAAATCATAAAAAGGACCAGCCATATAACGGTAGTGCTGGCAGATACTCCGGTATAAGATAAGGGAGGTTGTAGCTTGGGTCAGAAAGTAAATCCGATAGGACTGAGATTAGGAATCGTTAAAACCTGGGAATCCCGGTGGTTCGCAAAGAAAGGTAAATATGCAACTTATATCTTTGAGGACTACAATATTAGAAAATTCATTAAGAAGAAACTTTTTCACGCAGGTATTTCAAGGATTGAAATTGAACGCTCTGCAAAAAAGGTTAGACTTAGAGTTTTCACAGCAAGACCAGGAATCGTTATAGGTAAAAAAGGATCTGAAATTGAGGTCTTAAGAAAAGAACTTGAGCATTTGACGACCCAGGAAGTCCTTATTGATATAAAGGAAGTTAAGAAACCTGAGCTTGATGCCCAGTTGCTTGCAGAAAACATAGCTCTGCAGCTTGAAAGAAGAGTAGCTTTCAGGCGTGCCATGAAAAGAGGCGTAACATCTGCAATGCGTTTTGGAGCAAAGGGCGTAAAAGTTATATGCGCCGGCCGCCTTGGTGGAGCAGAAATGGCCAGAACAGAATGGTACAGAGAAGGCAGAGTGCCTTTGCATACCCTGAGGGCCAATATTGATTACGGCACGACAGAAGCTAAGACCACCTACGGAATTATTGGAATTAAGGTGTTTGTTTTTAAGGGCGAAATTTTGACAAAAGATGAGATCGAGGCTGCATAAAGCAGGTTCGTAAGAAAAGTTTTTTGTTTATCTTGTAGATTAACCCTTTAAAGTAAGCAAAAATCTAAGCTTCGTAAAAACATTAAAGTTCGACTGGAGATATAATATGCTTAGCCCAAAGAAAGTAAAGCATAGGAAAGTACAAAAAGGAAAAATGAGGGGAGCAGCCTATCGAGGCGGCGACCTTAGCTTCGGAGAATACGGCCTCCAGGCAGTCGAGTGTGGCAAGATCAGCTCAAAGCAAATTGAAGCTGCCCGTATTGCCATGACAAGGCATGTAAAAAGAGGCGGAAAGATGTGGATCAGGATTTTCCCGGACAAGCCATATACTAAAAAACCTGCTGAAGTACGGATGGGCAAGGGTAAAGGGCCACCAGAAGGTTGGGTGGCAGTAATCAAGCCTGGCAGAGTGTTATATGAAATGTCTGGAGTACCGAGGGAAATGGCAAAAGAGGCCTTGAGACTGGCTGCCCACAAACTCCCTGTAAAAACCAAATTTGTCGCAAGGGATGAAATGATATGAATGCCGGTGAATTAAGAGATATGCAACCAGATGAACTGGAACGCAAACTTCTTGACCTCAAGGAGGAGTTTTTCAATCTGCGCTTTCAACAAGAAATTGGTCAGCTTGAAAATACTACCAAGCTCGGCAGTGCTAAAAAAGAGATTGCCAGAGTTAAAACCATATTAAAAGAAAAGAAACTTACAGGTACAGCGGTATGAGCGGTATGAAGAATCGTGGTATGAAAAGACAGCTTATGGGCACCATAGTCAGTGACAAGATGGATAAGACAGTGGTGGTTCTTGTTGAGCGGATGGTTAAGCATCCACTTTATGGGAAATATATCAGGCGCAGGGCGAAGTTTTCTGCCCATGACGAGCGAAACGAGTGCGGAATCGGCGATAAGGTTACGATTACTGAATCCAGGCCAATTAGCAAGACCAAAAAATGGCGTGTCAGCAAGATCGTAGAAAAGGCCGTATAGCATAGAGGAAAAGAGAAATGATTCAGTCAGAAACTAGATTGACCGTTGCTGATAATTCGGGTGCTAAAATTTTATACTGCATAAAGGTTCTTGGCGGTTCCCGAAGACGATACGCCGGTATAGGGGATGTTATTGTTGTCTCTGTAAAAGAGGCAATACCCAACGCAAAAGTAAAAAAAGGCGACGTTCTCAAGGCAGTAGTGGTAAGGACAAAAAAAGAGATAAGACGACCCGATGGTTCATACATCAGATTTGACGATAATTCGGCTGTGCTTATCAATCCAACTGGCGAACCAATTGGAACCCGTATTTTTGGGCCGGTTGCGAGAGAACTCAGAGCTAAAAGATATATGAAAATAATATCACTTGCTCCAGAGGTTCTGTAAAAGGCCGAGTTATAGAATATAAGAAGATCGGGAGATTTTTTAATCATGAAAAATATTGGCAGCACCAGACTAAAAAAAGACGACAAGGTAAAGGTTCTTGCCGGCAAAGATAAAGGGAAGATCAGCAAAGTCATCAGGATTGATTTTAAGAACAGCAGGGTGCTGATTGAAAACGTAAATATGGTAAAACGTCATATGCGACCCAATGCACAGAATAAGCAGGGTGGCATTGTTGACAAAGAGGCACCGCTGGCCTGGTCAAATGTTATGCTTGTTTGCAGCAAGTGCTTAAAGCCGACCAGGGTGTCCATTAAAACTTTGGATGATGGTAAGAGAGTCCGGGTTTGCAAAAAATGCAACGAGGTAATTGATGCCTGATACAAGGCACTGACCGCCTTGGTCGGATATTGTTCTGACCAGTGGCCCTTTAGCAAAACATGAAAGAACCTTGCATGTTGAAAAAAAAGTTCTTTCATATATAGAAATTAGTTTTTTGGATTCATGACGGAGTAAGAAGATGTCGCAGATTAAGGAATTTTACGAAACAGATGTTGTTCCCAAACTTATTGAAAAATTTGGGTACACGAACAAATTTCAAGTACCCAAGATCGATAAGATAGTCCTGAACATGGGACTTGGAGAGGCGATTCAGAATATAAAAGTGCTTGATTCCGCAGTTGAAGAGATTGCTTTGATCGCAGGCCAGAAGCCTGTTATTACAAGAGCAAAAAAATCAATCGCGGCTTTTAAGCTCAGGACAGGAATGCCAATCGGTTGCATGGTGACTCTGAGAAGACAAAAAATGTTCGATTTTTATAACAAATTTGTAAACATTGCTCTTCCCCGTGTTAAAGACTTCAGGGGTATTTCTGGCAAATCTTTTGATGGAAAGGGAAACTATTCCCTTGGTATCAAAGAACACATAATTTTTACAGAAATCGATTATGACAGGTTAGATCATATTAAAGGCATGAATATATCAATCGTAACCACGGCCAAGACCGATGAGGAAGGCAAAGAACTCCTCAGACTCCTTGGTATGCCGTTCAAGAATTAATCGATAAGGAGGCCGGATTGGCTAGAAAAGCGCTAAGAGAAAAGGCAAGTAGAAAACCCAAGTTTGGGGTGCGGGCATATAACAGATGCCCAATCTGCGGACGACCGAGGGCTTTCTTGAGAAGATTCGGAATTTGCAGGATATGTTTTAGAAATCTTGCTTCCCAGGGAAAGCTTCCAGGGGTGATAAAGTCAAGTTGGTAGCAAACGAAAATGTTTTTGGAGTAATTGCAACATGAAGGTGACAGATTCCATAGCAGATATGCTTACGAGAATTCGCAACGCAGGCAGAGCAAAATTCAACAGTGTAGATATTCCTGGTTCCAAGATGAAAATCGATATAGCCAGGGTCCTCAAGAGCGAGGGATACATTAAGAATTATAAGTTTGTCAAAGATAGCAAACAAGGAGTTCTGCGGGTTTACTTAAAATATGGTCCAGACAGCAGGCACGCTATTTACGGTATTGAAAGAGCGAGCAAGTCAAGCAGGCGACTGTACTCAAAAAGTAAAAATATTAAACCCGTACTCAACGGACTTGGCATTTCGATCCTGACTACCTCAAGGGGAGTCATGGCCGACAAGGAAGCTAAAAAGATGAATACAGGTGGAGAAGTTATCTGCCGAGTCTGGTAGCCTTTTGCTTATTTACCGCAATAACCAGGTGAATGAACTGAATTTATAAAAGGCTATGTTGTTAGATTTAATCATTTAGAGCTTGTTTGCTTTTTTTTTAACCGAAACATCGGGATAAACAAAATCATAGCTCAGTCAAAAATTTTGGTTTATTAGAAGCTTTTTGCTTATTTCATAACCAGACCAGCGAAATAAACTAAGCAACCTGCTTCGAAGGTAATTTTAAGTTTATTGGGAGTTTTTTTGTTTATTTCATAACCAAACCACTTGGATAAACTAAGCAGAAAGCTTCGTTGTTACTATTAAGTTTATTGGGAGTACAAAATGTCGCGAGTTGGCAAAAAACCGATAGAGATACCTGCAAAGACAACAGTATCATATAAAGATAGGGTTGTGACTGTTAAGGGGGCAAAGGGAAGCCTTGATTTGACCGTGCATCCGGCAGTCGATCTTTTAGTTGAGGATAGCAAAGTTAACGTCAACCTTATAAAAGATGACAAACAGAGCAGAGCAATTCAGGGCTTGATGAGATCTCTTGTCGCAAATATGATTATTGGAACAGACAAAGGCTTTGAAAAAATTCTGGAGCTTAACGGGATAGGTTATAAGGCTGAAGTTAAAGGAAATCAAATATTATTCAACCTTGGCTTTTCACATCAGATTAGTTTTGAGTTGCCAGAAAGCATCAGCGCAACCATTGATAGAAAGCAGATAAAACTTACCGGGATTGACAAAGAAATTCTGGGAAGAACCGCTGCATCCATTAGAGATCTAAGGCCACCTGAGCCATATAAGGGCAAGGGCATTAAATATCTTGAAGAGAGAATAATCAGAAAGGCTGGCAAGACCGGCGCAAAATAAAAAAGGGAATTTTTAACAATGGGCGCTACAAACCCAAGACTTCTTGCGAGGCAAAAGCGTAAGAAAAGAATCAGGAAGAGAATTATCATATCAGCTGACAGACCAAGGTTGAGCGTATTTAGAAGTGCAAAACACATGTACGCACAAATTGTTGATGATATAAGCGGGAATACCCTTGTTGCTGCATCTTCATTAGAAAAAGAAGTAGCAGAAAATAAAGAGTTGAAAAACAAGACCGATAGAGCCAAGGTTGTTGGCCAGATGGTTGCAGCCAGGGCAAAAGAAAAAGGTATCAGCCGTGTTGTTTTCGACAGGAATGGATTTCTTTACCACGGCAGAGTAAAAGCAGTTTCTGACGGTGCCCGTAAAGCTGGTTTGGAATTATAGGCGAAAGATAAAACATTTTATTTGCTTGTTTGTTAACCGAGCCATTTGAATAAACAAAGGTAATGCTTCGCTAAGAATTTAAGTTTATTAGGAGCTTTTTTGCTTATTTCATAACCAGACCTTAGGGATAAACTATGGTTTGGCTTCGACAAAACATTTAAGTTTATTGGGAGGAAAGTCCTTGATAAGGCGAGAACAGGAAGATAGTCAATATATCGATAAAGTCGTTTATATAAACCGTGTTGCAAAGGTTGTTAAGGGCGGACGTAGATTCAGCTTTAGTGCGATTGTTGTTGTAGGAGATGGCCAGGGCATGGTTGGTTTCGGCCTGGGCAAAGCTGGAGAAGTCCCAGAAGCGATAAGAAAAGGCGTTGAAAAGGCCAAAAAAACTATGGTCAGTGTTCCTCTTGTAGATGGAACCATACCTTACGAAGTTGTTGGGAGGTACGGCGCTGGCAGGGTACTTTTAAAACCAGCCTCACAGGGAACTGGCGTTATTGCCGGTGGTGCTGTTCGTGCTGTGCTTGAAGCGGTCGGCGTTCAGAATATTCTTACCAAGTGCCTTGGATCGAACAACCCTCATAATGTGGTAAAAGCGACTATCAGCGGGCTGAGTGGTTTACAGAGCAAGGAACAAATAGCTGCAAGACGCGGAATTAACCCTGCGGATCTTTAAAGGTGCGGAAAAATGGCTGATAAAATTAAAATTACAATGATTAAATCCATGATAGGCAGACCTGAAAAGCACAGAAAAGTGCTTAGGGGGATGGGCCTTACAAAAATAAATAAAACCGTGGAACTTGTAGACACACCCTCAACAAGAGGAATGGTCAACAAGGTTTGCCATCTGGTTAAGGTCGAGGAGAACTAAAAAATGAAGCTGCATGAACTTTCTCCTGCAAAGGGATCGACAAGACCAAGAAAGCGTGTTGGAAGAGGACCTGGTTCCGGAACTGGCACATTCGCTGGTCGAGGTTGTAATGGTCAGAACAGTAGAAGTGGCGGTGGCGTTAGACCGGGTTTTGAAGGCGGCCAGATGCCTCTACAGAGAAGGCTTCCCAAAAGAGGCTTTACAAATATATTTAAGAAAAAATACGCCCTGATCAATATTTCAGACCTTGTAAAGTTTGATGGAAGTGCTGTTGTTGATGAGGTTGCTCTTGTAAAAGCCGGACTGGTAAAGGGCAAAAGGGATGGCGTTAAACTCCTTGGTAATGGTGAACTTAGCGTAGCTTTGACAATCAAGGTTGACAAGGCAAGCAAGGGGGCGGTCGAAAAAGTTGAGGCTGCCGGCGGAAAAATAGATTTAAGCTGATACACCCTTGGAGTTATTTTTTTTTGTTCAGGCAATAACTAACAATTTTTTAGGATGAAAATAAATTGGTAGGCAGCAGCGTAAGAAATATATTTAAGATTCCAGAGCTAAAAAAGCGCATACTTTTTACTGCACTGTTACTTGCGGTTTACAGAGTTGGCGTTCATGTTCCAACACCTGGAATTGATGCAGGAGCTTTGGCAGATTTTTTCGCAAGGGCGCAGGACACGATATTTGGTCTTTTCAATATGTTCTCTGGTGGAGCATTGGAAAGGCTCTCTGTTTTTGCCCTGGGAATTATGCCTTACATCAGCGCATCAATTATTTTGCAGCTTTTAACCGTTGCAATTCCTCACCTGGAAAGACTTTCAAAAGAAGGTGAGCAGGGAAGAAAAAAGATAACCCAGTACACCCGTTATGGTACTGTATTCCTGAGTATAATTCAGGGATTCGGAATCAGCGTCGGGCTTGAGCAGATGGGTGTTGTACTTGATCCGGGATGGTCCTTTAGAGTCATGACGGTGCTTACACTTACTGCTGGAACAGCATTTATCATGTGGCTTGGGGAACAGATTACAGAACACGGAATCGGAAACGGCATATCATTAATAATATTTGCCGGTATCGTTGCCAGGTTACCCGCTGCTACATCAAAAACTTTCAAGATGATGACCACTGGCGATATGGGAATTTTTGGTGTAATTCTTTTGACAGCCTTCATGGTTGGTGTAATTGCAATTATAGTATTTATGGAACAGGGGCAGCGCAGGCTCCCGGTGCAGTATCCAAAACGGATGGTTGGCAGAAAAATGTATGGAGGACAGGCATCCTATCTTCCATTAAAGATAAACACCTCTGGTGTTATTCCGCCGATTTTTGCATCATCTATAATAATGTTTCCTGCAACCGCCGCTGGTTTTATTGATGTACCCTGGATGAAAGCTGTTGCAGATGCGCTTCGTCCTGGCAGTATTTTTTATGAAGTTCCATTTATAGCCCTGATATTCTTTTTCTGTTACTTTTATACTGCTGTAACATTTAATCCATCAGATGTTGCGGACAATCTTAAAAAACAGGGTGGATTTATTCCAGGCATAAGGCCTGGCAAAAGAACAGCCGATTTTATAGATCGTGTTCTTACCCGGATTACACTTGGAGGTGCGATTTACATATCAGCAATATGCGTCCTCCCGTCTATAATGATGACAAAATTCAACGTACCCTTCTACTTTGGCGGCACATCACTTTTGATTGTTGTTGGAGTTGCAATCGACACAGTATCGCAGATTGAATCACACATGCTTAGTCGTAATTACGAAGGATTTTTGAAAAAAGGTACTATGAAGGGCAGACGGTAATTTCATTGCTTTGATTCTTAAAAAATAAGAATCAGAGTGCAATTAAAAATTTAGTAGTTATATTTGAAAAAGGATAAAAGCATGGCTAAAGAAGAAGCAATCAGAGTTGAGGGAACGGTGAGAGAAACGTTGCCCAATGCCATGTTCAAGGTTGAGCTTGAAAATAAACATCAGGTTTTGGCTCATATATCTGGAAAAATGCGAATGCATTTTATCAAGATACTGCCTGGAGATACAGTAACAGTCGAACTTTCTCCCTATGATCTTTCACGGGGCAGGATTGTTTACAGGGCTAAGTAGTTATTGGAGAGATTTTATGAAAGTAAGAGCTTCAGTTAAAAAAATGTGCGCAAAATGCAAGATTGTCCGCAGGAAAAATGTTGTGCGGGTCATTTGCGAAAACAAAAGACATAAACAAAGGCAAGGTTAAGGAGGATAGGTTTGGCTAGGATCGCAGGAGTTGACTTGCCCAGGGGCAAGCGCGTGGAGATCGGGATAACCTATATCAGGGGCATTGGAAGAAGTTCCTCCCAAAAGATATTGGACAAGCTCAAGATTGATTACAATACCAAGACTGACGATTTATCTGATGCTGAAGTTAATGCAATTAGACGAGTAATTGATGATGAGTACATGGTAGAAGGTGAACTTAGAACTGAAGTATCCATGAACATCAAAAGGCTTATGGATCTTGGTTGCTATAGAGGACTTCGTCATAGAAAGTCTCTCCCATGCCACGGTCAAAGAACAAGTACTAACGCCAGAACTCGAAAAGGGCCGAGACGAACGGCTGTTAAGAAAAAAGGCGGAGTCAAGAAGAAATAATCCTTTTTTCGATTTATGATTTTTTGATTATAAATACTAATCAAAATTAAAAAAATCATAATATCTAAGGTTTATCAGGAGTTTTTTATTTTATTGTCTTCCATATCTTATGGATTAGCTAAATAAAATGCTTCGATGAAAAATTTAAGTTTATTGGGAGGCTGCAGGAAAGACATGGCGAAGAAAAAAGGCCGCGTAAAGAAAAAAGAGAAAAAGAACGTGCCGAGTGGGGTTGTTCATATACAATCGACGTTCAATAATACAATAGTAACGATAACAGATCCGGTTGGTGGCGTTGTTTCATGGTCCAGTGCTGGTGTGCAGGGATTTAAAGGCTCAAGAAAGAGTACTCCCTTTGCTGCACAGATGGCTGCTGAAGATGCTGCGAAAAAAGCAATGGAGCATGGCATGAGAAGCGTTGAAGTGTATGTTAAAGGCCCCGGTGCCGGACGCGAATCAGCTCTGAGGGCACTTCAGGCGGCTGGATTCACTATTTTAAATATTAAGGATGTCACTCCGTTACCCCATAATGGATGTCGCCCCCCGAAAAGGCGTAGAGTTTAACGATATAGATTCAAAGGAGGCAGGACTTGGCACGATATATAGGTTCAGTATGCCGTTTATGCAGGCGTGAAAATATGAAATTGTTCCTTAAAGGGGACAGGTGCTATTCGGACAAATGCTCATTCGACAGAAGAAGTTACCCACCAGGGCAGCACGGACAGCGCAGGGGCAGAAAAAATTCTGATTACGGTATACAGCTCAGAGAGAAGCAGAAGGTCAAGAGGATGTATGGCCTTTCGGAAAAACAGTTCAGACTGTTTTTCAAAAAGGCTGACCGTCAGAGAGGTATCACCGGCACAAACCTTTTGGTTAGCCTGGAAAGAAGAATAGATAACTTTGTTTACAGAGCCGGCTTTGTTGATTCTCGAACACAGGGACGTCACTTTGTAAGACATAACCATTTTAAGGTTAATGGTAAAAAAGTTAATATCCCTTCATTTCAAGTAAAAGTCGGCGATATAATAGAAGTAAAAGAAAAAAGCAGGAGTGTGGAGATAATTACTCGCGCTCTGGAAGCGGTAGCAAGAAGAGGCGTTCCACAGTGGATTGAGCTTGAGAACGAAGCTTTTAAAGCGACTGTTAAGAGTTTTCCTGAAAGGGATGACCTTACAATGCCGATCCAGGAGCAGCTCATAGTAGAGCTTTACTCCAAGTAAAAATCCGTTAATTTAATTCGGAGAGATAGCAATGACGACGTCCAAAAGTCTAAAGTATATGAATTGGCGTGAGATGATTAAACCCGACAAGGTGCAGCTTTCAAGTGCACCTGATTACGGCAAGTTCGTGTGTGAGCCTCTGGAAAGAGGTTATGGAATAACACTCGGTAACGCTTTGAGGCGCATAATTCTTTCGTCTCTTTGCGGTGCTGCAATAGTTTCTGTAAAGTTCGAAAACGTACCCCATGAGTTCTCTGTTGTGCCTGGTGTCCTTGAAGATGTATCTGAAATTCTTTTGAACCTTAAAGAAGTAAGACTGAGGATGACCGATGCAGATCCTCAGACAGTAACTATAGATGTTGACACACCGGGTGAACTCACAGCAGCAAGCATTGTCAGCGGCAACGGGCGGGTGGAAGTACTTAATCCTGACCATGTAATAGCGACACTTTCAGAAAGTGCTTCGCTTTCAATGACCCTGACTGTAAAACTTGGCAGGGGTTTTTCCCTGGCCGAGGCAAACAAAGACGAGGAAGCACCAATAGGTACAATACCCATTGATTCTGTTTTCTCGCCTATTAAAAAAGTTAATTATGTAGTTGGAAATGCCAGGGTTGGTCAAAAGACTGACTATGACAAGCTGACTATGGAAGTCTGGACAGACAGCAGTTTACTTCCAGAGGATGCAGTGGCATATGCAGCAAAGATTTTTAAAGAGCAGATGTCCATCTTCATCAATTTTGATGAAGAGGCAGAGCCGGAACCAGCCAAGCTGACCGAAGAAGTAAAGACACCCAAGTTTAATGAGAATCTCTATAGAAGTGTTGATGAGCTTGAGTTGTCGGTCAGAAGTGCCAATTGCCTTAAAAATGCTAATATTAACAAGTTATACCAGCTTGTCCAGAAAACAGAGGGTGAGATGCTCAAGACCAAAAACTTCGGTAGAAAGTCCTTGAATGAAATCAAGGAAGTTCTTCAGGAAATGGGTCTCTCCCTGGGTATGAATCTTGATGGATTCGAGCCACCGGACGAGATAGAAGATGACGAGGAGTAACATATAGCCATGAGACACAGAAATAAGACAGTCAAGCTGGGCAGAACAAGCAGTCACAGGGAAGCCATGTTCAGAAATATGGTAACATCCCTTTTGAAAAACGACAGGATTAGAACTACAGACGCCAAGGCCAAGGCTTTGCGAAAGTGGGCAGATCACATAATCACACTTGCCAAACGTGGGGACCTCCACGCAAGACGGCAGGCTCTGGCTATTGTTCGCGAAAAAAATGTAGTGCATAAGATTTTTGAAGAAGCTGACGATCGTTTTGGTACAATAAATGGTGGATATACCAGAATAATAAAGCTTGGTATACGTCCGGGTGATTGTGCTTCCATGTCAATGGTGGAGCTGGTCGAGGTTGAGGCTCCAAAGAAAAAGAAGAAGAAAAAGAAGAAAAAAGCTGATCCGGTTGTAACTGCTCCAGTTGAAGAAGCAGTTGAGGAAGCAGCCGAAGAAGC
>JAOZSB010000003.1:42338-45303 GCA_029939895.1 Desulfobacterales bacterium
GAAGCAGCCGAAGAAGCTGTTGAAGCAGCTCCTACTGAGGAGGAAACTCCTGAGGCAGAAGAAGCTCCTGCTGAAGATACAGAACCAAAGAAAGACGATACACCAGACTAATAAACAGCAGTCAAAGAAAAAAAATATTGGAGCCATTTACTTATGACAATAGTTCAAAAGTACTTGGCTCTTTTTTTTTAAAAATTGTCTCCTCATCAAAAAAACAACTCACCCCTCTTTAAATAACTCGCACTAAAATTTGCTCCAATGGGCCTTTGCTATTTTTGGATAAGTAATTCCAGGTTTAGACGAAGGCAAAATAACAGTATTTACTATTTTTGTAGAAATATGTTATGGATTTTGGTATAGATGTTGATTGAAAAAGTAGTGAAGTAGAAGTAAATGGTCGAAAATCAATTTTTACAGGAGAGTAAGATGCAAAAAATTTTGAAAATTTTTACTGCTGTATTTGTTCTTTTATTTGTGATTGCCTTTTCTGGTAATGCCGCTAAAACTCAAATAGTGATTATCTTTGATGCATCGGGCAGCATGTGGGGGCAGATTAACGGAAAAGCAAAAATTGAGATAGCTAAAAATGCATTTGGTCAAATAGTGGATGAACTTGCAAAATTGGAAAATATGCAGGTTGCACTGAGAGTGTATGGTCACCTTAATAAGAAATGCTCCAATTCTGTTTTGGAAGTTCCAATGGGAAGTATTCAGGCGGATGCAGTAAAGACAAAAATTAAGTCGCTTGTCCCAAAGGGAAAAACTCCCATTGCATTTTCGATTGAAATGGCTGTTGATGATTTTAACCAGGAAATCAAGGGAGAGAAAGTTATTCTGGTGGTTACCGATGGCATGGAGAGCTGTGGAGGGGATCCATGCAGGGTTGCATTAAAATTGAAAAATGCAGGGATTGTCACCAAGATCCATGTGGTTGGATTTGGCATGGATAAAAAAGGTCTGGATTCGTTAAAGTGCATTGTTGCGCCATCTGGTGGGATGATGCTTGGTGCGGCAGATGCAAAGGGGCTTGCAAAGGCCTTTGGTGCGATTACAAAAAGTATTGTTTCTGACAATCTTTTGATTTTGGGGCGTGATAAAAATAACAGGAAAGTTTATATGGATGTGCAGGTGCATCAGGGTGGTCAGGTGATCGCATCGAGTGAGGGAGCAGATGTGAATTTTTCACTTAAGGAGGGAATTTATGATGTTAAAACTACTTCCCGTTCCACAAAGATGACGATCTGGCGCAAGCATGTCAAGGTAAGTAAATCAAAAAGACGTGAAGAAACAATTGTCTACAGCGAGAGCGAATTGAAAATCAGGGGCATAGACTCTGCAGACAAGCCGATTTACAGCTGGTATACAATTTACAAGGCTGGAACCAGCGAAGAAGTAACAAAATCTGAATCAAAGGGCTGGGCCAAAATTATTCTCAATCCTGGTGAATATGATGTTAAGGTTTTTGAGCAGGACACAAACCCTGTTATGACCCTTTGGGTTCGTGGTATAAAAATAGGCGCAGGGGAGCAGGTCACTAAAACAGTCAAGTTTGCTTCTGGATCAATTATGATAAAGCCCGTAATATCGGGTTCTTCTACATCCAAAAAATACTGGTGGTATTATGTTTACCCCACTGGAGAAACAAAAAAACGTGTTGGACAAACTGAAGGCGTTGGAAACCGGAAGATTGTCCTTGCGCCTGGCAGTTACAGCATTAGTGTGATTGATGATTATAATAATGTTGTTAAGACGGTTTCAGCGATTATTGTTGAGGAGGGTAAGTCTGTGGATGTAGTTATACCGCTGGGAAAATAGCTTTTTGACGAGATCTGTTTCAATTATTTTTAACCAGAAGCGGGTGCATGGAGAACCGGAAGATAAAATGGATGGGCCGGCTTTATGGTGTCTCCTGGCAATATCACAGAGATCAGCTTGTCTGGACAATCAACGGGCTTGATTTTTTGGTTATCAAAATAAAAGAGAAGATAAAAATTAATATTATGTAAAATATTTATATTTCAAATTTTAAAGGTACAAGGAGGAACCCATGTTAAAAAAGAATCAGAAAAAATCCCTATTGTCGTTGACCGTAATTATTCTACTGGTGCTTATTGGTTCCGGGCCGGCTTTTGGTGATAAATCAGAGCAGTTAAAACCGCTTCTTGTTGATTTGAGCGGATGGACAGCAGGTGAACCGGGCGGAATGAGTATGGATATGGGTGGAATGAAGATAACCAATGCCACACGCAGCTATGAAAGCGGCGGCAAAACTATTAGTTCTATGATTATTATTGGAACAAATGCAATGGTGCAGAGCCAAAAAGAAACAGGGAACGTTGGCAACGCCAGCAGCGGCGGCATGACAATGAAATCCGAAGTAATTGACGGGTTCCAGGTTGTTCGGGCCTTTGATGAAAATGAAGGAGCTGGCTCCATCATAGTTTCCCTGGTAAGCGGGCAGGTAGAAGGCGGTATATTCCTGTTGTCGTTTAATGGAATATCTTCTAATGACGCTTTGGAGATTGCCAAAAAATACGATTGGGGAGCAATGAAGGCAAAGACCAGCGCAATAATCAAATAACTTTATTGCAGCTTAAAAATCGGTTAATATAATTAAATCTGGTTAACTTTAATCTAAGGGTTAACCAGATTTTTTGTTTTTATTCACTGTTGGTTCCAGCCTTTTGATACTCCAAATAAATATTGCCTCTATTTAAATATCAAAAAAAATGTATTATCAAAGGTTGAAGTTTTAGTTTGATGATGATAATATTTAAAATGAATTAATCTGATAAATTGTAGACTGATCATTTTTGATAACGCTTTGTGTTGATAAGCTATTTTAGTAAAAACAGTATTATGCGTTACCCTGTCTTACGCTTTAATCGCTAAATACTATTTCACTAAAACATCAGGGCTTATACTTGCATTTCATGCACGCTGCAGATTTTGAAGCTGGGGAACT
>JAOZSB010000376.1 GCA_029939895.1 Desulfobacterales bacterium
CTGTGCGGAACACCGAAGTAACTATCAAAACCGTGATTTATCGGGTTGTGTTCAGGGCTGCTTGAATAATCGCCAAGGTGCCATTTGCCGACCATACATGTCTGATAATCTCTGACTTTCAACGCTTCGGGCAGTGTTATTTCTTGCTGGTGAAGGCCATAGGCCCCTTTTTCAGTTGCTAAATCCATTATACCGAGACTTCCGGCAAGATAGCCGATATTCATCAACAGCTTTTTTTTAACTGA
Organism: Desulfobacterales bacterium; assembly: GCA_029939895.1. Classification (GTDB taxonomy): domain Bacteria; phylum Desulfobacterota; class Desulfobacteria; order Desulfobacterales; family JAOZSB01; genus JAOZSB01. Next base: position 246 of record JAOZSB010000376.1, read on the forward strand.
GGAACCTTCCGGCATTAAAGGAACATCCAGCTTCATTCGTTTTGGGTATCTTCCCGTCAAAAGACCAGCCCTCGATGGTGTACATACGGAGTCACTGGTGTTAAAATCCGTAAACCGAACCCCTTGTTTCGCAAGACTGTCAAGAAAGGGAGTTTTTATTGCACTGCTTCCATAGCATCCCAGGTCGCCATATCCCAGGTCATCTGCATTGATAATGATAATGTTTGGCGGATTATTTGAGTAGCCGGAAATCTTTTTTACAATGTCTGGTTGCTCTTCAGGATAATTCAATAAAGGCTTTGATGCGCATGAATAAGCAGTACCCCCGATAGCCAGGGAAAGCCCTCCAGTTGCAACTTTTTTTATAAACTTTCTGCGGGTTAACGATAGATCTTTCATTTTCCCTCCTGAAAAATTTAAAACTTTAGAAGCAAATTGCTTTGTTTACACCTGAATTCAGGATCAAGCATTCTATGATTATAAAAAAGGATAAAGTATTTTTGAGGTTTAAATTTTGTTCAGTTTTTAAAAAAAAAGGACAAATGTGATTGAATTGTGTAATGCATTGCTTATGGTTGCTCTTCATTGGCGAGTTTGACAAGGCCTCCAACATCCAGAATAAGGCCGATTCTGCCATCGGGCATGATGGCACCACCAGAAATCCCGTTAAGCCCCTTGAGGGTTTCGCCAAGGCTTTTAATCACAACCTGCTGTTTGCCCATCAACTCATCCACCATCAGTGCGGCTTTTTTTCCGTCTTCTTCAATAACTACGAGCAGGGCTTTTGTTGGGTCCTGTTCAGCACTATCTATGGAAAAAAGGTTAGACAGGCGGTAGATAGGAATAAGTTGCCCCAGCACACTTATCATTTCACCTTTTTTACTGAAAATAGTAGAAAGATCTTCTTTTGTCGGCTTGTAGGAAGTAATAATTGAAAGGGTAGGGATGATGTATTTTTCATTTGCGATTCGTACAACAATGCCATCCATGATAGCCAGTGTCAGGGGGATTCGAATGCTGAAAACCGAACCTTTATCTTTTGTTGATTCAATATCAATCTGTCCGCGAAGTTCCTCGATATTCCTTTTTACTACATCCATGCCAACTCCCCGGCCTGATACATCGGTGAGGGCCTTGGCTGTTGAAAGGCCTGGCTCGAACAGAAGGTTAAAAATTTCTTTGTCAGAAAGGTTGTCATCAGGAACCACAAGGCCTCGAAGTACTGCTTTTGCCTGAACTGCCTTTGTGTCAATGCCTGTGCCGTCATCTTCTATCTCGATAAAAATTCTTCCACCTTTGTGAAAAGCACGCATTTCAACAATTGCTGATTCAGGCTTCCCCTTTTCGATTCTTTCCTGCGGGGTATTTTCAATGCCATGGTCAACTGCATTTCTTACCAGGTGGAGCAGGGGATCGCCAATTTTGTCGACCAAAGTCTTATCAAGTTCAGTGTCTTCTCCTGAAACAACAAATTTAATATTTTTCCCGGATTTTTTTGCAAGATCCCGTACAATTCTTCCCATTTTCTGAAATATGGGCTTAATTGGAACCATCCGCATGGAAAGCCCCATGATTTGCAGTTCCCTGGTAATCTTTGCAAGCTGACTAATGTGTCTGGTAAGGTTTGGAGAAGCAATTGATTTCAGATCAGTGTCCTGAGTGAGCATCGACTCTGTTATAACCAGCTCTCCAATTGTGTCTATTAGCCTGTCCATCCGCTCAGCATCAACGCTTACAGATTCCCTTACCTGGAAGGTTCTTGGTTTTTCATCCGCATTTTCTGCTGTGGCATTTGCAAATTCTTCAGGCTCTGATATAACGGGTTTATTATCAACCTGGGTTGTAATGGGTGAATCTTCAGCTATCAACGGCTCGGGAGATGCTTCAGTAACTGGTTCACCGGTTTGATCATTTGTCTGGGGTTTGCCTGCAATCGCATCAATCCTTGCAATAAGACCTGATGACGATTCTGGGAATTCTCCAATACCGGAATAAGAATCAAACGCCCTTTTAAGCCAGTCCTTAATAGAGAGAAAAAGATCAGCATGAGGTGCGGTTTTAAGCTCATCAAGCACATCCTCTGCATTGTGGCAGATAGCCTCGACTTCTTCCAGGCCAAGGAAACCAGCTTCTCCTTTCAGGGTATGAAAAAGCCTTTTAAACTCGCCCACGTTAGTCTCGGTTTCATTTTCTTCTATCTCAAGGATAAGAACTTCTATCCTTTCCAGAACCACTCCTTGAACTGCAAGAAAATCAGCAAAAAGATCATCATCAAGATGGGCCGGCAGGGCACCAGGGTGAAATACTTTGCGCCTGTTTTCGTTTGCTGGTTGTTCTTCTTCTGGTCGTTGTTCTTCTTCTGTCTGTTCTGCTTCTGTCTGTTCTGCTTCTCCTGGTTGTTCATCTTCGTCAAAAGGGATGATTGTGTCTGATAAATCCTTGTTATCATCGGTTATGTCACTGGAAGCTATTTCTTTGGTTTGAATATCGGCTTCTGGTTTATTCTGGTCCGGACTTTCCTCGGCAGAGTCTGTCTGTTCAGGGACATATCCTGGAAACCCGGCAGACTTGATGTCCTGATTATACCTGAAATATGCCTGAAGGGCGGTAATGATGCTGGATATATAGTCGATTGCCTTGTCTGTGGATTCAACATCACTGGTTGTAATATCAGCAAGCATATTGATGGGGAGGTCAAGCTGTAGAGCTACTTCTGGTTTATTGGAGCTGACTGCCCACTCTCTGATTTGGACAAAGCAATCGTGTATCGATTTTATATTCTCTTCATCGTCGGGATCTGCGAGAACAAAATCCATCGCCAGTTGCTCAATAATCTCTATTACTTCAGCTTCCTGCATTTGACCTACTTGTTGATGGCAAAGTAAATGAAGCAGCTTTTTGTATTTTACTGATCAAATTCTTTGCCAGAAACTTTTTTTAATAAACCAGCTTCAGTAGCAATTTAAATGTCAATACCAAACTAATATCAATCTGTATTAAGAATTATTTTTTAAATACTTTAAAATATTTACTCTTTTAATAATTCATTTTTAATTATTAAGTATTTCATATAGCATAAACAATAAAAAAAGAACATTAAAAAATATCTGCAAAGGACATATCAAGTATTTCATCGGTGCAATACTGCAATAATCAATGCATGACAATATGGTTTGCCCATGTTGTCCGATGTGTATTGATATTTGCAAAAGGCTTGATTTAACTAACTATTCAAAAGAAATGCAACTCCAATATATATGAAAAAACCAACTGTGAACACAACTCCATGGACTCTTGTGAGTCCTTTCTTTCTTATCAGAAAAATATAGAACAAAAAACTTATAAGAAGCATAAAAGGAAATTCAAACCTTGAAAGGCCAGTGTCCACTTTTATAGGTTTGAGCATTCCTATCAATCCCATGACCATGCAGACATTAAAAATATTGCTTCCAACAACATTCCCGATTGAAATATCAGATTCATTTTTAACCTGGGCTGCTACCGAAGTTGCAAGTTCAGGAAGAGAAGTTCCCACGGCCACGATGGATATCCCGATAAATATCTCGCTTAAACCGAAAATCCTGGCTATAAAAACAGCAGACTTGACAACACAATGCGCTCCAAGCGCAAGCGCAATGAGTCCTGTTATAATAAAAAAGATGTTGTATGAAAGGGTTTTGGGGGTAAGTTTTGCACTTACCTTGTCATTATCCTGGCTATTATCCCTGGCATGAATTATACTGTATATGATAAAGAAAATAAGGCCGGAAAAGAGTATAGCTCCATCAATCCTTCCAATCACGCCGTCAAGACTGAATACCCAGAACAAAACAGACGCACCTATCATATATGGTACTTCAAAGCGGTTGATGCCTTTTTCGACCTGCAAAGGGTTTATCATTGCGCTCAAGCCCAGTACAAGGGCAATGTTGATTACATTGCTCCCAAGTATATTCCCGACGGAAATGCCTGCTGAGTCCTTTGCAGCAGCAATCAGGCTTACGAGTAATTCAGGAGCAGAAGTCGCAAAAGCTACTATTGTCAGCCCAACTATCAAGGGACGTATCGCAAAGGAATATGCAAGGTAGGAAGAACCATCAACCAGCCATTCAGAACCGTAATAGAGCAGAGCTACACCAGCCAAAAGAATAAGTATGTATGTAAACATCGTTTGTGTTGTGCC
>JAOZSB010000377.1 GCA_029939895.1 Desulfobacterales bacterium
CTAGTGCCCAAATCCAATTGAAATTATTCGATTTTTAACGGGACACTACTGAATGCATTTATCAAAAATGCATGATTCCAAAAACTCATAATGAATTGTGATTTATGATTTGAAAAAAAACTTAGATCACATCATTATCTTAATAACAACCCTATTATTTGATGGAAAAAAAATCAAACAAATTATCAGGCAATTTTTTTTAGCCTAAAATATAGTAGTTAAATCGAATGATTATAGAAAATCAACCCAGGCCCAAGTGTATTGACTGTCTTTGTATTTGTATTTCAGGTTGTTGTCAGTGAGCATTGCAAGCAGGGTATCCTTGATTTTTTCTGGTGGATGTTCAATAGAGCCGGCGATTTTTTCCATTAACACTTCAACAGCAGCCTCCTGATTTGCCGGAGGGTTCGGGTCTGGGAATGCACCAAGGTTTTCAATGGTTTGATCCATCATCAAGTCATATGCAATAATCGTCCGCACCAGGCTCACAAGGGGAAATGCTTCTGCCTCGGTTGCATCGCCTGCATCGATTTTTTTCCCAAGATTTTTCAGGTAATCGTCAAAGACAGACTGCCACTGACTTACTATCTCGTCCATCATGTCAGCCTTTACGGTTTCTGTCTCAACAATGGCCTGGTTTGCGTGGTAATCTGCCCAGTCGTGGCTCAAAATTTTAAGTCCAAAATCTTCATGGTCGTCCCTTACCTGCGTGCCGGGGAAGGGGGCCAGGGAATGGAACCCATGCTGAACACCCATGGCTTTAAGCTTTTCACTGAAAGCAACGGTCTGCTTCAGGGTTTCCGGTGTTTCACCCGGCAACCCCAAAATAAAGGATGCATGAGGCTCAAGCCCTGCTTCAACGCACATTTCAACAGCCCTGACAACCTGATCCAGGGTGATTCCCTTGCGGATGGTCTTCATGATTTCCGGGCTGCCGGTCTCGATTCCAAAGCTGACGTTGCAGCACCCGGCTTTTTTCATTTCCTTTAAAACCCGTGGCGTAACCGTGTCTACCCTGGCAAAGGATGTCCATTTGAGCTTCAGACCCCTTGCCATGATTTCATTACAAACCGCAAGGCAGTGCTTTTCATTTGCAGTAAAAAGATCATCAGCAAGATTTACCTGCCGGAAGTTCAGGGATGCCAGATATTCAAGCTCGTCAACCACCTTGACTGGATCACGATACCTTACCTTTGCTCCCACCATGCGCCTGCCAACGCAGAATATGCACTTAAAGGGACACCCACGGCTGGTTGTCATGCTGATGGACATGCCCAGGGCGCGGTATCTCCCAAGGGGTACAAGGTGGCGCGCTGGTTCCGGCAAAGAATCAAGGTCTTGCAGCAGGTCACGAGCGCCAGTGCTGACAACTCCATTTTCTCCCTGAAAGGCAAGCCCTTTGATGCTGGAAAAAGCTTCCCCCAGAACAGCAGCAACATTAAAAAATGGCGTGGATGGCCCGGGCCTGCATGACTCAACCGCAGCAGCAAGCTCAACAATGGTTTTTTCGCCCTCTCCCATCACAACTGCATCTACTTCCCAAAATTTTTCCAGGGTTCCCTGGTAGTCAAAGGTCACATGCGGCCCGCCCATGATAGTTACGGTATTCGGGCTGATCTGCTTTACATCCTGAATTACCTTGACCGCACTGTCAAAGGTCATTGTCACGGAGCCAGCACCCACGATTTGTGGCTGAAACTCCATCAAAAGATTTTCCATCATGGAATAGGAATATGGAAAGACAACCATATCAAGTATCCTGACCTCATGACCCGCAGCCTCCAGCGCACCAGCAGCAAAGGAAAGCCCGTGGGGTGGCGAAGGTGCCTCTGAAATTGGATAGTATGGATTTATTAGAAGTATTTTCATTTTAAATGTTCTTTCTACAAACGGATTTAGAATTTACAGCTATTGTTTCCATGGTAATAAAATTTCAAATTTATCAGGAACTTTTGTGCATACTTCATAGCCAGACCGCACACAAAAAACCAGCACACAAATCAAAAATGTGAAACTACATCATGCACAGCTTACAGGCAAGATATTTCTTGAAAATCAGCGTTTTTCAAATTTTTTTTAAGAATTTGTTTGAAGGAGTATTCTGCATTAAAATCAGGTGCAGGATCGCCCGTTAATAATAACAGGCGATTTATATTGATGTCTCCCCAAGGCAAAAGCTCTGCTAATACTGTTCATCAGCAACAGGAACAACCTCAACAATATGATCCAGATTGATAAAACAGGTTACATTTGTTTTGTTCTGGATGTTTGCATTAAACAGCTTGAGGTAGTGAGTTTTTTCATTAAGGGCATCGGAAATTCTATCTTCTCCCCTGGTGTTTATTTTTCCGATAACAGTCTGTTTTCCAATGCATTTTACTGTAACTTTTGTGGGTGTATAGGAAGTCTGTGCAAACAAACTGTCATCTCTTGGTACATCATCATCAGGGTACATCCAAAGGATTTTGTTCTTGTTGATAAAACAGATCCTGGATGGATCATCCTTGCGTGCAATCGGGAAAAATAACATTTGCTGGGCATCGCTATCCAAAAAATCTGCCAATCGCTGGTTAAGCCCGATGTTGAGCAGGGCAAGGTGCTGTGAGTTGTCTATCATCCTGATTGTTACGTTGATTGCCTGGGATTCTTTTTTCTTGCAGTCAATATCCATTTTATATCTCCTATAAACTTATTATGTGTTTGATAATATTGATAAAAGCTATATTCCGAATGTACACGCAGTTGGTTTGCAAAATCAAGCAAAAGTCCAACAAAAATGTAACTAACATATATATGTTAAATTACAACAAGTTCAGCTTCCAGGCAAGATATTTTTTTAATGGGTATGGGCCTCTTTTTATAAGCGTGTTACAGCGGTTCTCAAAGATATTTTATTTTCACCAAAGGGGTGACAAGCTTATAAAGCTCACGGCAGGGACGACTGCTGGTGAACCACTTGTTTAAAGCGACTCACCAGCAGAGGATAATCTTCATGGTAAAAAAAATTACTTGTTCAAATCAATGCACACAAGTTCACCATTGCCGCTCCTGCAAAAAACAAATCCCCGGCACAGTGTGGGTGCTGTCCAGTATTCTGATTTTCTGTCCTTAATAACCTTTTGTTTGGCAATTATCTGGTGCTTAGTAGGGGTTATTTTTGAAATAACGAGTTCGCCCCTTTTTGTAATGCTCAGCAGGTTTTGTCCGGCAGCGATTACAGCTTCAATGCCGTTTTTGGATTTCCAGTACTTCTCGCCAGTTGCAAGCTCCATGCATGTAAGCTTGGTGCGCCCAAAATAAGTACTTCCACTGATACCATATATGTACTTGCCAATGAGTAAAGAAGAACTGAAATGGCTCTGCATGTTGGAGTTTTCATAAACCTTTGTCAGGCTGGAGCCGTTGAATTTAAGCAGGGCGCAGCCGCTTGTGGAGGAAATAAAAATACCCTTATCCGTGACAAGCGGGTCTGCTGCATTTATGTCATACTTGGTAATCCACTCGTAAAATGCATAGGATTTTCCAGTATCAGGGTTGATGATATAAAGACCCATTTGCGAAAACATGGCAACATAATCTATTGAATTTCTGGTAAAAAGAACTGGTGTGGCATAGCTGCACAGGCCGCTTTTACTTTTCCAGACAAGGGAGCCATTATCCTTATTAAGCGCGATTCCGCTTTTGTTTGCATTCAAAAGGATCATGTTTTTGTAGATATATGGTGAGCTTGAAAAGTGCCATTCAATGTTGGAGACATTGTAATCAGAAGCAATGTTTTTGTGCCAGAGAATTTTACCTGATTTTGCATTAAAACAAAAGATGTCACCATCCCGGCCCAGGGTGTAAATTTTTCCATCAGAAAAAATCGGTGTTGCCCTGGTTCCTTTATATGAGCCAAGGGATGCATCGTATGAATGCTTCCAAACGGTTTTCCCGGTTTTAAAATCAAGGCAAAAAACCGTGTCCTTGTTATTTGCATGGCCCATTGTATAAACATAATCATCCTGGATGGAGACATTGGCGTAACCATAGCCCACCTGCACGCTCCATTTTTTGTTCATTTTGTTCAGGGCTGCCGGGTTCCAGTCTGTTTCCTTTGAAATTCCATTGTTGTCCGGGCCTCGCCACTTGCTCCAGTTGGTTTGGGGTGCTGCAAATGAAAGTTGAACAGCACAGACGAATAAAAGTATAGTAATTAGTAATCCAATTTTTTTCATTTTAATATCCTCCCGAAGTTTGCTGCAATATTTTCCTTATAATAAGGGTGCGATAAAATAAGGTGCGATTTTTGGCAGGCAAAACAATCAGCCTGTCAGTTCAGGTTGATGCACACGAGTTCTCCGTTGCCGCTTCTGCAAAATACATCTCCACGGCATAAAACCGGTGCTGTCCAGTATGCTGCTTTTCTGTCATTTATTATT
>JAOZSB010000378.1 GCA_029939895.1 Desulfobacterales bacterium
ACCCATTTTATTTATAACATGTTTTTAATTCCAAGTTAATAATTATTTGATATTCTTTTTTTTAAAATAAAAAACCAAAATTTCAAAAATTTCCATTCCATTATTTTCCCATCAATTTACAATCCCATTTTTGACAAAAAAAACCTATTGAACCGTCATTGACAGAATGCTGTCGGAGTTGACCAAATTTGCCTTTATGTAATTATTATAGCAAGAGGATTTAAATTTACAAGCTTCAAAAGTGATTACGTGCCCACTATTATTGCGTTGCAAAATCAAAATAAATTGATGAGAACAACTAAATTTTATAGTGAATTACAATTATTAATTTGACTAACAATATTGAATTTTATATATTATTACAAAATTTATTTAGCACCATTACATAAACCTAAAGAGGTACATAATGAATAACCAGAGTAAAACCAACCAAGAATTAGTTAGTGAACTAGAAAATCTACAAAATGAAATAAAAGAATCTTCCATAAACATTTCAGGACATCAAATATCAAACGAGGATATTTTCATGGTTCTCAATAATTTTGATTGCAATCTTTATATTGCAGATAGCAACGGATATTTAGTCCATGCAAATAATATGTTACTTGAAAACCTGCAAATTAGTAAAAGGGAATTGCATCAAAAACATTTTCTTGAAATTCTTAACCTCAAGGAATACAAAACATCGAAAAATGACCTTGAGAATGCAATTTTAAGTAAATCAGGAAATACCTGTGAAGTTAAAAGCATAGCAAAAGATGGTAGTATTAATTTGATAAAAATTGCTGTAAAATCAATTATAAACAATAATAAGACGATTGGCCATATTGGATTGTTCACAAAAGAAACATCTCCCAGTGTCGTTGATGAAAAAATGAATAATAGCAATATTCAATCTGGCTCTGACGTAAACCGCCTGAAAGAAATAAACTCTGCCCTAAACATACTTTTGCGGCAACGTGAAAACGAGAAAAAAGGCCTGGAAGACAGCATCTTGAAAAACTTGACCAGACTGGTGCAACCTAACATTAATAGATTAAAGGAAGTAGACCTGACTCCTTCCCAGAAAAATATTGTTGATATACTTGAAACAAATATCATGAATATTGTATCACCATTCCTGGAAAGACTATCAACAAAATGCCTGAACCTCACTACAAAAGAACTCCGAATCGCCAACCTTATAAAACAAGGCAAGACTAATATTGAAATTGCCGATGCCCTTGAAGTATCCAAAAACACAATCTTGTTTCATAGATACAATATGAGAACAAAGCTGGGGCTAAAAAACAAAAAAGTGAACCTTAGGACATACCTTCTTTCATTTGATAAGTAGCAAAACCAAAAATGAATACAATGACTTAAAATATAGTAAAAAAAAATGCAGTATTGCATTTTTTTTACTTGCATTAGCTATGCGCCTGTGTTAAGGTCTACTTTAAATTAAAAATTCTTGACTAACTCTTAACAATAAGAAAATTTATGAAGAAAATTATTAAAAGCCTTATCCTGGTTTGCGTTGGTGTAGCAATTGGATTTCCAATTTTCAGTGCCTCATACTACACAATGGCAAGGACTTCAACTCCTGAATTCTGCGCCTCATGCCACGAAATCCAGTTTGCATATAATACATGGAAAACATCTTCCCATGTAAATAATGCACACGGTTTCACAGCTGATTGTATGGACTGTCATCTGCCTGCACCTCAAGACACTTTTAACTTCTTTTATGCCAAAACATTTCATGGATTGAAAGACATATTTGCTCATTTTACAATGGATGAATATGATCATAAAGAAAACCGTGAAAAGGCATACAAATCAATCAAAAACGAACAGTGCATGAAATGCCACCGTAATCTTTTATACATTCCTAATAAAAGAGGAGCAATGCTTGCCCACAAAACAGCATTATTCCCGATGGAAGGCTATGAAAAACAATGCACCGACTGTCACAGAGACCTAGTACACAATCCGTCTAATGCCTACAATTACAAACAATTCGCAGCTCCCTACACTGGGAATGCGGTAATAAAAGATAATTTTTAATCGCAGACTGGGAATTTCCAGCTGCAAGGGGGACCAATGAAAAGCAAACCTTTTTTCATCAACCTTAACAAGAAAGTTCTACTTTCCGCGCTCGTGCTTGGAGGGCTTTTCCTTTTCGCCGGACTTGCGGTCTCAGACACCGCTGACACATCCCTGATTAAGTCTTTCAGGATCGAAAGGAGTATGTCACCCCAGGCCGCTGCCTGTATTGAGTGTCATAAGACCGAGCATCCCGGCCTTTTTTCTGACTGGGCCAAAAGCAGGCATGCAAGTGCGAACATCACCTGCCTCGACTGCCATATTGCAGATGAAGTAGATGGTGATGTCAGCAAATCACATTTCAAACAATACGAAAGATCAGACACAAAATATGGCAGAAAAGAATTTCGAACTCCAATATCTGCTGTAGTGACTCCAAAAGATTGTTCCAGGTGTCATCCTGATGAAACCAAGCAGTATGCAAAGAGTAAGCATGCAAACACCTTGGAAATCATTTGGAAAATTGATCCATGGCTGAACAAGGGCATGAACAGTGAAACTGAACGTGAATCTGGTTGCTATACATGTCATGGTACAATTCTTAAAAATGACAAAGACGGAAACCTTGACGCTTCCACATGGCCCAATACAGGTGTTGGCCGTTTGAACATGGATGGAAGCAAGGGATCATGTACAAGTTGCCATACAAGGCATCGCTTTTCCATTATGGAAGCAAGAAAGCCTGAAGCATGTGGACAATGCCATTTAGGCCCTGACCATCCACAAATTGAGATATTCACTGAATCAAAACATGGCGCAATCTACGACACCTTTGGTGATGAATACAACTGGGATTCAGCACCTGGTTCCTGGACCCCCGGCGTAGACTTCCGTGGCCCCACTTGTGCATCATGCCATATGTCTGGCGCAGGCAGCGTAATGACATCCCATGACGTTACAGAAAGATTATCATGGGAACTTCAAGCTCCTTTGACAGTACGACCTGAAGATTTCAAACCACTTCCGGCAAAAAATGACTGGAAAAAAGAGCGTGACAAAATGAAGGAAATCTGCATGCAGTGTCACGGTCAGGCTTGGGTTGATGGACATTATGTCAAACTTGACAAAGCTGTTCAGGAATACAACGAAGTTTATTTTGCTCCTGCAAAGAAAATGCTTGGTGACCTTTATGAAAAAGGCCTGCTTGACAAAACCAAGTTTTTTGATGAAAAACTTGAAGTCGAGTACTATGAATTATGGCATCACGAAGGAAGACGTGCCAGATTTGGTACAGCTATGATGGCTCCAGATTATGCATGGTGGCACGGTTTCTATGAGTGTAAAAAACGTTTCTCAAATTACATGGAAGAAGCAAGGGAACTTATTAAGCATAACAAAAAAGATTACAAAGCTGAAGATTTTCCAAATGCAACAGGTAGCACTGTTAAACCAAAGGAACTCTTCCCAAAATAGCTCATAAGAACAATTGAGTAACAAAATGAAAGCCAGTGACACAATAGTGTCTACTGGCTTTCTTGTTTTATCAACGAACACTCGCTAAATAGTTTATTGCCTACGCATTTTTATCTGCACATGATGCCAGACATAAATCCCTTATAATCAATACATACTTTTCAATACCATACAAGACTCACTTAATATCTTATCAAACACTGCATTATAGCTAATCACTATAATGATTGTAAAAATAACGTTCCGATTCAAATTATCTTTTGTATGATAAAGATTAAGGCAGGATATAATCAGGTAGCATCATTTTAGCCCTGTAGGGGTGGCATATACCAGCCCTGAGCGTAAGCCCTGGGTATAATAACCAAAAAATTGAATTCCATTATGCACTTATTCACAAATACCAAGTTTTTTATAATGATCGGGTCATTAGATTTATATGTCGCCCTTACAGGGCTAATCACCACGGGGGTGGGAATCTACCCAGGGCTTTCGCCCTGGGCTGGTATATTCCGCCCTTTCAGGGCTATGTTCGATTCAATCGGAACATATTTTTGACAACAACTATATCAATGCCGAATTGAAGGAATATCGTGCAAAACAACATAGTAAAAGGATAAGATGTCAAGATTATAAGTATTGAATATGAGGGTAGGTTATCGGCACTGGATAATGCTGCATAGTATAGGAGAATATTCAATAATAAAGTCGCATGAAAAGTCGCTATGGGCGATGCCCATAGCGACTATAAGTGTTATACTGATTTAAAAGAGGCTGTAAATAAATTTGTGTAAATGGTCATAGTTCGCTATTATTAGCGAGAGGATAGTTTCGATAACCTAAAAATGACCCACTTGGGGTCAAAACGATAACGTAAAA
>JAOZSB010000379.1 GCA_029939895.1 Desulfobacterales bacterium
TGAATAATTATAATCTCATATTTTTGAAAAATAGTCAACTTGCAATTTAATTAATTGTGGTTATCATATTTTAAGATTCATAACAAGGTAAAACCCCCGCCTTTTATGATAATAGTTGAAATGATTTTTACTTATACCATAAACGAACCTTTGGGATAAACAAAGTGAAAATGTGTAGTTAACATTTTAGGATTATTAGGAGATTTTTAATGGACATGTCAGCCAACTTTTCAAAGCGTTCATTTTTTGTGTTAATATTGTTTTCTCTAATACAATTAGGTCTTGTACTCGGAGCCTTTTATTATGGAACAGGTTTACTTGCTGCAGGAATCAACTCTATGCCTGATCAGGTCATCGCCAATCAGGAGATAACAGATTTTATTGGACTTTTTCTGGGAATAGAACAGAAAATCATGCAATGGTTTGTGCCTGCAATTTCAGTCTGCTTTGCATTTTTAGTCTTTGTACAGTGGCTGGTGCTGAAAATGATAGTGAATAAACTTGCCAATACATCTCAAAATGCAAAATCAACTAAAAAAGAACATGGCAGAGCTATTCCAAAGGTTGACCTCAAGGCAAAGGAACGTGACGAAGAGCGACTTTTTATCCACCTGACATCAATACTTCAAAGGGAAGGGCGACTGATAGATTTTCTTGCAGAAGACTTGAACAATTATGAAGACGGTCAGATAGGTGCTGCTGTCAGGAGTATACACGAAGGTTGCAAGAAAGCAGTAGACAAGTACCTGTCGCCCGTTCCGGTGATGGACAAGGAAGAGGGGGAGACCGTCACTATTGAATCTGGTTTCGACCCTGGAGCTGTCAAGCTGACTGGAAATGTGACAGGCAATCCGCCATTTACAGGCGTGTTGCGTCACAAGGGATGGAAGGCTGAGAAACTAAATCTTCCCTCTCTTGCAAAAAGTACTGATTCAAAAATAATTGCACCTGCTGAAGTTGAGATTGAATAACTATAATTCAGAATTAAGGATTTATGATTTTGGATTTATGAACAAAAAAAAAGAATCAGTCATATATCACAAATATATTGGAGTTTAAAATTGTCTGAAGCAAAATATGTAATAGGAATAGATTTAGGTACCACCAACAGTGCGGCAGCTTATTCCAGGGTTGATGTACAGCCTGGTGAAGAGCCTGAAATCAAGGTGCTGGAAATCCCTCAGATTACAGGGCCGGGAACAGTTGAAGCAAAGAATATTCTACCTTCGTTTATTTTTCTGCCGGAAGAACATGATGTTGCAAAGGATGCGCTGTCGCTTCCCTGGAGTTATAGAAGAACCAGCATTGATGATAAAGCCAGTATTGCTGTTGGAGAATTTGCCAGGGACAGGGGCGCGGAGATTCCAAATCGTCTTATATCTTCATCCAAATCGTGGTTATGCACTCCCTGGGTGGATAGAAATGGTAAAATACTTCCCAATGAAGGGCCAGAGGAGGGAAAACTTTCTCCGGTTGAGGCTGGGGCAGCAATACTGAGGCATATCCGTGAAGCATGGGATTATACAATGGCATCGGAAGATTCAAGCCTGATGATGGAGAATCAGGATGTACTGCTTACGGTTCCTGCCTCATTTGATGCAGTTGCCAGGGAGCTTACAGTACAGGCAGCAGCAGCAGCAGGGCTTCCCGATGTAATACTTCTTGAAGAGCCCCAGGCAGCTTTTTACGCATGGATTCATGATATGGGTAATTTCTGGCGAAAATCTGCTGCAAAGGATGATCTTGTTCTGGTTTTTGATATTGGCGGTGGAACCACGGATTACAGCCTCATCAGGGTTGACGAGGAAGAGGGTGAGCTTGTTCTGGAGCGTATCGCAGTGGGGGATCATCTCCTTGTCGGTGGCGACAACATGGATTTAGCCTTAGCATATTCAATAGCGAGAAAGCTTGGTGAAAAGGGAACCAGGCTTGATTCATGGCAAATGCGCGGACTATGGCATTCTGTTCGTTCCGCAAAGGAGAAGATTCTTGATGGTGAAGCAGAAAAACTTGCAGTCACAATTTTAGGCAGGGGAAGCAGTTTGATAGGCGGCACTATAAAGGCTGAAATAACACGGCAGGACATTGATCAGGTTGTGTTAGAGGGTTTTTTCCCTCAATGCAGGTCAGATGAAATCCCGAAACAAGTCGCAAAAACTGGCCTGAAAGAGATTGGACTGGCATACGAGGCAGACCCTGGTGTTACAAGACATCTTGCAAAATTTCTTGGTGATAAAATTCCAACGGCAGTTCTTTTTAACGGCGGTGTCATGAAATCTGAGCCTGCCCGTAAAAGGGTGCTTGATACCCTGGAATCATGGGCCCAGGAGCATGGGGCTGAAAAGGCAAGGGAAATCGAGTGTGCTGATATTGACCTTGCTGTTGCAAAGGGCGCTGCATATTACGGGCTTGCCAGAAGAGGAGGCGGAGTCCGTATCCGTGGAGGTCTCAGCAGATCATATTATTTAGGAGTAGCAGCATCAATGCCTGCGGTTCCTGGAATGCCGGAGCCGGTTAAGGCAATATGCATTGGCACTTTTGGTATGGAGGAAGGGACAGAGCAGGCACTGCCCGGGCAGGAATATGCTCTGGTCGTTGGCGAGGAAGTAAAGTTTGATTTTCTCGGGTCTGTTACCAGGCTGGAAGATGCCTTTGGAGCAGTTGTGAATGACTGGGAAGGCGAGATCGAAGCCATAACCACCATAGAAACTACCCTTGATGGCGACACTGGAAGCGTTATACCAGTTACAATAGAAGTTAAAGCAACAGAGATAGGAACCCTTGAGTTATGGTGCGTATCGAAAAAAAGCGGGAAACGCTGGAAACTCGAATTTAATGTGCGGGAAAAGGAGTAAAATCTTTTTTTTTGTCATCAATATTTTTTATAAGTAAATATCGCATAACTCACTAAAAGCCTGACTTAAATAACCTGCAAACAGGTGTGCATCGGGCATTATTTCATGGCAGCATATAGCGTTAATTGTGATGGTATCCATATAGCTGAAAATGCCGATAAAAAGCCCTAAAGAATCCACCGATGGGGCCGCCAGGTAAATTGATTTTAACTGAGCACCCGGCATATAAAGGTTTTCCCGTGGACCTGGAACATTAGTGATCGTTAAATTGGCTTTGATCGGCCAGGGAATGGAGTCTTGTGTTTGATAATAGAATGACACGGCCTTTTCTCCAAGCAGATTTGGAAGAATTTGAAGTGAATCATTATACATTTCCGAAGATTGCTGCTTGCTAATTTTTTTTGCCAGTAATGCGTTTTTATGCATCACCTTCAATCTTTCCCCAGGATCAGCTTCCATAGTTGCCAGTTGAGCGTACATCATGGAGATGCGATTGCCCATATTGGATCGCTCGTGTTCTTTTCGCACTGAGACCGGAATTGCTGTGACTAGTGGGATGTCGGGCAATTCATTTTTTTCTTGTAAATAATATCTGAGTGCTCCTGAACAAATTGTCAGCATGACATCATTGATGGTTACTTTTTCATGAAGCGCCTTGCCAATTGAGCGCACTTCCTGTAACGGCAATTCTATTCCATCCCATGACCTGCGGGATGTAATTGTTGTGTTAAAACGGGTGCGGGGAACTTCAAAGGAACCGTAGAAATCTTTTATTTCTTTTTTTTCCTTGAGCGCAAAGCGTTTTAATTTTTGTGCATCAGATACTAACCTTGATAACACATTGGCAATAAGCCGTGGCTGTTTTGCAGTGTTGATTACCATCTGTTTCAACATCTCTTTATCGGTTGGTGCAGGCTCTGGATTCCAGGGTACAAGTGTCTTTGGCGGTTCAAATTCAGGCGTTTTATTAAACATTTCCGATATCATATTAGCCCCGGATACACCGTCAATTGCAGCATGATGTGCTTTTACTATCAAGGCAAATGATCCTTTGGGCAAATCTTTTATCGTGTCAAGCCCCTCAACTAAATAGATTTCCCACAGGGGGCGGGTTTTATCCAGGGGTTGAGCGAATATATGGCTATGCAGGTTGCAGAATTCTTTCCATCCGCCTGGTTTTGGCAATGCAAAACGGTGCAGGTGAAAATTGATGTCAAAGTCAGGGTCTTCAATCCAGTAGGGATGGTCTAATTTAAGCGGAGTATGTATGATTCGTTGTCGAAATGTATCAACAAGATGAAGCCTTGAAGCAAAAAAATCTTTATAATTATGGTAGTCAAACTGACTGGAATCACCAGAGGGCGTAAAGAATAAAATGCTGGTGATATGCATGGGCTGCCTTGGAGTTTCAATATGGAAATAGATTGCATCCTGTCCAGTTAGTTGGCGCATGATTTTTCCTTAATTTGAAAAATTTATGAAAAGGGTTCTTATATGAACCCA
>JAOZSB010000380.1 GCA_029939895.1 Desulfobacterales bacterium
TGAGTTGTTGGTTTACAAAGCGATTGTAAAAAAATTATGCGATTAATAATTATAAGATAAAAGGTTTAATAACATAAATTTAAGCAATTTACAATTAGTATCATCCCTGAATATGTTTTTTTTGGGTTTGATCCATATAGTATAAAATTTCATATTTGAATGTATTGAAATTGCACGATTTTTTTTAGATTACTTCCAGCGATTTTGTGTGTGGTTATAATTTTACTTTTTTGAAATTTGGTTGCAGGCAACTGATTAAACCCTGTTCGGTGCGTGACCCTTTGTACAAAAAACTTCAGATTAGCACATTCTTGCTTAATAAATGGTTCACATGAAAAAGCAAACTGCAATTGAAGAAGCTCTATTTTACTTAATAATAATTGTTGTGTAATAGTGGCATCTGGAAGTAAATAAGTGTGATATCTCAAAATATCTGTGTTTATTCCCAATTTTGTTGACTTTGCCGAAGTTGTTACGTATATTTATAGTTTATAAAGCTGTATGTTCTCGCATTTTTAGTGATGGATAATAAAATTTTGTTGTTACGTTGTATCTTGATATATATTTAAATAATAAAAATCAACCGGGTAGCCGTTTTAGATGCTAATATGGAGGAAACAATGAACACCACTTTCATTAAAACTTTTTGGGTAGCCATTCTCTTGTCTCTGACTATCTTTGCAAGTCAGGCAACAGCAGATGTATACAGAATCGGCTATATTGAAGGCGGGCATTACTGGGCATACGATCAAACAATGGCGGCACTTAAAAAATCACTCAAAAAAAGGCTTTGGGAAAAAAAGCTTCTTTACCCGGACGAGCTTAGCTACAGCCCTGGCTGGGGCAATGAAAAACAAAAAGAACTGGCCTCAAACGCAAAAACCCTCATGAACCGCATGGATGTTGACCTGATAGTAGCGGCTGGAACTGAGGCAACAAAGGCTATCCTGAAAGTTAATAATAATCGAACACCTATACTCGCAATCTCAGTCCCGGATCCACTAAAGTCTGGTTTTGTGATGAATGAAAACGACTCTGGAGCAAATAACTTTTTCGTCAGAATCGTGCCCGACCGCTACACCAAAATGTTCAGAACTTTCCACGATATTGTATCCTTTAAAAAATTAGGCATCATGTACCCGGATACTGAGGTGGGAATGATATACTCCAACGTGGCTGATGCACGCAAGGTTGCACTGGAAAAAGGTTTTAAGGTCATAGAATACAAACAAATCAGCAGGGAAGAAAGCGGTAGTGAATGCCTGGCAGGAATAGAGGCACTTATCGCACAGGGTATGGATGCATTCTATATCCCGTCCCTCAACTGCTTTGACTGGACGATAAGCGATGTTGATAAAATTCTAAAGCTGCTTATCAAAAAAAGAATACCCACCTTTGCCCTTGAAGGAAGCAGGATGGTAAAAGCTGGCGCAATGCTCGGGTTCTCAAGCTACGACATAGGTGCCAGGGGCGAGTTCCTGGCCGATAGAATGATAAGGATACTCGAAGGCGCAACCCCCAGAAACCTCGAGATGATACACGACGTTAACCAGCAGATTACACTGAACCTGTTTGTAGCCAAAAAAATCAGATTCAGAATACCGCCATTCTACCTCAGGGCTGCAAGAAAAGACCTATACAAAAAAATAACGCTACCCGACGATCGAATGGTAAAATAGGTTGATGTACCGAGGGAAAATTGTCTTCAAAGCCAGTAGCACCTTATTTGTTTTTGCATAAATTGTGAGCCACATAATTCTTTCGTAATAATAAAACCTCATCACCTTGTTGCTAGTAAGGTGATGAGGTTTTGTTTATTAATATATCAAGGCTGCCAGGGTGGAACAGCAAAAAAAGATTTTTTGTTTAAATCCCCGCATTCCCTTATCCAGGGACACAAGTAAATTAAGTCATCATCCCAGCCTGCGACCTGAATTTTATCTTCTGGTAAATAAAGTAAAAGGCTTTTTTTAATAGCCCCAATGCATTTGATTTTTGAGCTTAAAGTGTGGGATTGATTAAATGTCTATTGTTTGATATGCGTTTATTAATAACAATGTATAGGAGGGGGAAATGGGTTTTGTTGAAGCTGTCGTATCCATAGCAACTGTTTTGAGTGCATATTTTGGCTACAAAGCATTTAAGAAAGATAAGCCACCAAAGGAGCAACAGGCCGCCACACCAGCAAAAGAACCGCAAGTTTCCAAGTCAAATGAAGTCGCAAATAATGGGGCGACAATTGGGAATCAGGTGATTGTTGACAATAGGGGCGGGCAGATTGGCACGGATAGCTTTGCTATGAACAGCGACCAGGCTCAGCGTGAGCCAGAACCCGAACCAGAGCCAGAACCAGAACCCAAACCCGAACCCGACCCAGAACCAGAACCCGAAGCAAAACCCGACCCAGAACCAGAACTTCAACCTAAATCAAAATCAGGTTTTTACGTCCCGTTTATGAAGAATAGCCAATTGCGGGGTTTTGAGATGTGGGTTGGAGAGATTAAAAAGAAACTCGGCTCAACAAAAAGTGTTGTGGTGTCCCAGGGTACGGCAGTGTGCGGGCAGGGCGGGGTTGGTAAGACTGCAATGGCAGTTGAGTATGCTTATGAGTATGCAGTCGATTACCTTGGTGGTGTGTATTGGCTTAACATGGAGGGGGGGATTTTGCCTGCTGTGCAGGGACTTGCTGGCAAGGTGAAAAATTTTGGCGTTCCAATTGATGCGCTGGCAAAGATGAATGAAGAGGGGATAGTTGATAAGCTGGTCGATTATATCAATTCAAAGCAACTTGCACTTGTAATCCTTGATAACCTTGAAATGGATGCAATCCCCGATGGCATGGTGTTTACAAATGCCCATATAATTGTAACGACCAGAAAACAAAACCTGGCCCTTGCATCAGTAAATATGGAAACCCCGGATGATGAAGGTGCTTTTAATATGTTTATGGCCTATTGCGGGCGTGATGCTGGTGATTTGAATGATGAGTCAAAAAGCATGATTCAGAGTATTTGTGATGCTTTGGGCAACCTGCCCGTTGCATTGGAGATTTATGGTGCATTGTCAAAGACAGTGCCGTTGAATAAGGTGGAAGAAAGGTCAAAGACCAATCCAATTGCTGGCACAGGAACAACCTGCACAAAGGCCGAAGGCTCTGTTGCATCTGCCCTTGACCTTGCCCGGCATGAATTTAAGGAGCAAATTACATTTGATTGCATGGTTGTGGCTGGCTACTTAAGCCCGGAGAATATTGATGCTGAATTGATTGCACAGATTTTAGAATTGAAAATAGAATCCGTGGAAGCAGGATTGACTGAGCTTGCATCCTTTTCCATCCTCAAGCCATCGGACAATGGCTACACCATCCACCGCCTGTACCAGGATGCAGCGAGGCTGCTGGATAATAACAACAAGATTGGAAAGAGTACTGCCCAGTACCTGCGGGGCAAGGCAAAGGAAGTTGAAAAAACAGGTCGTTATATTGAAATCATGCACCTGACTCCCCACATGCTTCATATGGCATCCCTGTCAAAGGATGAAATCGCCTATGGCGATTTTCCAGACGTAAAAACTATAAGCGATTTTTCTGGTTACCTTTGGCGCACAGGCTCTTATGGCCAGGCAGAAGTGCTTGTCAGGTCATGCGTAAACAGGGCAGAAAACACGATGGGTCAAGTGTCTGCTGAATATGCAGAATACCTTAATGACTTGGCTTTAATGATTAAATTGCAAGGTAATTTCAAGGAAGCAGAGGACTATTACAGGCAGGCCATAGAAATTGATGAAAAGACCATTGGCAAGGAGCATCCTGAATATGCAAAACGCCTTAACAACCTGGGCGGGGTGCTAAGGTCGCAGGGCAAATTCCAGGAAGCAGAGGACTATTACAGGCAGGCCATAGAAGTTGATGAAAAGACCATTGGCAAGGAGCATCCTGATTATGCAATCCACCTGAACAACCTGGGCGGGGTGCTAAGGTCGCAGGGCAAATTCCAGGAAGCAGAGAGCTATTACAGGCAGGCCATAGAAATTGATGAGAGGACCATTGGCATGGAGCATCCTAATTCTGCAAGCCACCTTAACAACCTGGCCTTGGTGCTTAAAGAACAGAAGAGATTTGATGAGGCAAAGCCTTTGTATGAGCAGGCAATTGCAATCAGCGAAAAAACTCTGCCCCAGGATCATCCAAACACAAAAACATTCAAAGCGAATTACGAAAGATTATTAAGCAAAATGTAAAGCTCCCAGGCTGGGCAGATATTACCAAATATGAATGATGCCTTTTGTGGTTGTTAATGTGGCAGGCCAGGGGCTTTCGCTGCCCGTCAAAGCCCGGCAATGCGGGTATCATGGCACT